>JAAWDU010000033.1 GCA_022793905.1 Clostridia bacterium
ACGAATACAAACTCCAAAGCGAAACCACATGGAAAACAGCAACATTTTCAAATAATAGCTATACAGGACTAAGTGATGGAAAAACCTACGACCTAAAAGTAACAGTAACAGACGGAGCAGGAAGAACAAACAGTGCACAAACAACAGGTACAACAAAAGTAGCAAACACCCCACCATATAATTTAACAACAAGCTGCTCAAGCAAAACAACAACAAGCATGACAATAAGAGCAAGAGCATATGATAACGACAGCCCAACTCAAACACTAACATACAAACTCTACTGGGGAGGAAGTAGTGCAGCAATGGACACAAAAACTGGAACAAGCGGAAACTATGTAACCTTTACGCCTAAAACAGGACTAGCAGAATATACAACACAGACTTATTCATGGAGAGTAGAAGTAACAGACAGCAAAAGCAACCCAATTTCTGCAACAGGAAATGATAGAACATATTGCTCAGGAATCACTAACTCTTGCACAGGGACAAAAAAGAATAACTGCACTCTATGTCGGGAATTCAGGTATTGTCTGTAGCGATTGCGGCGGAAAATTATACTATGGATCATGGACCGGTCAAGCGACGACGACTCAAGGTCGGTGATAATCAGTGTCAAGTATCTAACGGGTGGCACACCTTTACGATATCAGGTTACATTTGCTCGACACATGGAATGTGCTTGACAGACAACGGCCAAACGTCCTACCTAAGAGTCCCTTGCAACAATTGCGGTAAGACTTATACAGTTCACAAAAACTCATTCACTAACTGCCCTAATAACATCACCTCAACCCATGGCCGGCTGTTTCTCTTCATGCGATCACGGTTACAGCAGTAATCATCGATTCTGCGTCCATAACTACAGTCGGGGTGCAACATTGACATGGATATGCTGAAGAAACCAGTCTTGTCATTTAAAGGGTAATATTTTTACAAAGTAATTAGAGCGATATAGAAACATATTGCTCTAGTTGCATTTTTTAGTGATTATGAAATTGTCAAAGTATATAAAAGGGAGTGTAATACTTTAGTAGGAGGAAGGGATATTATAGTTAGAAGAAATAAAATTTAGGATGATGGATTATGATTATTTACAGAAAAATATGGTATTTTATTACGACATGCGTTAAAGATGGAGACACAAAAACGACAAAAGAAAGGGCTATTTGCTCAAGCATACACAGGGCTGGGGGCAGAAGCGAGCCAGCCCTTATCCCAGAAAAAAAGTACGTTTTTTTACAGCACCAACAGAAACTACCCAAAACTACCTCAAAAAAAACGCACTTTTTTTTACTTAGCACTTGAAAAATCTCATAAACCCATATATAATAATATAGATAAAAAAGGAAAAATAAACATGGAGGAACAAAAGAAATGGCGACAAGAGACAAAAATATATGGATACTAATCGTATTTATATTCGCAGGAATAGTCGTAGGAGGATTACTTCGGAGAATTAGCAGGAGGGATAGACTTTTTATGGTGGTTAGGTTATGGTGAAAGTTTCGGCTTAGCAGAACCAGTTGTATTAGACCTAAGCATCATAACACTAACACTAGGTATTTCAATAAAAATAAACATAGCAAGTATCATAGGAATGGCAATAGCCTTGTTTATTTATAGAAAAACCTAAAAAATATATTAACAAAATTAAATATGGGGGCCAAAACAAGGAAGAAGAAAGGAAATATTAAACATGCTAAAAATGAAAGAGCTACCCATATCAGAAAGACCATATGAAAAATTAGAAATATATGGAGCAAAAAAGTTATCAAATGCAGAACTATTGGCAATAATAATAAAAACTGGCACTAAAGAAGAAACAGCAATATCACTTGCACAAAAGATATTGAGCTTAAATACTGAAAAAAATGTAAGTGATTTGAGGTTTCTTCAAAATATTAGCGAAGAAGAACTTTGCAAGATAAAGGGAATAGGAAAAATAAAAGCAATCCAGATAAAAGCAATATGCGAACTTGCAGTAAGAATGATGAAGCCAAATAATGTGCAAAATATAGCTGTGCAAAATTCGCAAGATGTAGCAGATTTACTAATGAATGAACTAAAATATGAAAAAAGAGAAATAGCAAAAGTAATACTTCTAAACATAAAAAATATTGTACAAAAAATAATAGACATATCATTTGGAGGGACAAACTTTGCAATGTTAGATCCAAAAGAAGTTCTGTATGAAGCAGTAAAAACAGGAGCACCAAAAATAATAATTGTACATAATCACCCAGGGGGAAACCCTACACCTAGCAAACAAGATATAAATGTTACAAGAAGAATAATCACAGCTTCAGAAATTTTAGGCTTGCAAATGTTAGATCATGTTATAATCGCTGAAAATGGGTGTGAAAGTGTTATGAAATATATATAGGAGGTTTTGAATATGGGATTATTTAATTTAGGTTCAAAAGATATAGGAATAGATTTAGGAACTGCAAATATACTTGTAACATTGAAAGGAAAAGGAATAATACTTATAGAGCCATCAGTTGTTGCAATAGATAGAAAAACAGGAAGTATAAAAGCAACAGGTGAAGAAGCAAAAGAAATGCTAGGGAGAACACCAGATCAAATAAAAGCAGTAAGACCATTGAAAGATGGAGTTATAGCAGACTTTACAGCAACAAGGCTAATGCTTAAAAATCTGATTGAAAAAATATCTTCAAGATATAATATAGGAAAGCCAAGAGTTGTAGTTGGTGTACCTTCTGGAATTACAGAAGTAGAAGAAAGAGCAGTAGAAGAATCTGTGATGCATGCAGGAGCAAGAGAAGTATATTTAATGGAAGAACCAATGGCAGCAGCAATTGGCGCAGGTCTTGATGTTGCAGAACCAAGTGGAAATATCATAGTAGATATAGGAGGAGGAACAACAGAAGTTGCTGTTATTTCACTTGGAGGAATAGTAATAAGTAATTCATTAAGAATTGCAGGAGATGAATTAGATGAAGATATTGTAAATTATATAAAGAGAAAATATAATACTGCAATTGGAGAAACAACAGCAGAAGAAATAAAAAAGGAAGTAGGATGTGCTACTCCACTCATGACAGAAAAAAGAGTTGAAATAAGAGGAAGAGATTTAAGCACAGGCTTACCTAAAAATATAATTATAACTTCAACAGAAGTTCAAGAAGCAATGCAAGAATCAATCGGAGATATAATTGATGTGATAAAGGCAACACTAGAAAAAACACCACCAGAACTTGCCTCAGATATAATGGAGAAAGGGATAATTTTAGCTGGTGGAGGAGCTTTAATTGAAAATTTAGATAAATTAGTTAGTGAAAGGACAGGAATGCCAGTATTTGTGGCGGAAAGTCCATTAGAATGCGTTGTTAAAGGAACAGGTAAAACATTAGAAGATTTAGAAAAACTAAAGGCAGTTTTATTAAATGCAAGAAGAATGAAATAAATTTTAGAAAGGAAAGGGTTTAGTGTATAAAAAAAAGTCAAAGATTATAGGGATTGGAATAACAATATTAGTACTAATATTATTAGTCTTTTTTTCGAATGTAAAATCAGGTAGTTTATCATACATAGAAAATGCCTTTTCGAAAATTGTTATGCCACTTCAAAATGGATACACTTACCTAAAAAATAAGATATCAGGAAACACAAACTTTTTTACTAATATGGATGCATTAAAAGCAGAAAATGAAAAACTTCAAGAAGAAAATAAAAAGCTTGCACAAAATCTTAGAGAGCTTGAAATTATAAAAGCTGAAAACGAAACATTAAAAGAATATGTAGGACTAACAGAAAAATACTCAAATTATCAAACAATACCAGCATATATAATAAGTAAAGATATAAGTAATTACAGTAAAACATTTATTATAAATATTGGAAAAAAAGATGGAATAGAAGCAAATATGACGGTAATTTCAGATCAAGGTCTAGTTCGGATATGTAATTTCAGCAAATGATAGTACTGCAAAAGTGCAGACAATAATAGATACATCAAACTCAGTTACAGCAAAGTTAACTAATTCAGAAGATAGCATAATTTGCAAAGGAAGTTTAAATGAGAATAGTTTAAAAGCAAGCTATATACCTACAAATGCAGACATTTCAGAAGGAGATAGTGTAGAAACATCTGGAATGGGAGGAATTTATCCAAAACGGAATAATGATTGGTAAAATAAAAGAAATAGTAAATACACAGAATGTTTTAGATAGATATGCTTGGATAGAGCCAGCTGTTGATTTTAATAAAGTTGAAACAGTTTTGGTAATTACCAATTAAAAATTATACAAGGAGAAAAAATGAAAAAATTAATAGCAATACTAGCTTTAGCCCTTATATTTATAATTATATATATGTTGGAGCTCAACTTTTTTAGTTGGTTTACTATTGCTGGTGTAAAACCAAATGTACTTGTTATTTTTATTCTATTTATAGGACTATATGCAGGAAAACAAATGGGAACTACTTTTGGAATTTTAATTCGGGTTTATTACAGATATCTTAGGAAGTTCGCTGATTGGACCTTCAGGCATAGCACTTGGAATAATAGGTTTTTTTAGTGGTTATCTTGAAAAAAATCTTTCAAAGGATAGTAAAATTACAGTCATGCTTATGGTAATTGTTGCAACTGCATGTTATGAAATATTTGTGTATGTTTATAGAGGTACAGTACTTTTAGGAAGCATAGAAATTTGGAGATTTATAAAAATTCTTATAATAGAATTATTATTTAATACATTACTTACAATTATTTTATATCCATTAATGCAAAAATTTGGATATAAAATTGAGGAAATATTTAAAAATCCTCAGATTTTAACAAGATATTTTTAAATAATACATTTTTTAGAGATTGGAGAAGGTGTGGAAAATTTTAGAAAAAAGAAAATGCCAAATATAAATTTAAGATTAAATGCGCTTAGTATACTTGTATATATAATTGGAGGAATTCTTATTATACAACTTTTCAATTTGCAAATTGTGAATGGGGCAAGCTATAGAGAAACATCAAATACAAGACTTACACGTGAAAGTACACTATATGCAGCACGTGGCAATATTGTAGATAGAAATGGTACAGTGATTGCTGGAACTGAGATGACATTTTCATTAGAATTATATAAGACTAAGCTTGATAATGAAGTTTTAAATAATTCTATTCTTGCAGTTATTAAAACTTTAGAAGAAAATGGAGACAAATATACAGACACTTTTCCAATTAAAATAGAACCATTTGAGTTTGATTTTTCAAATGAAAATAGGAAAAAAGAATGGCTTAAGAAATATAATTTTGACCAAAATGTTTCTCCCGAAGAAGTATTCAATTATTTTAAAGATAGGTATGATATAAAAAATACAGATATTACAGAAGTTAGAAAAATTTTAACAGTTAGATATAGGATAACATCAGAAGGATATAGTGCAACAAAGTCTCTTACTATTGCAAATAGTATAAGTAGAAAAAGTGCTTTAATATTTGATGAGCAAAGTTCTAAATATCCAGGAATTGATGTAACAGTAAATTCTCAAAGAAGCTATCCACATGGTATCTTGGCATCACATATACTTGGGTATGTTGCTTCAATTCGGAGAAAAACAGTATGAGGCAAATAAGGATGCTCGGTTATACAATGAATGATTTATATGGGCAAAATGGAGTAGAATATGTATTTGAAAGTTATTTAAAAGGGAAAAATGGAATAAGGCAGATAGATATGTCTGTTGAGGGAGAAGTAGTAAATGAATATACTGAAAAAGAGGCTGTTTCTGGTTCAAATATAGTTCTTTCAGTAGATGCAAACTTACAAGCAGTTGCAGAACGTGCACTTTTTGATGCAATAACTAATTCAGAAAGTATATCAAAAGATGCTAAAAATGCAGATTCTGGAGCTATTGTTGTTATGAATGTAAAAACGGGAGAAGTTCTTGCAATGGCAAGTTATCCATACTATGAACCAGGCGCTTGGGTAGGAGGAAGAATTCAAACTGAAACTTGGAATAGCTATAATTCAGAAACATCAAATAGACCGTTGATAAATAGAGCAATATCAAGTGCTTATGCACCACGGTTCTACTTATAAAATGGTAACAGCAGTATCTGCACTTCAAACAGGAAATGTTACAGTAAAAGAAAAAATAAATGACACAGGAGTGTATCCAAAAGGACATAATCCAAGATGTTGGATATATGATTCTAGGCATATTGGACATGGATATCTAAATCTCACAGATGCAATAAAGCATTCTTGCAATTATTTCTTTTTTGAAATGGGCAATAGAATAGGGATAGAGAATTTAAACAGATATGCAAGACAATTTGGATTAGGCTCAAAGACAGGTATAGAATTATTAGGAGAAAGTGCGGGAATTTTAGCAAGTCCAGAAATTACAAAAACAAAAGGAGAGGTTTGGACTTTGGGCTATACTCTGTCTGCTGCAATTGGGCAAGGAGATAACAACTTTACGCCAATTCAAATGGCAAAATATATAAGTATTTTAGTAAATAAAGGAAAACAAGTAAATCCAAGTATTGTAAAATCAGTGATAAATCCAGATGGAACAGAGGTACAAAAAAATGAAATACAAAAAGAAGTTAATAAAAGACTTGGAATAGAAACAAATACTAACCAAGATATTGAGATTTCAGATGAAAACTTAAAGGCTATAATGGCAGGAATGAAAGGGGTTACATCAGAGGCAGGAGGAACTGCATATGGTGTTTTTAGAAATTTCAATATAGATATTGGAGGAAAAACAGGTTCTGCACAAACAGGAGTTAATGGAGAAAGGACAAATGCTTGGTTTGTAGGTTTTGCTCCATACACAAACCCAGAAATTGCAGTAGCCTGCATAATTGAAAATGGAGGGACAGGAGCAATAGCATGTTACCCAGCAAGAGATGTAATAGCTCAATACTTCGGCATGAATGCAAGCAAAATAGAAGAAGACATAACAGCAACACCAAACGTAGAAAGTGATAATTAGATGGAGAAAGAACCTTCTGCAATATTATAAATAATAAAAATATTGATAAAAAGATAAAATTGTGATAAAATAATGATGAGAAAATAAGAGGAGATGATTATGATTAATATTAGACCAATTTCAGATTTAAGAAATAAATATACAGAAATTGAAAATTTGGTATAAAAAGAGGATGAAGCAGTCTATTTGACAAAAAATGGATATGGCTCAATGGTAGTCATGAGTTTAGAGAAGTATTCAAAATTAATGAATTATGTTGAGTACAATGAATATATTGAGAATGCTTTAGATGAAGCTGATAAGATTGCAGAGGATTCAAGTACTGTATATTATACACATGAAGAAGTATTTGAAGAATTAAGGAGAAAAATAAGTGAAAAATCATTATAAAATAAAATATTCGCCTTTATTTTATAGTGATTTGGAAGAGATTATAAGCTATATAATATATAAATTAAATAATCCTAAAGTCGCAAGAGATTTAATGAATAAAATTGAAAAGGCAATATTGGAGAGATCATATAGCCCCGAAGGATATGAAAAATCACATATAATGCATAGAAAGGAAAGAAAAATGGAGATAGGGAAACATAGTTTAGAAAGTGAGAATTTTGAAGAAGGGAATACATCTGAGCTTGGGCTTCATACAATAACTCACGGATTTGAGAAAGACATTGAAGCAACTATAACTAAAGTTATTGATGGTTCTTTAAGGTCTGGAAAGAGAATAGAATTTAAGGGAACTCTAGTTATCTTAGGAGATGTAAATGCAGGGGCAGAAGTTATTGCAGAAGAGCATATTATTATACTAGGAACATTGAGAGGGCTTGCACATGCAGGAGCAAAAGGAAATAGAAAAGCAATAATTGCTGCAAATGAAATTGATGCAACACAAATAAGAATAGCAAATATAGTAAAAGAAATGGAGAGACCTGTTTACGATTATGATGAGTTTGATGATGATGAAAATAGTGAAGAGGACAAAAAAGACTCAAAGAAAAGAGGAAAGAATAAAAAACAAGATGATATACTTTTAGAGGAAGAATACTATGATGATTATATTAAAACAAGAGCATACATAAAAGATAATGAAATTGTACTTGAATAAGGAAAAAGAAATCTATATAAATTATTTATAAAAATCGCTGTTAATGATGAGGTTATACAGTGATTTTTATTATATTTAAGTTTTTGTGTTTCTTTTTTTGTAACATTTATCTTAAATTTTGCATATATTATTTATATAAGTTTTTCTTAATAAAGGAGTTTTTATATGAATAATTTTGACATGAACCAGCTTATGGGGATGATTTCTAAAATGGATAAGAAAGAACTGGAAAAAGGAATGAAGCAGTTTTCTAGTATGCTTAGTGAGAAGGATAAGGAAACTATTATGAAACAATTTAATGGGGCTAATTTTCGGAAATACTTGTAATCAAGGAAATAACAATAACGGAAGAAGATAGTTATACATATTTTTATTTAATTAGGGAGAGGAGAGAAGTTTTATGAACAATGAGGACATGTCCGAACTTTTTAGTAAGTTTAGCAATATGGTGAATGAAGGGAATATTCCAGAGGAAATGAAAAATATCTTATCTTCTCTTTCTGGAAATCAAAATGAAAATACAAATACAAATACAAATAGAACTGAGCAGAATAATCAGACAGAAAACGAAACACCCTCTATTGATTTTGAAACAATTATGAAAATGAAATCTATCATGGATAAGATGAAAGGAAGCGCGAATGATCCTAGGGCTAATCTTCTTTTGTCTCTTAAACCATATCTTAAAGAAAGCAGAAAAGAGAAAATAGACCAATATATAAAGCTCTTTAGTATGAGCAAAGTTATGGAGGTTTTTAATAATAGTGGAGGTGAGTTTAAGAAATAATGGAATTTATGCCTTTTTTTAGACGTCCATATTATTATCAAAATTACACAAGAAATAGATATGGGCAAGTTTCTCAAAATGAAGTGAGTTACAGCCAGAAAACAAATCAAAATCTAAAGAGTAATCAAAATCTAAATAGTAGGGGAGGTCAAAATAAAAATAATTTTTATCAAGAAGAAATGAAAGAAACGAAAACTCAAAACTCGAGAATAACTAAGAATCAAATAGAAGAACAATCTGACCCTATTTTCGAAATCTTTGGTATAAAACTATACTTTGATGACATACTAATAGTGTCGTTGCTATTTTTTCTTTATAGTGAAGGAGTAGAAGATAATCTTTTGTTTATAGCTTTAATCCTTTTACTTTTATCTTAGAATTAATTCTAATTCTAACTAAATACCCTATATAACTATATTTATCCCTAGGAAAAGCCTTTAAATGTAATAAATGTGAAATTAAAAAGTAATAAAAATTTAATAAAATGCATAAAAAACGCAAAATAAGCATCCGTAGCGGGATAGAAAGCAATTTTTTTTGCCAAAATTTAGATACTTGCAAAAAGCGACAAAAAGTGCAAAAATAATAAGGTAAAATATAAAAATAATATATTATGCGGTAATAATATAAATAATTACAAAAATTAACATAAAAAGTTTTGAAAAAACATTGAAAAATGTAGAAAAATCATGTATAATATATTATATATCTATAAAAAAAGATAAAGTAATAAGAGTAAATTTAGGAGGAAGTTTCTATGAACAGGAAAGTAATAACAAAAGTATTAGCTACATTTCTAGCATTCACACTATCATTTGCTAATGTAGCATTACTTGGAAGCTATATGAGTGAAGTATATGCAGGAACAATTAAACTTGAAGAACAAGAAACAATGGTTCAAAAAACAGATTTAGAGTTTGATGCATATATGAAAGAGGAAGGAAAAGATGTACATAGCAAGACAATAGATGTAGCTGAAGAAAGTGAAATACTATATCTAAAGATAAAAGCAGGAGAAGGATACCTTACAAATGCAAGTATTAAAATAGAAAATGCAAACTTTAAAATAGAAGAAAAAGAAGAAGAGCTTGCACTAATACAAAGCATTTCAAGTGAAGAGAATAAAATAGTATTAAATCAAATAAATAAGGGAGAATCAGCATTAATCGAAATTCCAATCAAAATAAACGCTGGTTCAAGTTTTGATGTTAAAGACTTATCAAAAGTAGCAGAAATAAAATTAGAAGGAACATACATTAATAATAAAGGAAAAGAAGTTAAAGTAAATAAAACAATGGAAGTAGAGACAATTATAGATGGCATAGCAGAAGCAAATCTTTCATTAGAAGTTTCAAAGTATGTTTCATTTAATGTAAGTGGAAGTAAAGGTGTGATACTTCAAACTCTATTAAAATCAAATTTAGTAGATAATAAATTACCAGTAAAATCTACAAAATTAGAAATAGAAATTCCTAAAATAAATAATATAGAACCAAAAGAGATAGCAATTTCATCAAGAAGCGAAGAAGCAACAAATGGAAAGAAAGCAAGAGTATTTAATGAAGAAGACTATAAAAATGAAGAACGGAAAACTTACATTAGTATTAGAAAACGAAGAAGAAATGCTTTCATGGATGAAAAATGTAAATGATGAAATAATGATTACATATATATATGATGAAAATGCAATTACAGAAAAAACAGAAATAGAATTGAAAGCAAATTCTAGTATACAATATTATGGAAAAGAAGAAAAAGAAGCTACAGCAAGTGTGAATGACAAAAAAGAACTAACAGAACAAATTGGAGATATTGTAACACTTGAATTAGGATTAAATACAAGTGAACTATATAAAGGTTATATGGAAACAGAGAATGGGAAGAAAACAGCATTTACAAGCTATTTAAACCTAAATATTGGATATTCAGAATTAATGGATAAACTAATATTCAAAGATGAGACAAGCTATGTAGATGAAAGAGGAAATATATTCCCTTCAAATGCAAGTTATACATATATCAAAATGGAAAAGGAAAACTTAATAGAAATACTTGGAGAAGATGGATATATTAATGTTATTTCAGGAAGCGGAGAATTAATTACTACAATTAATAAAGATAATTTGGAATATAAATTTGAAGAAGCAAAAGAAGATTTGATGTTTGAAACAAGTAAACCAAAAACAGAAGGAATTTTGAGATTAGAAAATGGAAGAGAGATAAAACCTCTTGAATACTCAAAAGCACAAATTGAAAAATTTGTAAGCTACAGAGTAAACTTAGTTACAAATATATCAAAAGATAATACGATAATAATTAGGGGAATGGATAGCAAAGATATTAGTTTAAAAAATCCAGAGACAAAAGCAGAACTTACTATAAATAAACCAAATATTTCAACAGTTATTAAAAATGAAGCTGTTGAATTAAGAGTAACATTAAAATCAACAGATAGTAGTTCAATGTTATACAAAAATCCAAAATTAGAAATAGTATTACCAAGTTATGTAAAAACTATAAATATTGAAAATGTTAAACTATTATATGAAAAAGAATTAGTTTTAACAAATGCAAATATGTATAGAAATGAAAATGGAAATATAGTAATTAGAGTTGAATTATCAGGAAGCCAAACAAAATATAATGAAGACGTAATAGCAGAAGGTGCAACTCTAGTTATGGAAGCAGATATTACAGCTGATGAACTAACACCTTCAAAAACAGAAAAAGTTTACTTAAATGTAGTAAATGAAAATGAAGATGAAATAAGAAGCTTTGAAACAGAAATGAAGTTTATTGCTCCAACTGGAATGGTTACAGTAAACCAAATATCAAATTACAATGAAAAAGCAGAAAATGCGACAGCAATTAGTGGTAAAAAAGAAGTTGGAGAAATTGACACATATGCTGGGGCAAAAAAAGCTTTAGTTAGCATGAGAGTTATAAACAACTATGACTATGAATGTAATAATATAAGAATACTAGGAAGAACACCATTTGCAGGTAATAAATCAATAAAAACAGGACAAGACCTTGGAAGTACATTTACAGCAAAAGTTGTTAGCAAAATAGAAGCAACACTTGGTGTAAGAAATGAAGATATAACAGTATATTACAGTAGCAATCGGAGAAGCAAATAAGAATATAAATGATAGTCAAAATGGTTGGACAACTGACCCAAATAGTTTGCCAGAAATAAAATCATATATGATAGTCCTAAATAATATTTCATTAAAACAAGGTGATAGTATAGGATTTGGTTATAATGTAGAAATTCCAGCAGGACTTGAACACAACCAAGAAACATATGGAATATTTACAGTATATTATACAAAGACAATAAGTGATTTAGCAATCAATGATACAATAGTAGGAAAATCAGTTAAACTAGCAAGCAGTGAAGAAAGCATGATTACAGCAGGAATAAGAAAAATGCTTGCAGAAAATGATGACATGGCACCAATGTATGAAGAAAGTTCAGAAGCAGGAATAGCAGGAATTTCAACAGGAGAAGGACCAAACCTTAATCTAGCTCTTACAGCAAGAGTTGAAACACAAGAATTACAAAATAATGGAACAGTAGAAGAAAGTGAATTAGTTGCATACACAGTGAATGTTAGAAACGATTCAGACGTGATAGCAAGAAATGTTACAGTAACAGCAGATGTTCCAAATAGAACAATAGCAATGAATTCACAAGGAAAATATGACCAAAGTATAAAAATAGTATCATTAAAAATAGATGAAATTAATCCAGGAGAAACAAAGCAAGTTGCATTTGCATTAAAACTTCCTATATATGAAGACCCATATGAAGTAGGCGAGGGAGAAGGTAAACAAACAATTGATACTACAAGAATTGCAGTAAATGCAAAAGCAAAAGTAGAAGGATATAATGATGAATTTACATCAAATGAGTTTGTATGCAAAATTGTATCAGCAAGTGGAAGTCCAAAAATCAAAATGCTAATTTCAACAAATATAGGAGAAGACTTAAACAAGGATACACAAATCACATATTCATGTGCAGTTAGTAAAAATGTTCAAACAGATTTAACAAATGCTAGATTTGAATTTATTATACCTGATGGAATGGAATTCGTTAAATGCGACGAAAAAGGAAATGTAAGTAGTGATAAAACTAAAGTAAATTGGAGATATGAAGTTCTTAATAGTGTCGCAACATTGACAGTAACATGTAAAGCAAAAGAACTTCCAGCAGGAGTATATGAAAAGACAGTAAATGCAAAATTTACAGCTGAATGTAATGAGGTAAATACAAAATTCACAAGTACAGAAGATACAAGAAAAATTGTAGGCTCAGGTGTTAGTATATCACAAACAAGTGATATATCAGATGCATATCTTGATGCAGATGATAAAATAACATATATAATAAATGTAGCAAATAAAGCAAATGCAAGTGCATCAACAGTACTTAGAGATAAATTACCAAGTGAACTTAAATTTGTAAGATATTACTTCACACAAGGTGGAAAATTAACAAATGTCACAGAAAATGCAGGAAATATAGTTGAAATACCACTAACATTAGATAAGAACGAAACTTTAACAGTATGTGTTGAAGCACAAGCTAAGAAATTAAGAGTAGATAAAGAAGTAACAAATGAAGTAACAGCAACAACAGCAGGAGTTACAGAAAGTGCTGAACCACTTAAACATACAATACTTGCAATAGAAGGTTCTCCAGTAGATCCAGATAATCCAGAGGGTCCAGATAACCCAGGTGAAGTAAAGAAATACAGAGTATCTGGAACAGCATGGCTTGATGAAAATAGAGATGGTAAGAGAGATACATCTGAAAAAGTACTTGCAAATATTAAAGTATACTTATTAAATGCAACAAACAATGGACTAGTTGCAGAAACTGTAACAAGCCAAAGTGGAGGATATACTTTCTTAAATGTGCCAGCTGGCAGATATATAGTAGCATTTGAATACGATACAATGAGCTATGATATAACAAAATATCAAGCAGATGGGGTTGATGTAAGCTTCAACTCAGACGCAATAAATATGAATATTACTTTAAAAGGTGAAACTAAAAAATTAGCAGCAACTAATGCTTTAGTTGTAAATGAACATACATATAATGTAGACTTAGGATTAGTTGATAATCCAAAATTCGATATGAAGTTAGACAAAATGGTAAGCTTAGTACAAGTAAGTAACGCAAAAGGTGTAAGCACACATAGATTTAATGATGTAGATATGGCAAAAGTTGAAATACCAGAAAAACAAATGGCAGGTTCAGTTGTTGCAATAACATATAAATTTAAAATAACAAACGAAGGTGCAGTAAGTGGATATGTTAATAGAGTTGTAGACTATAAAGCAAAAGACTTGGCATTTAGCTCAACAATGAATCCAGAATGGTATCAAGACACAAATGGAAATATCTACAATACTACACTTGCAGGAAAAGAAATTAAACCAGGCGAAACAGTAGAACTATCACTTATACTTACAAAAACAATGACAACTGAAAACGTAGGTGTGACAAACAACACAGCAGAGCTTGCAGAAGTATCAAATGATTTAGGATTAGCAGATATAGATTCAACTCCAGGAAATAAGAACACCAAGGAAGACGACTTTGGTAAAGCAGACGTTGTAATTGCAGTAAAAACAGGAGGAATTATAGTGATTATAGGAATTGTAATCGGAGTACTTGCAGTATTCGCATTCGGCGCATATGAAATTAAAAAAAGAGTACTAGATAGAGTATAGAGAGGAAGGAGGAAAAATAAGCGATGAAAAAGAAAAGTAAGTTAAAACAAATAATTCGGAACTATAGGACTAACTTTGACAGCAATTGTAAGCATTGCAGGTGCAACAAATGCAGCATCAAATTACTATGTTAATCCAGAATTACTTGATGGTGGAATTATTTGGAGCGAAGATAGAGCAGCGATATTTGAAGAATATCTAGGAGAATTAAACCATCAAACACACCCTAAATGGTTATTTGCAGAAGACTTTAACTATACATTATGGTGTAATGCACATGGATTAGGTGTAACACAATATATGACTGCTTCTGAATCACATTGGTGGGCAAGAGAAGAAGGAGATGCAGCAAGAACAGGAAGACTAGAAGCAGGACCAGTTGCATATGATCCAAGCAATGCGTTTCACTGGTATAGAACTAACGAAAATTATGGACTAGTTACAGAATTTAGAAAGCTATATGAGGAATGGAAAGAAAGAATGACAAATCCTGGACCATGGTGCCATCCACCAGTAATTTGGTATGATGAATATGAAACACCAGGAGTTGACCAACAAATTGCAATAGACATAAATTTTGCTACAATGCCTGGACTTGGTGGACCAGATAGGAAATCTATTGAATGGAGAAAAGTAGAAACATTTACAGCAGAGGAAAACCAAGATGCATTCTTCATATTAACACAACAAAAAGTTTATGATAAAGCAACAGATGATCCAGATCAATTAGCATTAACACAAGAAGAAATAGATAAGGCATATTATACACCAGATGAAAAACAAGCAGCTTTATGGTCATTAAAGGGTTATAATCCAAGAATGAATGTTATAGGTAGAGATAATGATAAAGAAGACAGAAATTTAGGACTTGCAGGAAAGAGATTCCAAGAGTTCTATAATGCAATACATGAAGGTGCACAGCAAGGAGAAGATAATTATAAAGAATTTGTTAAAGCAATGTGGTATAACGAAGAAGAAGATACAATTAATGACTTAGATGGAAAACATGTTGAAGAAATACCAAACCTAATAATTGATGGAGAAAGCTATAAGACATATCAATATAATGATACTAAAGTACAAGTAAACCCAGCTGATGAAAGTTATATAATGGGGCCATATGTAATAGATTACTCAGTACTTGATGACCATCAAGACCCAGAAATTGCATGTTTAGATGCAACAGATGTTAAAGGAACAGGAAAAGATACAAACTATTCAGGAGATGAGGGAGGTGCTACGCCAGATCCTAACCAACCACCAGCATGGATATTCCCAGGAGGAGTGTTACCACCATCACTTCAACCATCAACTAATACTGCACCAACAACGACAGAATATACTCAAATGAAATTTGATGCAGTTGAAAAGGTAACTATATATACAGAACATAATGGAGAGATGACTAACATAGAAGACCTTGGAGGAAGCTTCAAGATTGCATATAAAATGAGTAATGGATTTATTGCTGAGGAAGCAAATGAAAGACGTATAATAGATTATGATGGAAATCATTATTATGAACTTGCAGATGGAGAAAGAGTACCAGGCTTTTTATCAAGAAAACCATTCTATATCGTAGTATATAGAGGGTCAATGAAACCAGAAGACTTTAAGCAAATGTATGCTAAAATAGATTTACAATACCTAGAAAGTTGCGAAGGAGAAATGTCAAGATATGAAGGTGATGTAATCAAATATTGGTATACAGCAAAGAATAAACCATGGCAATTCCCATATAATGCTTGTGGATATATGCCAATACCAACAGGACCAAATCAGCCACATGCTCATGAACCAAAAGTATTAACTGAATATATTTCACCACCAAGAGGAACATGGGAATTTGAATTACATTTTTCAGGTACTGGAGAAAAAGCGCAGGAACATGTAAGCTGGAACCACACAGCGTTTTGGAGAAACTACAAAACCTACTCATTTGTTATAACGTCATTTGAGAAAGATAGAACGCCACCAGATATGGAATTACAAAAATTCTGTAATGAGTGTGGACCACTATATGGTGCAAACTTTAACATAACATTAAATATCACAGGGCATGATGTAACATTTAACAGAAATATAAATGAAGAGATAAAATTAAGCAGAATATCAGATGTCAATGGAAGTGTAAAAATACTTGCAAGTGATATTGCTGACTATGGTGTTTACTTAGAAAACTTAGAAGGATGCACAATCCAAATGGAAGTAGAAGAAACTGCTGCACCAGCTGGACATAAATTAATTAGTGATAAGAGAAACTATACAATAACTATGGAAATGGGCAAAATCACTAGTGCACCTGGAGGAGCTCCATCTGGTAAAAACCTATTTGTAGAAAGATGGGAAAACGAAGATGCTGATACACCAGAGATTATACTTGAAAAAGTAAACAGAAAAGCAGATACAGGAGCGCTTGAAAGCGTTAAGGCAAATTTTGATATACATGTAAGTTGGACAAAATCAGGAGGAACTCTTAATAAAGAAAATGGAAGACTTGAAAATCTAGGAGAGTTAATAGATAATAAAGACAATGTAATAAGAGGAACAACAAAAGACGGACAGCTAAAACTAACACAAGAAGATTTTGACAATTTACCAGATAAGTTAGACTTAAAAGGCTATACAGGAATGCTTACACTTGATATTGTCGAAGTTTCAGCAGAAGGAGGCTGGAAAGTTAACCCTTCAAGTAGAGACATAACACTTATCTATTATGAAGGAAAACTACTAGATTATACAAGATATAATAATGCAGAAGTGCTAGCACATCAAGTAAAAGACAATCCAATGGCTGAAATATATAACTACTTAAAAGGAACAGGAGACGTCAAGTCAGATAGCAAAGCAATTGAATATGTCAAAGAATGGGCAACAGGACAAATTCAGAAAAATGAAGGTATGACATATGAAGATGTTTACGGATGGCTTGTAAAATATATTGAAGATAAATATAGAGACGAAAATGGAAATGTTACAATACCATCTCAAACGGAAGAATGGAAACCTTCAACAATGTCTGTTGAAGAATTCGACGGAAAAGTTAGAATAGTTATTGAAGATGAACCAGGAAACGATTTTGAGTTACCAGATATGCCTCCAAAAGAGGAAGAAGAACTTCTTATGAGACTTGCAGGATATGTGTTCTTAGACCAAAGAGAGACAAAAGGTTCTGCTAAATCATCAAATGGTAAATTTGACCAAGGAGAAGCACCAATAAGAGGTGTTGAAGTAACACTTTATGAAGATAATGGAAAAGTAGCTGAACTTGTTCCAAGTGATAACCCAGAAGAAATACGTACAAACCCAACAATCACTGACCAAAACGGATATTATGAATTCAGAGGAGTTGACCCAATGAAACATTACTATATTGGATTCAAATATAACGGAATGGAATTTGAAGCAACTAAAAAAGCAGGAGAAGCACAGTATAACTCAGACGAATGGGCAGTAACTTCAAAGGGTGGACCTGGAGAAGGTGCTGGAATTGGAAATTATAAGACAATAACTGCAGATACAAAAGCTTGGGATTACTATGAAATCCAAGGTATGTATGAGGAAATGACAAACGAAGTTATAAAATATATAAATGCAAATAAGAAATACCCAGCTGATAAATTCGCATTAATACAAGCACCAAGTAATCCATCTGACGCAAAAGATTTTGCTGATAAGATTGCATACATGAGACAAGTTGAGGTAGAATCATTTGCAGGATATTCTTCACAAGGAAATAAAGGACAAACATATCCACACAGTTCACTTGGAACTACATTTATAATAAATGAATCTTCAATGAACTCTGGAATGGATGAAATACTATTTGCAGGAGACCAAGTAAAAGTAATCTATCCAGGACAATTACAAATACATTTAGGATTAGTTGAAAGACCTAATATTGACTTATCACTTGTATCAGATATAGTTGATACAGTTGTATCAATAAACCAATATGATACAAAATATGATTACTTTACAGGGGAAGCAAATTATCACCAATATATGTTTGCAGAAGATTACGATTATAGTAAGACAGAAAATGAAGACGGTGTAGCATATTACACTGAGGATAAAGTACACTTCTACATAACATATGATATAATGATAAATAATGAAAGTTCACTTGCTGGAACGAAGATTAATAAGATAGTTAATTACTATAATAAAGAACTTCGCTTTGACCCTAATGGATATACAACAACCAATGGAACGAAGATTGACGCAATTAAGTCGTATACAGGAAAAACACCATCTAATGGAAACGATTTAGGTGTTACAGCAGGAGATGGTTCAGCAAAAGGTGCAACAGCTGATTATAAGACATTAATTGTTAACATCGGACAAGAAATTGGCGAAGGCGAAGATAATGCTAAACACGTAAGGTTAACATTTGAATTAGTTGGAAACGAAGATAACGCAAAAGAAATATTAACACAAAAATTAAAACAAGAAGATAGCGAATATGCTAGGTCTTGGACACTTGGAAACTATTCAGAAATTTTCGAATATGAAACAGCTGATAGTTACTTAGATAGAGACTCAAACCCAGGTAACTTCATGATTAAAGATTATGAAGAAGCAAGCATTGAATTCCAAAAAGCTTTTGTGGAATACATAAAAGGTGGAGGAGAAGAAGCTTCTCGTAAGATGAACATGTGGTATAACAGAATGAATACAGAAATAAGAGAAGATGATGCTTGGTATACAGGAATAATCTTAACAAACAGTGGATATATAAGAAAATTATCTGGACATATGTGGGAAGCAGCAGATCGGAAGCGGAATTAAGAACTCACTAGATATATACGGAATAAATCCACCAACATATGAAGGAAATAACAACTTAGGCGGATTAAAAGTTGAACTTGTTGAAATGGTAAAAGATGAAAAGAAACTTAGTGAAATCGAAGGCAAGGGTGGAAAAGTTGATAAAGAACCAGATGGTGCAACACAAATTGTAAGGGCTGTTACAAAAACTGATGACCAAGGAAGATATGAATTCAAATCATACATCGCTGGTGATTATGCAGTAAGATTTGTATATGGTGGTTCAGATTCAACAATTTACAGTAAGATATCTAAGAACACATTTGATCCAAATACAGCAGAAGATGATGAAAAGAAAGAGGCTGACCCATTACCAATAAACGGACAATATTATCAATCAACTAAGGCAAACCCAAATACAGCAGAAGAGAAATATTGGTACAAGGTAAAAGATTATGATGAAAAAGGTGCAGAGGAAAAAGAAGTATCAAACAAAGACTTGCTAACAAAATATTCTGATGCATATGATGACGCATTTAGTAGATTATCACAAATGAAGTCTAATATTACTGAAAATGTTGATAATCAAGGTGGAATGACAATTGAAAGAGGAGAAAGTTCTCAAAAATATAAACAAAATGAGACATCTTCTGATTATAACTACGAAGGAGTTATATCAGTAGAAAGTACATGGCACAATGACCCAATATATGCTTATACATCAACGATGGAACTAGAAATAGAGTATATTCGTCCACAAACAAAAGGTGATACACAAAATACTTGGTATGAATATAAGATTGAAGATGTAGACTTTGGTGTTACACCAAGAGCATATAACGATGTTGGAATTACAAAATATATTTCAAACATTAAATTACGTAACCAAGATGGTACATTGATAAGAGACCAAGACTTCAATAGAGATGGCGTAAAAGTTGATAAAGACGGAAACAAAGTTACTATTGAAGGAGACTATATACATGATAGTACAATAGCAAATGGTGGTACAGATATAGCGTTTAGAGACGGAAATATCTGGATAGAATATGACCAAGAATTATTACAAAACCTATCACTAGAAGTAACATATCGTGTAGTAGTTGAAAATAACAGTGATAGACGTGGCGAAAGATATGATACAATTAAGTACATTTATGAAAATGGAAAAGCCATTGCGGTTGTATATTATGAAGAGGAAACAGCAAAACTTGTAGCTTATGAAAAAGACGAATTAAGAGATAATCAAGCAACAATTGTTTACCATAATGAAAGAGGAAATGACTATAGTGAAGCTTGCTTGAATAATGAAAACAGAAAAGCTAGAAGCGGAAGACTTGCACATTATTCACTTGCAACAGGATATGATGACAATATGACGCCAGAAGTAATCACATCTAGAGTTACAGACATAGTTGACTATGTAAACGAACCACTTGGATTTACTAAAGACCAAAGAAATGAAGCAATGTATGTATTTAACAAAGACTGGTCAGAAGTAAATGATAGAAATGGTAACGATGGATTTGTATCAAGCCGTGAAAACTACAATGTTAACGAAGATGGAGAAATTTCATTCGGACAAAGAGAAGAAAACGGTAAGAAGAACATAGTTGACCACAGCTTAACACAAAGAGTTAGATATACAGGAACAGAGCTATATAAAGACTTAAGACCAGGAGAAAGTGCAGAAGCAAGCATAGTACTTACAACATTACTAAATACTGGTGTAAGTGATGCATTTGATAATGAGTTCCCTAACCAAATCGAAATCGTAAGATTAACAAATATAGCTGGTAAAATAGTTGATATTGAAGGATATGATATAGATGGACATGGAGAAGGTTCTAACCATGTTGGACCAAAAGAAACATCAAAAGTACGTCACTTAACAGACTTAGAATATCCACATCATGAGTACAAAGGAGTATATACACCAACAATTAGTATGAGTAGAGCACAAACAATAACAATCACAGAACCAACAGGTTTATCAATCATAGGTAATAAGGTAACATCTAATTTAGGAATAGTGCTTATTGTTCTAGTAGTATTTGCAGTAGGAGTAGTACTAATCAAAAAGTTTGTATTAGTACCTAAAGAGAAATAATCTAAAATAACATAAAAAACTCTTGAAAGAGAACACTTAGAGGAAAATACCTCCCTCTAAGTGTTCGTTTTTATTTATATAGTAGGAATTTTCGCTTGCAAAGCAAGTGAAAAGCTCCGTACTAGATAAATATGCGAAACTTAGATTTTCTTAGCGAAGAATGAGCTTAAAAAATATTAGTTCCGATTTATGTATGCATAAATCTTGGAAAATTTGGTAAAACTACAAAAAAGAAATTTGCAAAAGAGGGGTTTAGAAAAAGTGAAGAGTGTAGAGACCTTAAATATAAGAGGAGTTTTACTTAATAAAGAACAGTTAAAAAGTTATCTTGAAAATGTAGCATCAGATCATACTTTAAAAGAAAAATCTGATAAAGAAACATACCCAATTCCAAGACTTATAGAGAATTTTGAATATATAACTAAAATATATGATATGCTTAATGAGCATCTAAAATTAGGTATAAATGTACATCAGGCAGGAGAATGGCTACTTGATAATTACTATGTGATTGAAGAAACAGTAAAAGAAGTTAGAAAAAATCTGCCATTAAAAAAATATGTAAATTTCACTCGGGATATCTTCTGGTAAATACAAGGGTTTTGCTAGAAGCTATGTTGTTGCGTCTGAAATTGTGGCATATACAGACGGAAATTTTAAGGCGAAAGATATTGAAGAATATTTGGAGAGTTACCAAAACAAGAAGACTCTAAACATGGATGAAATATGGGATATCAATTTATTTTTTAAGATTGCTTTAATAGAGAGAGTAAGAGAAATTTGCATGAAGATATATATATCACAAATGCAGAAGCTCAAGGTTGAGAGTATAATTGAAAGGCTTGTTGAAAATAAGAAAAAAGACGAGCTTAAGTTTGGCATGCAAGGAAAAGTTTTTCAAAATTATGGTGAAAATAGCTTTGCTTTTATAGAATATATGGCATATAGACTTAGAAAATATGGAAAAAAGGGGATTGCTTACTTAAACATACTTGAGGAAGAGATAAAAAAGCAAGGGCTTAGTTTGCAAGAGGTTATAAAAAAAGAGCATTTTGATATTGCTCTTAAGAAAGTTGCTATTGGAAATAGCATTAAGAGCATACATGCACTGCAAAGAATGAATTTTTCTGAAATGTTTGAAAATATAAATGGAGTAGAGGAGATTTTAAAAAAGGATCCTAGCGGTATTTATGAGAATATGGATTACAAAACAAAGGAATATTACAGAAATACCATAAAAGAAATTGCAAAAAGGACTAAAATATCTGAAATATATATTTCTAATAAGGTAATCGAACTTGCTTCAAAACGGAGAAAGAGGAAAAAAAGAAAATCACATTGGTTATTATTTAATCATGGAAGGAATTGATGATTTATACCGTGCGCTTGAAGTTAAAAAGAAGAAGGTAGGAGAAAAGAGAAATTTTAAGCTAAATCTATATATCTATGGACTTTTAATTTCAAGCATTATTTTTTCTTGTTTAATAGGAGTTTTGACATGGATATTAGGAAAGAATATATTTCTTCGGTTTTTTGGAAGCGGTTTTGACTTTCATACCTGTTTCAGAAATTTTAACAAAGATAGTGCAAAATGTTTTGAGTAAGTGTGTGAAACCAAAGCTGATACCAAAAATGGATTTTACAGAAGGAGTTCCGAAAGAGTATAGCACAATGGTTGTTGTTCCTAGTATTTTAAAGGACGCAGATGATGTCAGAAAAGTTTTTGAGCGTTTGGAAGTATATTACCTTGCGAATAAGTCTGAGAACATTTATTGTACAGCTTTAGGAGATCCAAGTACTGGAACTAAATCTAAAGAAGATAAGGATGAAGGGCTTTTAAATGAAGGATTATATCAGGTTAAAAGATTAAATGAGAAGTATGGAAAGAATATTTTTGGTTTTGCATATAGAAAGAGAGTTTGGAATGATGGCGAAAAGTGCTATATGGGCTGGGAGAGAAAAAGAGGACTCCTTACAGAAATCTCAAATTTTCTTTTAGATAAGAGGAGCAAGAATTCTTTTTTAGTTAATACACTCGAAAAAGAGAATTTGGATATTAAATATATAATTACACTTGATGCAGATACTGAACTTACTTTAAACTCTGGTATTGAGCTTATTGAAGCAATGGCACATATTCTAAATACACCAATTGTAAAAGATAAGATTGTTATATCTGGATATGGAATAATGCAACCAAGAGTTGGTATTAACTTAGAAGAAAGCAAAAAAAGTGTTTTTGCTGAGATTTTTGCTGGAAGCGGAGGAGTAGATTCTTATACAAATGCAATTTCTGATACTTATCAAGATAATTTTGGTGAAGGAATTTACACAGGGAAGGGAATTTATGATTTAGCTGTTTTTTGTGAGTGTTTGAAAGATAAAATTCCAGAAAATACAGTGCTTAGTCATGACCTTCTTGAGGGTTCTTATTTAAGATGCGGGCTTGCTTCTGATATTATGCTTTTAGATGGATATCCTAAAAGTTATCTTGCATATTTATCTAGACTTGAAAGATGGATAAGAGGAGATTACCAAATTACCCCCTGGCTTGCACGAAAATCTGGTTTAAATAAATTATCCAAGTTTAAGATACTAGATAATATTAGGCGTAGTTTAATTGAAATAACGGCGATTTTGAATGTTATTTTATTACTTTGTTTTAAGGCATTTTTTGGAGAAAGAATTAGTATTCCACTTACTATTACTTTACTTAGTATTGTGATTTCTAGCGTACTTGAATTTATTAATTATATAGTATTTAGGAAGGAAAATATTAAAAGGCAAAAACGTTTTTCTAAAAGTATTGATGGTTTGCTTGGTGCTTTTTATAGAGGTTCTATAAGTATTATGGTACTTCCAAGTTTAGCGTATATTTCTTTAAAAGCTATAGTGAAAACTATATATAGAATGAAGAAAAGTAAGGAGCATTTACTTGAATGGACAACTTCTGAGGAAGCGGAAAGATTAAGTAAAAATAGCGTTAGTACTCTTTATAGCAAAATGTTTGCAAATGTGTTAATTGGTATTTTTATTGCATTTTTAACTTTTTCTATGAACATGCATATTTTTGCTAAAGGATTAATTCTTGATTTGGCATTTTTATGGTTTCTTGCACCTCTTCTTATGTGGGAGATTAGCAAAGAGAGTGTTAAACCGAAAGCACTTAAAAAGCTTTCTTTTGATGAGATTAGTTATATAAAAAATATTGCTGAAAAAACTTGGAATTTTTTCCTTGAAAATATGAATAAGGAAGAGTCTTTTTTACCACCAGATAATTTTCAAGAAAGCAGAAGAGAGAAAATAGTTTCAAGAACTTCTTCAACTAATATCGGACTTCGGACTTTTAACAATAGTTTCTGCATATGATTTAAAATTTATTAATCTTGAAAAGGCAATTACTAGTATAGAGAATACTATGAATACTATTATGTCTCTAGAGAAGTGGAATGGTCATCTATATAATTGGTATAATACTAAAACTTTATGTCCTCTTTTACCAAAATATGTTTCTACTGTAGATAGTGGAAATTTTGTGCGGATATATGTATACTCTTAAAATGTTTTTAGAGGAGAAGAGGAATACGCAATATAAAGACAGAATTATTGAGCTAATAAAAAGTATTAATAAGATTATAGAAGATACCGATTTTTCAGTTCTTTATAGTAAAGAGAATAGACTTTTATCAATCGGATTTAATGTAGATGAAAATAAGATAACTGATACTTACTATGATTTGCTTGCATCGGAAGCAAGGCAGGCAAGTTTAGTTGCTATTGCAAAAAAAGATGTTCCAGCTAAACATTGGAATAATCTTAGTAGAACTTTGACAAAACTTGGCAAATATAAAGGACTTATATCTTGGTCTGGAACCGCTTTTGAGTATTTAATGCCTAATATTAATATTGAAAAATATGAGGGTAGCCTTTTAGATGAATCTTGTAAATTTATGGTTATGAGTCAGATTAAGTATAGCCAAAAGCTTGGTATTCCTTGGGGAATATCTGAGGCGGCATTTAATTTAAAAGACTTAAATTCAAATTATCAGTACAAGGCTTTTGGTGTTCCTTGGCTAGGTTTGAAAAGAGGTCTAGGGGATGAGATGGTAGTTTCTAGTTATGGTTCCATTCTTGCAATTACTGACTTCCCAAAAGAAGTAGTTCAAAATTTAAAAGAGCTTGAAAAGCAAGGAATGTATGGCAAATATGGCTTTTATGAGTCTATAGATTATACTCCAGAGAGACTTTCTTCTAATAGAAAAGGTGTACCTGTTGAAACATATATGGCACATCACCAAGCACTTAGTTTACTCTCGATAAATAATTTACTGAATGATAATATTATGCAAAAAAGATTTATGAAAAATCCAGAAATAAGGGCTGTAGATATTCTTTTGCAAGAAAGAATGCCGAGTGATATGTTAATTACTAAAGAGAGAAAAGAAAAGACTAAAAAGGTAAAATATACTGGGTATGATAATTATATTGTTAATAAATATACTAAGATATTAGAATTTCCTAGGAAGTGCAATGTACTTTCTGGCGAGGATTATTTGATTGAAATAGATGATAGAGGAAATGGTTTTAGTAGATATAAAGATATTTTGATTAATAGATATAAAGAGACATCTAGTTTACCATGTGGAATATTCTTCTATATCCGTGATAAAAAAACTGGTATGACTTGGAAGGCTAATTATGAAGATAATAATTATGATAAGTACGAAGTTTCTTTTGCAGAAGATAATACTTCTATTTTTAAAGCTAAGAATGGTATTGAGACTGATTTAAAAATAATTGCTTCTTCCAAGCTTGGCACAGAGATAAGAAGTATTAAGCTAAAAAATACTCTTGAAAATGATATGGATTTAGAAGTTGTCCGGATACTTTAATCCAGTTTTATCAAAAATGGAAGATGATATTGCACATCCTGCTTTTAATAACTTATTCTTGAAATATAGTTTGTCTAAGAAAAAAGATTTAATTGTTACTAGAAATGCAAGAGGAAATAATGGAGCTGTTTTTCTTGGAGCTAATTTGTTTTTAGAAAATAGCGACAATTATGATATAGAATATGAGATTGATGAAAGTAAGGTTTTAAAGTGGTTATCAGGTAATTTGCAATTTTCTAATACTTTAGGACTTGTAACTTCTCCATGTGTTGCGATTAAGAAAAGTATTAAGGTTAAAGCACATGATGAGAAAACACTTGATTTTGTTATAACTGTTTCTAATGAAGAGGAAGAAATTGTAAAAACACTTGACTATTATAGAATTCAAGAAAATATTAAACAGGAATTTAATATTGCAAGAGCTAAGGCAGAAGAGGAAGCAAGGTATTTGAATTTGAGACGTAGCAATTTAGAAGCATTTAATATGATACTTCCATATATTATGCATTCAAATCCAATGAGAAGTATGTATATGAAGGAGTTTGCTGATAAAGAATTTAAACAAAGCGATTTCTGGAAATATGGAATTTCAGGAGATTTGCCAATTATTCTTATTACTGTTAAGTCAGCAAGTGATATTTATATTGTAAAAGAACTTTTAAAGGTACACGAAATGCTTCGAGTAAAAGGAATTAGAACAGATTTGTGTATACTTGATTATGAAAAGAACGTTTATGAAAGATATGTAAAAGAGCAAATTATTCAGCAAATTTTGAATTTACAGATTGGGTATTTGCAAAATATAAGTGGTGGAATATTTATTTTAAATGCTAATGAAATTGAGGATGAAGAATTATTTAAGTTTAAGGCAAATATAGTAATTAATGCTTCGAAAGGTAATGCTGTTGAAGCTATAAAGGAAATGGAAGATGAATATAAAAAGAATTTGTCAAATGTTGGATATCAATCTATAAATAATATAGAAAAAAATATAGTATTTGATGCTATTAAACCTAATATTGATATGGAGAACTTGAAATTTTATAATGGTTTTGGTGGTTTTTCTCCAGATGGTAAAGAATATATAATAAGGCAAAACAAAAGTTGGTTTCCACCTGCTCCATGGAGTAATGTTCTTGCTAATGAAAAATTCGGTACAATTGTGACTAATAATTTAGGAGGATTCACTTATAGTAAAAATAGTAGGCTTAATAGAATAAGTTCTTGGGTAAATAATCCTTCGTTTGATGTTCCTTCTGAAATTTTTTATTTAAGAGATTTAGAATATGGGAATGTATGGACTCTAAATTCAAATGTAATGCCAGATGACGAAGATTATTATTCTATTTTTGGATTTGGCTATGTGAGATATTATCATGCTTCTTTAGGTATAATTCAAGAACTTGAAACTTTTGTGCCAAATGAAGATTCAGTTAAAGTAAGTAGTATTAGGCTTAAAAATACTTTGTCTGAGAAAAGAAAACTTAAGCTTTTATATTATATAAAGCCTGTTCTTGGGGAAGATGAGACTAAAACTAGTGGATATATAAATTTGAATTTTGATAAAGAAAATAATACTTTATTTGCTAAAAATGTTTATGGAGATAGTTTGTCTTCTTTAGTTTATGTTTCATCTAGTGAAATAATTAAATCTTTTACTGGAAATGAACTTAGCTTTTTTGGTATGGGAGATTTTAGGTCGCCAGATTCAATTTTTAAGACTGGCTTGGATTTTGAAAATGGACTTGGAGTACCTTCTTGTATTGCTTTAGAAATGGAAATTGAGCTAGAGCCATATGAAGAAAAGAGAATAAATTTTGTTTTAGGTGAAGAAGAGAATAAGGAAAATGCTATTACGGTTTTAAATAAATATATTACAGATGAAAATTTAGCTAAAGGAATTAGAGAAGTTTGTGATTATTGGAATAGTATTTTAAGAAAAGTGCAAGTTAGAACTAACAACGAAGATATTGATTTTATGCTAAATCGGATGGACACTTTATCAGACTATTACTTGTAGATTGTATGCTAGAAGTGCTTATTATCAATCGGGTGGAGCATTTGGGTTTAGAGACCAACTTCAAGATGCACTTAGCTTAAAATTTGTTTCAGCTGAGCTGTTAAAAAAACAAATTCTAAAACATGCAAGGCATCAGTTTGAAGAAGGTGATGTTCTTCATTGGTGGCATGATGAGACGAAAAGAGGAATTAGAACTAGATTTTCGGATGATTTATTATGGTTACCTTTTAGTGTTTGTGAATATGTTGAATTTACTGGTGATTATAGTTTGCTTGATATCCAAGTTCCTTATTTAGAAGGAAGTTTGCTTAATTTTCGGAGAAGATGAAAAATATGATTTGTATGAAGAAGGAGAGCTTTCTGAGAATATATATAAACACTGTGTTCGTGCAATTGAAAAATCTCTTGCATTTGGAGAGCATGGACTTCCTAAGATTGGCTCTCGGAGATTGGAATGATGGATTTAGCACAGTTCGGAAATAAGGGAAAAGGGGAGAGTGTTTGGCTTCGGATTTTTCCTATATAATGTGCTAGATAGATTTAATAGAATTTGTTCTTCTGCAAATCTTCGTGAATATATTGAGAAGTATGAGAAGATAAAAAATGATTTGAAGATTGCTCTTAATTCTGATGCTTGGGACGGAGAATGGTTTAAAAGGGCGTTTACTGATGAACGGAAAAATTTTGGGAACATCGAAAAATACTGAGTGCAGAATTGATAGTATTGCTCAAAGTTGGTCTGTAATTTCTTTGGCAGGAGATAGCGATAAGACGAATATGGCATTAGAGAGTTTGGAGAAATTTTTGGTTAATAGAGATGTTCGGTATTATTAAACTCTTGGACCCTCCTTTTGAGAAAAGCGATTTAAATCCTCGGCTATATTCAAGCATATTTGCCAGGAGTTAGAGAAAATGGAGGACAATACACACATGGTGCGATATGGGCAATAATTGCTTTTGCTTCTATTGGATATGGTGATAAGGCACTTGAGTTTTATAAAATGATAAACCCTATTAATCATTCTGATAATTTTGAAAAAGCAAATCTTTATAGGCTTGAGCCTTATGTTGTTTCTGCTGATATATATGGAGCATCAAATTTACTTGGAACTGGTGGTTGGAGCTGGTATACAGGATCTAGTGGTTGGTTTTATAAAGCAGGTCTTGAATATATTCTTGGAATTAGAATAAATGAACGGTATTTTAACAATTAATCCAGGTGTAAGTTCTTCTTTGAAAGAATATTTTGTAAGATATGAATTTTTTAGTAGTGTTTATAATATTACTGTTAAAAATGTTTCTGGAAGAAATGATTTAAGGTGTATTGAAGGATTTAAAGTGAATGGGGAAGAAATCAGAGAAAAACAAATAAAATTAATTGATAATGGAAGAATTTATGAGGTTGAAGTTTTAATTTAATATAATTTATTTTTAGAAAAAAGTCTTGTGGATTTTAATATCTTACAGGGCTTTTTATTTGATTTAATATGAGGTTAATGACACTTTGTCGAAATTTGTCGAGGGGTTTTTGTTGACAGATGTAAAAAAATATTATAATATTAGAACATAATTAAAAGAGCATTATTTATAAATGCAAATCAAGGCATCTTAAGTATAATCATAAAAGAAATTCTTTAGGTATTCACCTAAAATATTTTCAAATTAATTAATTAAAAAAATTATAGAATTTTTAGTTGACTTCATAAGTTAATTTGAATTCTTAAGGAGGAAGTTTATGGAAGATGAACAAAAAAGAGAGATAACGGAGAAGGTTATTAAGGAATTTTTTGGAGAAGAAGGAAATGAAAAAATTATTCAGGAGATAATTGAACGTATTTTAGGAGAAAAACTAAGAAGTGTTTCATTGGACTTAGAAGAAACAGAAAAATTAAAAAAGATAGAATTTGGGAAAATTGCTGTTTTAGCAGAGAATTTAAAAGGAGAGAAAAGGATATATAGAATAAATGTACTTGAAGATGAAAAAGAATATACAATAGATGAATTGTATAAAAAATATGCTGAAGGAGAGAAAGAATTGATTTAGAGATTAGAGGTAAAGGAGTTTTTGACATGTTATCAATTGTTAAATCAATGGTACTTCATGGATTATTTGCAAAAGTGCTTTCTATTGAAGTTGATATTTCTCGGTGGTCTTCCAACATGGGGAATAGTGGGACTTCCAGATACTAGTGTAAAAGAATCTAAAGAGAGAATAAAATCTGCGATTAAGAATACTGGATTAAGGCTTGAAAGTAGAAGAATTATAATAAATTTATCTCCAGCAGATACAAAAAAAGAAGGGGCTATTTATGACCTTCCAATGGCAATAGGAATATTGCTTGCGAATGGAGATATAGAGAATATAAATCTTGAAGATACAATTTTAATTGGAGAATTATCTTTAAGTGGAAAGGTGAATAGAATTAATGGAGCTTTTCCAATAGCTTTAGAAGCAGAAAAAATTGGTATGAAAAGAATAATACTTCCAAAAGAAAATGCAAAAGAAGCTAGTATTGTTCAAAATATTGAAGTTATTGGAGTAGAAAGCTTAAAAGAAGTTATAGAGTATTTAACTAAGAAAAAGAATATTGCAAGAGAAAGAAATGAGATAAATAACATATTTAATAATAATTCAAAATATAATGTTGATTTCAAGGATATAAAAGGACAAGAGAATGTGAAAAGAGCATTAGAAGTTGCAGCAGCTGGTGGACACAATGTGCTTCTTGTCCGGACCTCCTCGGTTCTCGGGAAAACTTTCTCTGCTAAATGCCTTCCAAGCATACTTCCAGATTTAGAATTAGAAGAATCATTAGAAATTACTAAAATTCATAGTGTTGCTGGACTTATCAGTGAAAATATGTCTTTAATCACAAAAAGACCATTCAGAGCACCACATCACACAATTTCTAGTGCTTCTTTAGTTCGGACGGAGGAAATATACCAAAGCCCCGGAGAAATAAGCTTATCACATGGTGGAGTATTATTTTTAGACGAATTAACAGAATTTTCAAAATATACTTTAGAACTTTTAAGAGGACCACTTGAAGATCGGAATAATAAATATAAATAGGGTTAATGCAAGTTTTACTTACCCATGCAATTTTATGCTAGTTTGTTCTATGAATCCATGTCCATGTGGATACTATGGAGCAAAAGATAAAAATTGCACTTGCAGTGATAAACAGATAAGTGCATATATAAATAAGATTAGTGGACCACTTCTTGATAGAATAGATATCCATGTAGAGGTAGAAGCGGTAGAATATGGAAAGCTGGAAAAAATTGAAGAAGAAGAAGCATCAGAAGAAATAAGAAAAAGAGTGAATAAAGCGAGGAAATTAGGAAGGGACAGATATAAAAAATATGGAATATATTCGAATTCTGAGTTGACTCCAGAACTAACCAAAAAGTATTGCAAGTTAGGAGAAAAAGAAAAAAGAGTACTAAAAGAAGCATTTGATAAAATGGGATTTAGTGCAAGGGCATATGGAAGGATATTAAAGGTTGCAAGAACAATTGCTGACCTTGATGAAAAAGAGAATATTGAATTTAAACACATAGCAGAAGCAATAAAATATAGAGATTTAGATAGAAAGTATTGGGGGAATTGAAAATGGAAGTAATAGAAATAGCAATAAATGATAAAAAATACCCAGAAAAGCTAAGAACTATAAAAAATCCACCAAAAAAATTATATGTTTTAGGGAATATAGATATTTTAAATGATGATGGAATTGCAATAGTTGGTTCAAGGGATTGTACAAAGAAAGGTGCAGAAAATGCAAGGTTTTTTTCTGCAAATATTGCAAAATCTGGATTCACTGTAATAAGTGGACTAGCAAAAGGAATAGATGCAAAAGCTCATTTGGGTGCACTTGAAGTTGGAGGAAAGACAATAGCAGTTCTGGGAAATGGACCAAAATATATTTTTCCTGCTGAAAATGAAGAAACATATAAAAGAATACTTAAAAATGGTGGGGCAATTGTGAGTGAATACCCAGAAGATACACATCCAACATCTGATAGATTTAGAGCAAGGAATAGAATTGTTAGTGGACTTAGTCTTGGTGTTTTAATTGTGGAAGCAGAAGCTAGAAGCGGAACTACTATAACTGCAAGGAAAGCAAGAGAGCAATTCAGAAAGGTATATTGCATACCAAGCTCAAGAGATAATAGAAAAGGTGTTGGAACAAATATATTAATTCAAAAAGGTGCAAAATTAGTTTTAGAGCCAATAGAGATAATAGCAGATTTTAAAAAGAACATAGAAAAACAGATAACTATAGAAGAATTAGAACAAATGAATGAAAAATATTTAGAACTAAGCAAAGTAAAAGAAGAATATAGAGGGATATATAAAGCAATTAAAGAAGAAGCAAGTATAAATGAAATTAGTAAAAAAACTAAAATAGATATTTCAGAGCTTTATCAAAAGTTATTTTTAATGGAAATTGAAGGTTTGATTGAGCAATATAAAAATAAGTATAGAATAAAACAAGCATAAAGGAGAAAGATGAGTTTAAATAAAGAAGAAGGAAAATTAGGGGAGAGAGTTGCCGTTGAGTATTTAAAAGAAAAAGGATATGAAATTATTTGCCAGAATTTTGCATGTAGACAAGGAGAAATTGATATTGTTGCAAAAGATAGAAAGGAACTTGTATTCATTGAAGTGAAAACAAGAAAAGGAATGAAATATGGGGAAGCAAGAGAAGCTGTGCATAATAAAAAGCTCAAACATATTCTAGGTACAGCAAGTTATTATTTATATAAAACAAACCAAGAAAGTGCATATATTAGAATAGATGTGATAGAAGTATATCTAAAACAGCGGAGAAATGCAAATAAACCACATAAAACAAGTTATATGAGATATAATTGAATAAATAGATTAAAACTTTAGTAATAACTTGACATACATTAAACAAGATGGTAAAATTAAATCAAATAAAAGAAAGGAATTAAATATATGGAACAACAAAAAAGAACAATAGAGGAAAAGATTGACATTATTTTAGGTCAAGTCCTAACAATACAAGGGGAAGTAACAATTCTTAAAGGTAAAATGAAGGGAATAGATGAAAAATTAGATAGAAGATTTGTAGAATTTGAAGAAAAGATAGATGAAAAATTAGATAGAAGATTTGCAGAATTTGAAGAAAAGATAGATGAAAAATTAGATAGAAGATTTGCGGAATTTGAGGAAAAGATGGATGAAAAATTAGATAGAAGATTTGCGGAATTTGAGGAAAAGATAGATAAAAAATTGGATATAAGATTTGCAGAATTTGAGGAAAAGATGGATGAAAAATTAGATAG
>JAAWDU010000034.1 GCA_022793905.1 Clostridia bacterium
ACTGCTCCTAGTATTACGATGATTACTATCATGATTATTAAAGCGATTAGGGTTATTCCTCTTTCGCTCTTGCTTTGGTTTATCCTTTTGTATTTCATTTGCTTTGGTTTTCCTTTCTTTAAAATTTTTATTATTGGAAATAATATATTTATTCCCTTATGGCAAGGAATAAAAACAGAAAAAAACCAAACCAAACCAAACTATTCTTATTCCCTCCCATAAGGTCAATCTATTCATACAACATTTTAGTTGTGCAATTATATTAAGATGATACAACAAATTCGTTGTATTGTCAATACAATTTATTAATTGTATTATAGAATTTTTTTAGAGGTGATAAATAATGCAAAAAACAAGACTTAAAGACCTTAGAGAAGACAAGGATTTACTTCAAAAAGACATAGCTCAAATACTAAACATGAAGCAACAACAATATTCTAGATACGAAACAGACGAAAATGAAATCACAGTTACACTCTTAAAGCAACTAGCAGAATTTTATAATACAAGCACAGACTATATCTTAAGATTAACAGATGAAAAAAAACCTTATCCAAAAGAAAAAAATAAAAATTAAACAAAAAAGCAGAACCAATATTTTCTAAGCTCATCCTTCGCTAAGAAAATCTAAGTTTTGCATAATTATCTTCTACGTCAATTACACTCTACGCGCATACTTTCCTAGAATACAAAAAGAAGCACTCTTGAAAGCGTAAAAACTACGCTTTCTGAGTGCTTTTGCTGGGGTCTTATGATTTTGCTATTAAAGCAATTCTACCTACTGGATACGGTAGCCGATATAGGCTTTGCCGGTATTGTGCGAATAAAAGGCATGGTTACAATTAAGCTTGTTCATCCCAAACAGCCTTTTGCACTTCCGCATAGCGGCAGGATGGCAGTAGCAGGTCACATAGTTATCGTACTCTTCGGTCTCTAAACAGCCAGTGTCCATGTTGAGCTCCAAGAAGATGCCTACGACATCCTTGTTTCCTTTCTCTGCTGTGGGTCCAAGCACGCAATTTGCCTTGAGGTCAATCAGAAAATAGACCTCAACCGTCATTTCCTCACCGTCATCATCAAACTTCGTGAGGATAGCAATATCTTCACCGAGCAGTTCTCCCTTCCTCTCCATACCGAACTTCATCATAGTACGCTCTACATCTCCCTTAGGGAGCGTAACACGTACCTTGCTCTGGTCAGTTGTCTCTCCATTACAGTAGGCAGTAGCCTCCAACATCAGGTGCCGTGCGCCCTCGCTCATAACCTTCGAAATTTTGCCAATCACTTGTGTTTACCCCATTTCAAAAAGTAGTCTTTATCTTTTAGATAAAGCTATTTTAATTATACTATATTTTTGCATATTTTGCAATATTTTAATAATTTTCTGCTTTAATTTCAAAATATGCTTTTGGATGTGCACATACAGGACATACTTCTGGTGCTTCTTTACCTATAACAATATGCCCACAGTTTCTGCATTTCCATATCTTTTCACCATCTTTTGAAAATACTAATCCATCTTTTACATTCTCTAACAATTTTAAATATCTAGCTTCATGTTCTTTTTCTATTTTTCCTACTTCTTCAAATAATAGTGCAATATCATTAAATCCTTCTTCTTTAGCTTCTTTTGCCATTCTTGCATACATATCTGTCCATTCAAAATTTTCTCCTCCTGCTGCATCTTTTAAATTTTGTTCTGTTGAAGGTACAGCTCCACCATTCAATAATTTGAACCATATTTTGGCATGTTCTTTTTCATTTTGAGCTGTCTCTTCAAATATAGTTGCAATTTGTTCATACCCATCTTTTTTTGCTTTACTTGCATAATATGTATATTTATTTCTTGCTTGTGATTCTCCTGCAAATGCTTCCCACAAATTTTTTTCTGTTTTTGTTCCTTTTAATTCCATAATATTTCCTCCTAATCATATTTTATTTATGTTATATCACATTTCTTCTAATAAATCAAATATTTTTTAAGCGGTAAGAGTCTTTTTACTTTCTTACCGCTTCTTTAACAGGATTTATCCCTTATTTAATATCTTAAGCTCTTGATTCAACAAGAATTTTAATTCCAGTTCTGTCTTCCCCTTCAACCTCAACTTCCGCAAAAGCTGGTACACATACTAAGTCTACTCCAGATGGTGCTACAAATCCTCTTGCTATTGCAACTGCCTTAATTGCTTGATTTAATGCCCCTGCTCCAATTGCTTGCATTTCTGCTTTGTTACTTTCCTTTACCAAACCAGCTATAGCTCCTGCAACTGAATTTGGATTTGATTTTGATGAAATTTTTAAAACTTCCATTCCTATTCCTCCTACTAATTTATTTTTTTGTTTCATTTGAACATCTATAGTTATATTACATTTTCAATATATTGTCTAGTAGTTTTTGGAAATTTCTGGAAATTTTCGTCGCAAAATTTTACATTATTCGACATTTTCTAAATAGCTATTCTTTGTATACCTAAAGACTTACACGTTTCATCTGACACTTCAATTATGCATCCATTAAGTATTGCCTCTCCGAGTTGCGACTCTATACTTTTCTGGTAAAGTCGTAACAAATCTTTTTAGTGAGGCCTCTATATTCATTCCTATTACAGAATTTTTAGGACCTGTCATTCCTATATCTGTTATATATGCTGTTCCTTTTTCAAGTATCTTTTCATCTGCTGTTTGTACATGAGTATGTGTTCCAAAAAGTGCTGTTACTTCTCCATCTAAAAAATATCCCATTGCAATTTTTTCTGCTGTTGCTTCTGCATGAAAATCTACAATTACAATATCAGCACCTTTTTCCTTAATTGTTCTTAATATTTTTTTGCAAACTTGAAATGGATTTTCTGATAAAACATTCATATCAGTTCTTCCGAATTAAGTTTATAACTGCAATTTTTTTATCTCTGCAATTATAGATATTGTATCCTTTTCCACATACTCCATTTGGGTAATTTGCAGGTCTTATTAGCTTTGGATCATCAATAAATGCAAATATATCTTTTTTACCCCATGTATGGTTTCCCATTGTTACAACATCTACACCAAGTTTTAGCATTTCCTCAAAATGTTTTTTTGTTATTCCCATTCCATCTGCAACATTTTCTCCATTTACTATTGTAAAATCTATATTATTTTCTTCTTTAATTTTTTTTATTTCTTCTGAAAGTTTCTTTAACCCAGCATCGCCAACCAAATCTCCTATTGCCAAAATCTTCATATTCTTTCACCTCGAAGTATATCATACTATATTTTTTAGTTTTTAGCAAGCATATATAAAGAAAAAACTACCAGCATTTAAAAAATGCCAGTAGCTTTTTTTATTTTGCATACTCTATTGCTCTAGATTCTCTTATTAAGTTAACTTTGATTTGTCCTGGATATTCCATTTCATCTTCTACTCTTTTTGCAATATTTCTTGCCATAATTGTCATCTCAGCTTCTGTAACCTTATCAGGTTTTACAATAATTCTTACTTCACGTCCAGCTTGTATTGCAAAAGATTTATCAACTCCTTCAAATGAATCTGCAATTTCCTCTAGTTTTTCTAATCTCTTTATGTATGCTTCTAATGTTTCACGTCTTGCTCCTGGGCGAGATGCAGATATACCATCGGCAGCTTGTATTAAAACTGCTTCCAATGTTTTTGGTTCTACATCTTCATGATGTGCCTCAACTGCATTTATAACTAGTGGATTTTCTTTGAATTTTTTTAGTATTTCTACACCTATTTCTACATGTGTTCCTTCCATATCATGGTCTAGTGCCTTTCCTATATCATGTAAAAGTCCTGCTCTTGCAGCTCTTTTGCTATCTAGTCCAAGTTCTTCTGCCATAATTCTTGCTAAGTTTGATACTTCGATTGAATGATTTAATACATTTTGTCCATAACTTGTCCTATATTTTAATTTTCCAATTAATTTTATAAGTTCTGGGTTTAGTCCGAATCACACCTGTTTCTAGTGTTGCTCTCTCTCCTTCTGACTTAATAGTTTCAGCAACTTCTTCTTTTGCCTTTTCAACCATTTCTTCAATTTTTGCTGGGTGAATTCTTCCGATCCTCAATAAGTTTTTCTAATGCAATTTTTGCAACCTCTCTTCTTAATGGGTCAAACCCTGATAATACTACAGCTTCTGGTGTATCATCTATTATTAAATCTATTCCTGTCAATGTTTCTAATGCCTTTATGTTTCTTCCCTCTCTACCTATTATCCTTCCCTTCATTTCATCACTTGGAAGTGCAACTATTGATACTGTTGTTTCTGATGTATGGTCAGCAGCACATTTTTGAATACTATATGTTAAAATTTCTCTAGCATTTTTCATAGCTTCTTCTTTTGCTTTTGCTTCTTGCTCTTTTATTATGTTTGCTTTTTCTACTGTAAGCTGTTTATCCATTTCACTTAATATCAAATTTTTTGCATCTTCAGTAGAAAGATTTGATATTCTTTGTAATTCTTCTAATTGCTTATCTAACGCTTCTTGCGCCTCTTGTTTCTTGTTTTCTACTTCCTTATCTTTTCTTTCTAATTCTTTTTCTTTATGTTCAAAGTTTGTAGCTCTCTTTTCTAAATTTTCTTCTTTTTGTATCAATCTTTTTTCTTGTGATTGTATTTCACCACGTCTTTCTCTAATCTCCTTTTCTAATTCATTTCTTTCTTGCATGATTTCCTCTTTTGCTTTGAATATTTCTTCTTTTTTTATATTCTCAGCTTCTTTGCTTGCAAGTTCTAGTAATCTTTTCGCTTCGTTTTCTGCTCCTCCAATTTTAGATTCCGCAATTTTTTTTCTAATTAATATACCAATTGGAACAAATATTATTCCCGAGATTAGGACAGTGGCAATAATCATCACTATGTTGTTTTCCATAAATTCTACCTCTTTCCTATTTAATTTTCAATGTTCGTAATATATATAACTAATTATATTTTAGAATATATTTTAACTTACTATAATATTTTATCATATTATTGCAAGCTGTCAAGTAGTTTTATGAAAATTATTTTCAGCAAACCAAAAAGCTCCCAATTTGGGAGCCTTTGGTTTGCTAGTATATTACATTTCACCTCACATCTCATCTGCATACCAATCTAAAAGATAGCATGCTTCAAAAAAACTAGAAAGTAGCGGTTCAAAGTCTTTTGGTGCTTCATACCCAACTGCGCCAAACTTTTCTTTGATTACCTGCATTCTCGCATTTCTAACTTCCAACCTTGGAAGATTTGAAAGCTTAGAAGCTTTGGTATTGATAACAGGCTCATAGCTTGCAATCCCAATGTCTGTGAAAATATTTCGCCTTTTTTCAAGGTACTCCACTAAGTGATTAAACATCTCCTCAGTTTCTCCTGGAAATCCGACGATAAGTTCTGTCGAAATGCCTAAATCAGGTCTCACTGCATGAAGCTTTTGAATTCTTTCTTCTGTCTCTTCAAACTTCGGTCTATTCATATTCGAAAGCAAGGCATTTTCCACATGTTGGATATGCACCATGATTTGTACAATGTTTTTGTGCTTAGAAAGCACTCTTATGACATCATCTGTTAACCCCACTGGGTGGAACCATCCGATGACATATTTTGCATTTGGAAAGTTTGTGCAAACTTCATCAATCAGCCTTGCAAAACTCCTCTTGCCATATAGGTCAATGCCATAGTCCGAAGTCTCATGTGCACCAGTTATATATATAACGGGCTCGCCACTTTTATATAGAGACTTAACTTCGGAAAGCACCGCTTCCAGAGGCTTACTCGTGTATTTTCCTTCAAAGAGAGGATATACACAGTATGAGCACTTCTTTAGGCAACCATTTGAAATAATTACCGTGTCTTGTGGAATTTTGCAGATTTCATACTTGCAACCAGAGTCTTCTTCCATTTTTAGCATTTTTAAAACTTCTTCAAGGCTTTTTACTTCCAAATTAGGAAGCGCCTCAAGTTCCGTTTTATTCAGCTTAGCTAAGCAACCAGTCGCAATAATCCGTGTTTTGGGCTTCGTACTTTTGATTACATCTGCAATTACAAACATGCTGTATCTTTTCTTAGTTCCAAAGGCACAAGTCATGATGATAACCACATCTGCAATCTTATAATCTGAAACCCATTCGATGTGCTGATTTTCCGAAAAGATGGAGTTTGCTTTGTCTATATCCATATGCATGTTACTACAAAGTATAAGTGAATATTTCATATATTTATCGCCAATCTTCCCAATTCGTATATAAATTTTCCGCCTTGTTCATGCATTCGTCTTGTTAAGTCGGGATTTATGATTAAATCACTTCTCCCTTGACGTTCAAACTCAGCAATCAGACTCTCAAGCTCCTTAGCGGAAATTACTCTGGTATCAAGAGAAACTTTTTCCTCTTCCTGCTTCTTCACATATCCTGCTTTGGCAGTTATCTGCTCATTTTCCGGCTCATGCCCAATAGGTGCAATAATTCTTGGCATATCGTTTTCTCCTATCTTAATTGATTATTTTCTCTCAGACACTTAGCTTTGAAAATTTTTTAATCTTCTTACCTTTTCTCCTTTCTCAGTTTTTTCGATTTTCAATGTGCTATGTGGTTTAACTAATATATTAACAATTCAGGGTTCAAAAGCCTCAGTTAATTAACCTGTGGCTCCTTGAATTGTAATTTTATACTAATTAACTATGTGCAATTGTTATATCACATAATTTTCTAAAAGTAAACATAATATTTGTTTTTTCAGTGTAATACTAATTTATTTATTTTTCCCTTTACATAAGCTTCTAACTTTTGCATGAACTCGTCTGCTCCGAATTTCTTTTTTTGCTACCATTTCTAGTCCTTTTTCCCAACTTGCTGTTAACTTTGGATTTAGCATATCTGGCATTGAGCTTTTTACTATATCATAAATAAGTTCCCCCTTAGCCGTTGGAGTTATAATTTGTGTTTTAGAATTTATTGCGATATAATTAATTTTTTCTAGCTTTTTTATAATCTCTCCACGAGTTGCACTTGTTCCAATTCCCGCTCCTTTTATTTGCTCACGAAGTTCTTCTTCTTCGATAAGTTTTCCAGCATTTTCCATTGCAAGTACCATATTTCCAGAATTATATCTTGAAGGAGGAGAAGTTTCCGCTTCTTTGGTTTCAAAGTTTTTTACTTCGATTTCTTGACCTTTTTTTAGTGAAGTTAATACTTCTAAATTGCCTTTTTCTTCCCCCTCTTCCCCTTTTTCCTCCTGCTTTTTACTTTCCTTTTTTATAGGTTTTGCAATTTCCAAATACCCTTGTTTTGTGCAAGCCTTACCACCGCACACTAAATTCTTCGTTTTCTATTCCGTACAGTTACTGATATTTTGCTAAACTCTGCTGGTGGATAAAATATTGCTAAAAATCTCTTAACTATTAATTTATAAACATTTTTTTGCAAATCTTGCAATTTATCATAATTTCCAAATCCTTCTCCTGTTGGAATTATGGCATAGTGGTCTGTTATCTTACTATCATCTACATATTTTGTTTTGCTTAAATCTGTTTTATATTTTTCATCTACCATTTTCTTGATATATCCACTTATTTCCTCGTCTTTAAATCCTTTTGCAATTCCATTTAAGTTTTTACTTATTACTTTTACAACTGCACTTGAAAGTACTCTTGCATCAGTTCTTGGGTATGTAACGAGTTTTTTTTCATATAACTCTTGTATAATGCTAAGTGTCTCATCTGGCTTTATTTTAAACCTTTTTGTGCATTCATTTTGTATTTCTGCTAGATTAAATAAAAGTGGCGCATTTTCTTTTGTTTTTGATTTCTTTACTTCTAAAACAGTTGCCTTTTTCCCACCTAAAGAAACAATAAATTCTTTTGCATCATCTTCTTTTTTGAAACCGTTATCACTATAAAGTTTTGGGCTTTCAAACATTTTAGATTTTTCTGATACTTTCCACTCCGCCTTAAAAGTTTTATCCCCTCCAAATTCTCCAATCACTTTATAATACGAAGTTTTCACGAAATTTCTAATTTCTCTTTCCCTTGAAACGACCATTCCTAGTACACATGTCATAACTCTGCCAACTGATACTGTAATTTTTTCTTCATTTATTTGTTTAGCAACTCTTCTGCCATATATTATTGATAAAAGTCTTGAAAAGTTTATTCCTATTAAATAATCTTCTTTTGCCCTTAAATATGCCGAATCTGATAAGCTATCGTATTCAGAAAGGTCTTTTGCTTCTGTAATTCCTCTTTTTATTTCCTCTTCTGTTTGAGAATCAATCCAGACTCTTTTTCTCATTTTTCCGGCTCACACCTGTTTCTTGTTCAACTAGTCTATATATGTATTCTCCTTCACGCCCAGAGTCTGTTGAAACATATATTGTGTCTACATCTTCTCTTAAGAGCAAATTTTTTACTATGTTAAATTGTCTTTCTGTGCTTGGTATTGTTTCGTATTTGTATTCTTTTGGAAGGAATGGAAGTGTATCTAATCGCCAAAATTTTAGATTTTCATCATATTTTTCTGGGTATGACATTGTAACTAGGTGCCCAACACACCAAGTTATTACCCATTCATTTGATTCTAGATATCCATTTCTATTTTCTCCATTTATATTTAAAACTTTTGCAAATTCTCTTGCAACAGATGGTTTTTCCGTTATAAGTAGCTTTTTTGGCATTCTCTCACCTCTTGTTTTTCACTTTTCTAGCTATTTTGCTTTATTATTCTTTCAATATTTGAAATAGCATATAATGGTATATTTATTATCCAATCTTCTTTTCTAAAGTTTGACATTGATGTTCTTACACTTATTTTTGTTTCGTATTTTTGCACGAATGTTTTTAAACTTTTAGCTTGTAAATTTTCACTTGCTTTTACTTCTATTGGTACATTGTTTTTTCCTATTTGTGTTATGAAATCTATCTCAGATATTCCTTTTTCTGCTGACCAATAAAATAAGTCTAAATTTGTACATTGCTTTAACTGTGTTAAAACATACTCTTCTGTTAAACTTCCTTTAAATTCTTTGAATATTTCGTTTCCTTCTAACAAGCTTTTTTCATCTAGTCTGGACATTGCAGATAATAATCCGAACATCTAACAAATATAGTTTAAATGCGTTAAAATCTTGGTATGCAGAAAGAGGTACCATGGAGTTTGTTACTCTGTTTACTTGATAAACAAGCCCACAATCAATAAGCCAAGATAATGCTATTTCGTACTCTCTTGCCCTTGCACCTTCTCTAATTAACCCATATATAAATTTTTTATTTTCCTTTGCTAGCTGAGTTGGTATATTATTCCATAGTGCCCTTATCCTAGGAACTATATTACTTGGAGCATGTTTAGAAAAATCCTGTTCATATGCACTTAGTAAACTTTTTTGTATTTTTCTAACTCCTTGTAAATCTTTATTTTCTAGATAATAGCTAACCGCTTCTGGCATTCCGCCCACATAATAATAGAGCTTCAAGTATTGTTTTAATCTTTCACTAAATACATTTATTAAATCAAAATCATTGTTTTCTAATAATTCAAGCAAATCATTTTCTCCGAATTGCTTCCATAAATTCAAGAAAACTTAATGGTGCTAAGTCTAAAAATTCGACTTTTCCTACTGGAAATGATGAATTTTCATGTATTGCTACACCTAAAAGTGAACCTGCTGAAATTATATGATACTCATTTGCATTTTCACAGAAATATTTTAATGCTTTCATCGCTTTTGGTTCTTCTTGAATTTCGTCTAATATTATGAGTGTATTTTCTGCTTCAATATTCACTCCTGATTCTATTTTCAAGCCTTGTATAATTCTCTCTAGGTCAAAATCTTCTTCGAATAATTTTTTCATTCTTGTATTATCATCAAAATTAATATATGCACACTTTTCATAGTATTTTTTTCCAAATTCTTTCATTAACCACGTTTTTCCTACTTGTCTTGCACCTCTAATTATCAGTGGTTTTCTATTTTTTGATTTTTTCCATTGCTTTAATTCTTCTATTTTCTTTCTATACATATAACCACTCCCTTTTAAGTAGTATAAGTGTATTTTATCATAAACTTTCACAAAAGTCAAACGACTTTTGTGAAAGTTTGCACATTTTTCAAACGACTTTTGTGCATATTTTACACATTTTTCAAACGACTTTTATAGTTCTTCATTTTCTTTTTTCTCTTTTGGTTCAAAAAAGTATGGAAATATTCCTATTTTTGAGCCTATGTAATGTGCTATTGGAAAAACTACTATAATCGTTCCAAGCTGTGCAAATAAAATTGGAATTTCTGTGTAGTCTTCTTCACTTACTCTGCTTGCATTTCCAACCATATCTATATAAAAATCTTTTCTTGTTAGTTCTTCTTTGTATTCTATTTGGTCTAGAAAATATGTATCTCCGTGTTAAATCTTCATACACGATTTTTCCGAACTGGCAATATTGAGTCTCCTGAATATATGCTTTCTCCCACTTTTTGTACATTTTCGCCATTTATGCGTGCTGATACAATTTCACCTGATGGGAGTGTTAATGCATATAAATAAAAGTTTTTGTAAAAGCCTGCGCCCTTATTTTTGTATTCTATACCTGGTGAAATTACTGTAAATGTATCATGTGATAAAAGGTCTTCTACATTTTGCGCTCTAAATACATTTTCACCTGCTTTTCCTCCTATTTCTCCATCCTCTGTTGAATGCTCTTCTACATATTCTTCATATTTTTTTGGAAGCGTATTTTCTAAAATTTTTACTGGAATAAAGCTTAAAAGAAAGCCCATTAATAGACACAACCAAATGTCAAATCTTAAAATACGATATCTCATAATTTTTCCACCTCTCTGTTTTTTATTATACTATATGTAGCATGTATAAATCAAGATATTAGTATTTTTTATTATTTGTAGAACAAAGCGCCTCGGCACTCTTTGTTCCGCCTGATTTGAGTTTCGAGCCTAAAGGCGAGAAATCTCAAAGGGCAAGCGTTCAGCCATTTTTATTTACTAGGAAAGTTAGTACTTTCCTAGTAAATAAAAATGAAGCCGTCATACTAGCACAAAAATTGTGCAGTATGACAGCTTTGTTAGTGCTTAGGGTTCAAGTGCTATCTTGAAGTAGCACGAGTTCCGGCTTTCGGTCTCGATAGAATGAACTGCAAAGAAGCAAAACTCCCCTTCGCAAATGTCTTCAACCGTGTTCAAAAGCTCAATGGGCTTGAAATTTCCCATTCCTTCAAACTCGTAAATATTATGTAGGTACGGGTTCTTAGTCTTGCAATCGCTAAACCTGACTGTGATGCTTTTTTTGTCATCACCATAACCAAACGTTGCACAAAAGCTAAGCTCCAGTGCAAGCCTGTCAGCATCGTGTACCTTCTGGAACATGGGCTCGAAAGCCTTCTTAATGATGATCCGCGCGCAATTCTTAAGCTCGTTCTGCCTCGCTTCCTTATTCTTCTTCTTCAGCGCCTCTTCCTCAAGCGCTTTCTTCCGGTCTTCGGAAAGCTTCTTCCTAAACTCCATAGACATAATAATATGCCCTCCTTCAAATTAGACCCTCGGTCTTTATTTTGGAACATTTTTATTATACCACACATTATGTAAAAAAGCAAATAATAAGTCAAACTTTTTTTACATATATGCTTGCTTTTTTATTTATTTTATGGTATGATATTAGGCGATAAGTTTAGAATGGAGAAAGAGGAGGTGCGACTAAGTTATGCCAAATATTAAATCTGCTATTAAAAGAACAAAAATAATAGAAAAAAAGACAATGCAAAATAACATGGTTAAATCTGGTTATAAAACTGCTGTAAAAAAATTTGAAACTGCAATTGAAGCAGGTGATATAAAAACTGCTGAAGCTCTTTTTGTTGAAGCAACAAAAAAGATTGACCAAGCTTGCACAAAGGGCGTTATTGTAAAAAATACTGCTGCTAGAAAAAAATCTAGCTTAGCAAAAAAATTAAATGCTGTAAAAGCATAATATAATGGAAGCTAAAGAAAAATTCTAAAGCTTCCTTTTTTTATTCTATACCATTAATGTTAAAATTGATGCAATAGTATTATTTACTCCATGAGCTATAATATTTGTAGTTATATTATTCGATTTTGTATATAGATAAGCAAAATATCCACCTAAAAATGAATATGGAATTGCCATAACTATTACATTAAATAAAGTAGCCTCACCAATTGAGTGCATTAGTCCAAAAATCAATGCTGTAGCTATTATAAATACTTTATCATTTCGTATAAATTTTCTTACTGCACCTCTAAAGACTAATTCTTCAACAATAGGTGCCCATATAATTGCAAGCGGAATTGATATAATCCTTGGCATTGCTTCAATTGCTGACTGATTTTCTGATACACCTTTTTGTGAAATTATAATAGAAATTAAATTACATAAAACTAATCCTACATACATTATTAATAATCTTGGTGCAAGAAAACTTGCATATGTACCAAAGTTTTCTTTTAATATTTTGAAAGATTTTATCAATTCTTCCCAAAATGCAATAATCGATAAAACAAACAGAACTACATATGTGCTAGCTACACGAATTACAGCTAAAATTTGATTTTTGGGCACAGGAATTATCAAAATACCAAGGAAATATACCAAAAGTAATATCCCAGCAAGCCATTTTTCCTTTTTTACAGGTTTTTCATACTCTATCTTAGGTATTTTCTTTTTTTCCTTTGAAGGATAATCTTCTGAATTTTTCCTCCTCAAACATAAAATAACTATAAAATTAACTAAAGAAAATGTCTGTACTAAAATATTTGTAGACATAAAAAAGCAGATAACAGAAAAGGCTATTACCCAACCTTTTTTCTTTAAAATGCTATTATTTATAGCGTATATCACCATAATTCCATTTAAAATTAATATCACTATGCTCATAAAAATATATACATTAGCACCATTATTTTGAATATTCGCAATCATTCTTTCTTGCAGTTCTACTGGAAACATAGCATATACTTCTTGTATTGACTTAATGCTTGCTTGAACTAGAGCTTGCACATTTACTAACGCAATAATTGCACCAATCATTTGTAAAATAGAAGATATTATAAAATATATTTTTTTCTTCATTTGCTATTCCTCCTATTTACTAATATATCACAAATTACAAGGTATTGCAAACAAGTATTTATTTTATAATCCCATTATATTATATCCACTATCTACATATAATATTTGACCTGTGATTGCTCTTGACATTCCACTTAACATAAAAGCTACTGCATCTCCAACTTCTTCTTGTGTAACATTTTTTCTAAGTGGTGCTTTTTCTTCCACAACATCTAAAATTGAATTAAAATCTTTTATTCCCTTTGCTGATAATGTTTTTATTGGTCCTGCTGATATAGCATTAACTCTTACTTTTTGTGGTCCCAAATTATCTGCTAAATATCTTATGCTACACTCTAGAGAAGCTTTTGCAACTCCCATAACATTATATCCAGGTAAAACTTTTGTCGAACCATAATATGTAAGTGAAACTAAACTTGCATTTTCGTTTAAAATATCTATATCTCTTGCTATTCTTGCAGTGGCTACAAATGAATATGCACTCACATCATTTGCATGGGCAAATCCTTCTTTTGAAGTATTTATAAAATCATTTCTCAAATCTTCTGTATTTGCATGAGCTATACAGTGTACAATTCCATCTAATTTTCCATATTCTTCCTTAATTTCTTTTAAAACCTTTTCTATATCTTCATCTTTTGAAGCATCACATATATACGCTTTTTTGTATGGTATTTCTGAAAGCAAAGCTTCTATTTTCTCTTTATTTTCTTCTCCTTGATATGTAAAAAATAATTCTGCTCCATTTTCAACTGCTCTCAAAGCTGTTCCCCATGCTATACTCCACTTATTTCTAATACCCATTATTAAAATCTTCTTTTTTTCTAATATCATTTTAACCTCCTATATATTCTCCCATATTTCTAAATTTTTTGTATCTTAAGTTTACTAATTCATTTGTATCTAATGTTTTTAACTCCTTAATAGCCTTCACAATTTCCTTTTTAATTAAGTCTGATGTCATAATTATATCATTTACTGCTCCTCCATTTTCTGGTTCTTTTATAACTTTATCTATTACCTTAAATTCATATAAATCATCAGCTGTTGGTTTCATTATGCTTGCAGCCTCTTTTGCTCTACTTGAATCTTTCCATAAAATACTTGCGTACCCTTCAGGCGAAAGTATTGAATATATCGAATTTTCAAGCATAAAAATCTTATCTGCAACACCAATTGCAAGTGCACCACCGACTTGAGCCCTCTCCAATAACTATAGAAACAATTGGCACTTTCAATCGAGACATTTCAAGTAAATTACGAGCAATCGCTTCGCCTTGACCTCTTTCTTCTGCACCTATCCCTGGATATGCACCTTTTGTATCAATAAATGTAACTATTGGTCTATTAAACTTTTCTGCTTGTTTCATAAATCTAAGAGCTTTTCTGTAGCTTTCTGGATTAGGCATACCAAAGTTTCTTTCTATATTTTCCTTTGTATTACGCCCTTTCTGCTCAGCAATAATTGTAACAGGCTCGTTACTAAGTTTAGCAATACCACAAACGATTGCCTTATCATCTGAAAAACATCTATCTCCATGAAGCTCTAAAAAATCATCAAAAATATTTTTAACATAATCAAGTGCAGTAGGTCTATTCATATCACGAACTATTTGAACAACTTCCCACGCATTTTTTTTCATAAGCTCACCTCACTTTTCTTATGTAAGCTTAAAATTCTAGAAAGTATATCTTTCATCTCAAACCTTGGTACTACTAAGTCAATAAATCCATGCTCCATCAAAAATTCTGCTGTCTGAAATCCTTTTGGAAGTTCTTCTCTGATTGTTTGTTCTATTACACGAGGTCCTGCAAAACCTATCATAGCGCCAGGCTCTGCTAAAATAACATCTCCAAGGCTTGCAAAAGATGCTGTGACCCCTCCATATGTTGGGTCTGTTAGAACAGAAATATACAAAAGCCCTGCACTATCTAATTTTGCAATTGCACTTGATGTTTTTGCCATTTGCATTAAAGACATTATACCTTCTTGCATCCTAGCTCCTCCGAGATACACTAAAAATGATTAGAGGTAAGCTAAATTCTATTGCTTTTTCTATAGAATATGTTATTTTTTCACCTACAACTGTTCCCATACTTCCCATCAAAAAATTTCCGTCCATTATACAAAGAACAACTTTTTCTCCATTAATCTTGCAGGTTCCACATTTCACGGCTTCTTCTATTCCTGTTTTTTCTCTAAGTGCATTTATTTTTTTTGTATATTCTTCCATTCCAAGCGGATTTATTGTATCAATTTTTAAATCAAATTCACAAAATGTTCCTTCATCCGCAATTTGCATAACCCTTCTTCTACTTGAAAGCCTAAAATGATGTCCACAATTAGGGCACACACTAAAATTTTCCTGTACAATATCCTTATACATTATCTCTTTACATTTATCACATTTGACCCATTTATGTGCTGGTATATCCACAGGATTTTCTTTTCTTACATCTTTTACTTCACGCTTTTTTATTTTGTCAACTATCATATAGTTTAGTCCTTTCCTAAAATTCCGTTTTTCTACAAAGGATGTATCATAGTTCCCTCTAATGAAATCATAGTTAGTTATTATTTTAAGTAAAAAATCTGCATTTGTATCAATTCCTTCTATCACTAACTCCTCAAGGGCTCTTTTCATTTTTGCAATTGCTTCTCCACGACTTGCTCCATGAGCAATTATTTTGGCAATCATTGAATCATATATTGGTGGAATCTCACATCCTTCATATATTGCTGTATCAACCCTTATACCATTACCACCGTGGCAAATTTAGACCGTATTATCTTTCCGTGGACTTGGTCTAAAGTTTTTGCTTGGATTTTCTGCATTTACTCTGCATTCGATTGAATGTCCACTAATCATAATGTCATTTTGCTTAAATGCAAGTTTTTCGCCATTTGCAATTTTTATTTGCTCTTTTATCAAGTCTATTCCTGTATTTTCCTCTGTTATTGGATGTTCAACTTGAATTCTAGTATTCATTTCCATAAAATAGAAATTTTTATCTTCATCAAGTAAAAATTCAACTGTACCAGCATTAGTGTAACCTGCTGCTTTTGAAGCTTTAACAGCTGTTTCGCAAATTTTTGCTCTAAGTTTATTATCAACAACAGGTGATGGTGTTTCTTCAATTATTTTCTGATTTTTTCTTTGTACTGTACAATCTCTTTCACCTAAATAGACTGTGTTTCCATGCTCATCTGCTAAAATCTGAACTTCAATATGTCTTGGATTTTTTATGTATTTTTCCATATAAATCTCATCATCTGAAAAAGAAATTTTTGCTTCTTGTTTAACTAAATTTAAGTTTTCTTCTAGGTCTTCAGGATAATTTACTATTCTAATTCCCTTTCCGCCTCCTCCACTTGAAGCTTTGAGAAGTACTGGATATCCTATTTCTTTAGCAATTTTTTTTGCATGTTCTAAATCTTTTATTTTTCCATTAGAACCTGGTATCACTGGCACTCCTGCTTTTCTCATCATTTCCTTGCTGTTTGATTTATTACCCATTTTTTCTATTACATTAAACTTAGGTCCTATAAATTTTATGTTTGACTCTTCACAAATTTTCGCAAATTTTGAATTTTCCGATAAAAATCCAAAACCGTGGGTGTATACTATCTGACCTAGTAACATTTGCAGTTTCTATAATATTTTTAATATTCAAATAACTTTTGCTTGCTGAGCCGAGGTCCGAACACAAATTGCTTCATCAGCAAGTCTTGTGTGCATTGCATCTTTGTCTGCTTCTGAATATATTGCAACTGTTTTTATATTCATTTCTTTACAAGCTCTAATTATTCTTACTGCAATTTCTCCACGATTTGCTATAAGTATTCTTTTCATATTCATGACTCCTTTATACAATGGCAAAAGTTAGCTCTCCTTTGACCGCAATTTCTCCATTAACCGTAGCAACTGCTTCTCCAACTCCTATAGGTCCTTTTCTTTTTATAATTCTCACTTCTAGTTTTAAAACATCGCCAGGAACAACTTGCCTTTTAAATCTTAATTTATCTATTCCACCAAATAACGCATTCTTTCCTCTGTTATCTTCCTCTGAAAGTATAGCAATCGCCCCTGTTTGTGCTAATGCTTCTGTGATTAAAACACCAGGCATTATTGGATTTCCTGGGAAATGCCCTCCAAAATACCATTCATTTATGCATACATTTTTATATGCTATTGCCATTTCTCCGTGGAATATATTCTTCTACTCTATCTATCATCAAAAATGGTGCTCTTTGTGGAATTATTTCCATTATTTCCTTTATATTTAGCATAAATTTAAGCCTCCTTTATTTTGAAAAGAGGTTTACCATAATCAACCATTTCACCATCTTTTACTAATATTTCTATAATTTCTCCTGTAAATTCTGACTCTATCTCGTTCATAAGCTTCATTGCTTCTATTATGCAAAGTGTTTCTCCGAATATTTATCTTTTGCCCAATAGATACAAATGCTTCTTTATCTGGAGATGGTTTTGCATAAAATGTTCCAACCATTGGAGATGTAACTATTTTCGATTTTTCATCTTGACTAGGAGTTTTTATTTCCTGTTTTGGTATGTCATTAGAAACTATAGCAGTTTGTACATTTTGCATAGGAACGTTTACAGGTATATTTAATTTTTCTTTATTTGCATTTTTTACACTTATTTTTGTTCCATCTGGAAACTCAATTGAAATTTCTGCCAAAGTAGATTTTTCCATATCACTAATAATTTTTTTAATCTCAGAATATTCCATTTTCTTTAAAATCCTTTCTAATCTTCAAACTTTTTTAAAAGTATCACACTATTGTGCCCACCAAATCCTAGAGAATCTGACATTGCATATTTTATATTATAATTTCTTCCGAGTATTTGGAACTACATCTAAATCACATTCTTCATCTGGTACTTTGTAATTTATTGTTGGTGGCACAAAGCCATCTTTAATTGCTTTTACAGTAATTATTGCCTCAACACTGCCTGCTGCTCCAAGTAAATGTCCTGTATTTCCTTTAGTTGAACTAATCATTAATTTTCTTGCATGTTCCCCAAAAGCCCTTTTTATGGCTATTGTTTCAAATTTGTCATTTAGGTGTGTTGATGTTCCATGAGTATTTATATAATCAACATCTTCTAGGTTTATTCCGTGCTTCTTTAACTGCATTTACCATAGCTCTTGCTCCACCTTCACCCTCTGGTGATGGTGAAGTTATGTGATATGAGTCTGATGTTGCTGAATATCCTACTATTTCTGCATATATTTTAGCACCTCTCTTTTTTGCATGCTCATAGTCTTCTATCATCAAAACTCCTGCACCTTCTCCCATTATGAAACCACTTCTTTCTTTATCAAATGGAATACTTGCTCTAGTTTTGTCAGTAGCAGTTGATAATGCTTTCAAATTTGCAAACCCAGCTATTCCAAGTGGTGTAATAGTTGCTTCAGTTCCTCCGAACTAGCATTACATCTTGATATCCATGTTTAATTATTCTATAACATTCTCCAATTGTGTGAGTTCCAGTTGCACATGCTGTAACCATTGAAAAACTTTCTCCTTGTGCACCCATCTCTATTGAAACATTTCCAGTTGCCATATTAATTGTTGCCATTGGTATAAACATAGGAGAAACCCTGTCTGGTGCTTTTTCATTTAGTGTTTCATTATTATCTTCAATAGTTTTAAGTCCACCAATTCCTGAACTTATTGCAACACCAAAACGTGTTTTATCAATCTTTTCTACATCCAATCCGCTATCTTTCATTGCTTCTCTTGCTGCAACTATTGCAAAATGTGAAAATCTATCTAGTCTTTTCACATTTCTTCTGTCAAAATGTTCTTCAGGATTGAAATTTTTTACTTCTGCTGCTATTTTTACTTTTGAATTACTTGTATCAAATAAAGTTATATCATCAATTCCACATTTTCCTTCTTTTATTCCATCCCAAAGTTCACATACATTATTTCCTATTGGAGTAATTGCTCCAAGACCTGTAATTACTACTCTTCTATCCATTTTCTTTCCTCCTATATAAGCATACCACCATCTACATTTATTACTTGACCTGTGATATATGAGCTTTCTTCTCCCGCTAAAAATTTAACCAAATTTGCAACCTCTTGTGCTTCTCCTAGTTTTCCAAGTGGGATTTGCTTTTTTATCTCATCTTTTATTTCATCTTTTAGAACATCTGTCATAGCTGTTTGAATATATCCGTGGTGCAATTGCATTTACTAAAATATTTCTGCTTCCAAGTTCTTTTGCTAAACTTTTTGTAAAACCTATTACCCCTGCTTTTGAAGCCGAATAATTAGCTTGCCCTGCATTTCCAGAAATTCCGTACAACAGAAGACATATTTATTATTCTTCCACTTCTTTTTTTCATCATGTATGGTACTGCACATTTTGTTATATTAAATGTTCCAACTAGATTTACATTTATTACATCTTCAAAGTCTTCTTTTTTCATTCTCATTAAGAGATTATCTTTTGTAATACCTGCATTATTTACTAATACATCAATTTTCTCAAATTTTTCTATTATATCTTTTATCATTCTTTCTGCATCATCGTAATTTGAAACATCTCCTCTTGCAAAATAGCATTTTACATTATTTTTTTCTATTTCTTTTTTTAGTTCTTCAAATTCACTTGGATCTTTTCTGCAATTTATACATACATCAAAACCATCTTTTGCAAGTGTGCATGCAATACTTCTCCCTATCCCTGTCGTTCCTCCTGTTATAAAGACTACTTTACTCATACTATTCACTTTCCTCCTTCAATATCTTTAGTGCATTTTCTAAGCTTTCACAATCAGTTATATTTAACACTCTCACATCTTTGTTTATTCTTTTTACAAAACTTGATAAAGTTTTTCCGTGGACCTATTTCAATAAATGTATCTACTCCGCTTTTTTCTATCATCTCTTCTATTGATTTACTAAAATAGACTGGACTCATGACATGTTTTGCTAAAATTTCTCTAATATCATCGTTTTTTGAATAAGCTTTAGCATCCATGTTTTTAATTACCTTATTTTCTTCTTTATAATTTATTTCTATTTTATCTAATTCAAGTTTTAACTTATCTGATGCTTTTTCTAATTTCTTTGTATGGAATGGACCACTTGTTTTAAGTTCAATAGCTTTTTTGGCACCCTTTTCTTTTGCCTTTTCCATCGCTAGTTCAACTGCTTTTCTTTCTCCTGATATAACAACCTGCCCGAGGTGTATTATAATTTGCCGGAACAACAAATCCATTTTCTATTTCTTCACAAAGCTTTTCTACTGTTTCATCATCTAATCCTATTATTCCAGCCATTTTCCATTCACCTTCTGGAACATTTTCTTGCATTAATTTACCTCTTTTTTTAACGATTTCAACTCCATCCTCAAATGATATGTATTTAGAATATATAAGTGCAGAGTATTCTCCAAGGCTCAATCCTGCTGAAACGTTTGCTTCTATTTGGTTCTTTTTTAAGACTTCTAAAATTCCAAGACTCATTGTTAAAATTGCTATCTGCGTATTCTTAGTTTGGAAAAGTTCTTCTTCTGGTCCTTCAAAAGATACTTCTTTTATAGGCATTTTTGTAATTTCACTTACTTTTTCATAAATCTCTCTAATTTCACTATATTTTTTATATAAATCTTTTCCCATTCCGAACAAATTGTGAACCTTGCCCTGGGAATAAAAATGCATTTTTCATAATAAAAAATTCCTTCCGCATAGTTTAACCAAAATATATTATATTACAAACGAAAAAATTTTGCATTATACTGAGCGGTCAGAATTTTATTTTCTTACGTTATTTTCCATATATGGATTAACATGCACCATACAATGCTTTACGAGCTCAATTTCTTTTTCTATCGTATCATGAATATTTTCTGCAATCTTGTGTGTTTCAAATAAAGTTTTATCTCCATCTGCACTTATCTCAACATCAACATATATTTTATTTCCAAATTTTCTTGTTTTGACTTCGTCAATTCTCATAACTCCATTTTGTTTGTTTATTGCATTATAAATTTTATTTATTGTTTCATCATCACAAGCTTCATCTGTCAACTGTCTAATTGTTTCAATAAATATGTCTATACCTGCTTTTATTATAAATATGGAAATAGCTATACTTGCGATTGAATCTAAAGCTAAAAACCCCATTCTAGTTCCAAGTATTCCGAATAAAACTTCCGAATTGATGAAAGTGCATCTGATCTGTGGTGCCATGCATCCGCCATCACGGCTCCAGAATTAATTTTTTTTGCAACACCTCTTGTATACCAATACATTGCTTCTTTTACGATTATTGATAAAACCGCTGCCATTAGAGCTAAAATACCTGGCATTTCAAAATTTCTGTATTCGCCGAGTAAAAATATTTTGCACTCCTGATATTCCGAATTCCAATTCCTGTTACTATAAGTATTACTGAAAGAACAATTGATGCAATACATTCAAATCTTTCATGCCCATATGGATGCGACTTATCTGACTTTTTGTTTGAAATTTTTACTCCTATTATCACAATTACTGAGCTTACAACATCAGATGCTGAATGAATTGCATCTGATATCATTGCATACGAAGCAGAAAATATTCCTGCAAATAGTTTTAAAAATGATAATATTAGATTAATAATTATACTTATTTTTGATGCCTTTATGGCTTCTTTTTCTTGCATTCCTCTCTCCTTTTCTATTTTACTTGTGTTAAGAACTCTTTCGGACTATATAAAAAACGGAACCAATATTTTCTAAGCTCATCCTTCGCTAAGAAAATCTAAGTTTCGCATAATTATCTTCTACGTCAATTACACTCTATGCGCGTAATTTCCTAGAATATAAAAAACTCTCTGGGTCTTTATTTTATCCCACAGAGTCTTTTTTGCTCCTAACTTAAGCCCTTGTTTTCACCTAATATCATATTATATTCTTCTTATTTTGTTTTGATTATTAAATTTCTCTTGCTTTTATTATATGCCTTTGTTTTCCATTTGAATTACATGTTATAAGCGTTACTTCTTTTTTGCCATTTGTGTGTTGACTTGTACATGCTACATTACTTGGGTCTACTAAGTATTTATCATATACTTTATATTTTATCATTCTTCCTGACAAATCTGTTAATTCTAGTATTGCTCCTATGCTTATTCCTGGCAGTTTTCCAAACATTTTGCCTCCTCTATAGTTATGTCCTGCAATTACATAGTTTCCGTACTTCGTTTGGTTCTGGTCCCCAAATCTTGTTTAGTGAAATTTTTAGTAGTTCGTCTGATGATTCTGATAGGACTGGATATTCAATATCTAGGCTTGGAATTTTTAGTATTGCTTGTGTATAATATGTCTTACCATCTGGTGCAATAGATTCTACTATCGAGGTTTTGTCTTTTGGTTTTTCTAGGCTATCTAGGTTTATTTCCTGTTTTTCATCTCCGCCACTTGCTAGGGCATCTATTATTATTACTCCTTCTTCTACTGAAATTGTTGTATCATCACTTGTTTCCCCTATTGCTTCTAGTATGTCTTGTGAGACTTGCTCACTTTTGTTTCTATCGTATTCTGCATAAATGCATACCGAAAATAATGTACATGCTAAAAAACAAGATAAAAAGAAGTTGAATTTATAGATTGTTCTTTTTCTCTTGAGTTCTGGAGTAACAATTATGCTTTCAGTTACTAATATTTGATTAACTGTTTTTTTATTTTTTTTATTTTTCATAAGTTAAATTATACTATATTTAAAATTGGTTTTCAAGTGGTTTTTATGATTTTTTGGTGGTAATTTAAGGAATAAAAATGAATGCTAAAAGCTTAATTTAATTTTCTTTTTTAATTTTTTCTAATTCTATGTTTCTCTTAACTTTTTGTGTAGTAGTTTTTACCATTGGTTCATCGGTTAATATAAGTTTTTTCATATATTTATATTTTGGAAGTTTTGTATTTATCTCTTTAATATCTTGCCAAACTATATTTCTAAACTCATCTTCAGATAAATCAGAATATTTCTCTTTTACATAATCTTTATTATAAACAATCTTTACAGAAACCATAAGGTCATCATCTTTTTCTTCTCCATATACCATGCTCTCTGCAACATATGGCAAATTATTTACCAAAACTTCAATTTCTTCTGGATAAACGTTTTTGCCATTTTTCAAAACAATAACATTCTTCTTTCTTCCTGTAATAAATAAGATTCCATCTTTATCCTTATAGCCCAAATCTCCTGTATGATACCAACCATCAATTAAAACTTCATTTGTCGCTACTTCATCTTCATAATATCCTAACATTACATTTGGACCTTTTGCAATTATTTCACCTATTCCCTGCTCATTTGGTTCAAAAATTTCTATTTCAACACTAGGAAATGGATATCCGACAGAGCCATATCTTAGTACATTAATGCTTTCTGCTGAAAGCACAGGAGATGTTTCTGTAAGTCCATATCCTTGAATTGTAAGTATTCCAAAATCATTTAATCCTTTTGCTACATTTTTATCAAGAGGAGATGCCCCACTTACAATAAATCTAAGCTCACCTCCAAGCTCTGACAATATGTCTTTAAACAATTTTCTTCTTATATCAATTCCAAATTTAAGCAAAATATTACTTATGCCAAGCCCAATTTTGACTGCTCTAGTTTTCCCTTTTTTCTCTATTCCTGCTTCAATTTTTTTGTAAATTGCCTCAATCAAAAGTGGTACACATACAAAAACCGAAACCTTATATTCTTTAAGGTTTTCTTGTACATGTCTCAATCCATCACAAAATACATTTCTAACACCTTTTGAGATAAAAAGCAAAATTCCAGTAGAGCCAAAAGTGTGATGAAATGGTAAAAAAGCAATATTTGTATCTGTTTCATACATCCTTTCTACTCTATTCATATCATTTATATTGCTTATTATATTTCTCTGTGATAGCATTACTGCCTTTGATAAGGCAGTAGTTCCTGATGTAAAAACAATTGATGCCACAGCATCTAAGTCTATTTCTTCATCTATAAAACTTCTCTCACCTTCTTCTATAAGTTCTTCTCCTTTTTGGACAATCTCTCTTATATTATCTATTCTATCAATTGCATCCATACAAATTATTTTTTTTAGTGCAGTTTCACCATTTACCATAATATTTTTTATAGTCTCTAAATAACTTTCTTCACAAAAAATAACTTCTGATTTTGATTTTTTTATTGACATTTCAATTTCTTCATCTGGTAATCCTTTGTCAAGTGGAACAGCAGTTCCTACACCACCTATAATAGCGCAATATGCAAGAACCCATTCATATCTATTTTTTCCAATTATAGCTATTTTTTTATCTTTATATCCCATATTTATCAAAGCAGTTCCTAAAGAATTTACTTCTCTTGAAAACTTTTCATAAGTAATATTTTCATATTCTTTCTTTTTTCCTTCTTGATGTTTTATTACAAACGCAGTCCTTTCGGCAAATTCTCTTCCTGAATTCTCTACAAGTTCTTTAATATTTTTAAATTGTTTTACATCATACATTAATACTTTTTTCATCAAATTAGTTCCCCTCGACCTAGTTTATAACACTAGATTATCATATATAAAAAAAACTGTCAATTAGTTTTCAATATTTTGACCAATTAGTCTATTATCAGACATTTTATTTTTCTTTTAATTCCTCTACTATCTTACACAAGTTATCCACTAAAAAATCCACATCTTCTCTTGTATTCTCTTCGCCGAAAGTTACTCTTAAGGTTCCTCCAATAAATTCTCTTGGAACTCCAATTGAGATTAGAACATGTGAAGGTGTACTCTCTCCAGAATTACAAGCAGAACCTACAGACGTACAAATTCCGAACCTCATCTAATTTTAACAAAAGTGCATCTCCTTCTACATCTTTAAATGAAATATTTGCATTACCTGGAAGCCTATCCTTTCTATCTCCATTTATTCTAATATCTTTGATTCTCTTTTCTACACTTGAAATATAATATTCTCTTAAATCCAAAAGCTTTTTGTTATACTTATCAATGTTTTTATTTGCAAGCTCAATAGCACTTCCGAAGTCCTACAATTTCAGCCACATTCTCAGTTCCTCCTCTTTTATCTCTTTCTTGATGCCCTCCATCTTGAATTTTTTCAAATTCAATTCCTTGCCTTATATAAAGTGCACCGTACACCTTTTGGTCCATAAAACTTATGAGCAGAAAGACTTAAAGCATCTATTCCTTGGTCTTTAACATCTATTTTTAAATTACCAATTGCTTGAACTGCATCAGTATGAAAATATACATTATGCTTTTGGGCAATCTTTGCAATTTCAGAAATAGGCTGAATAACGCCAATTTCGTTATTTGCAGTCATTATAGAAATAAGAATCGTATTATCTTTTATAGATGCTTCAAGTTCCTCTAAATTAATTTTACCGTGAACTAGATACATTCAAATAAGTAATATCATATCCCATTTTTTCAAGTGACTTACATGAATTTAAAACAGCATGATGTTCAATTTTGCTAGTAATAATATGATTTCCTCTATTTTTATTTGCAAAGGCAATACCCTTTATAGCTAAATTATCACTCTCACTACCACAACTAGTAAAATAAATTTCCTTAGTCTTAGCGCCAATAGCAAAAGCAACTCTTTCTCTAGCATTTTCAATAGCTCTCTTACTAGCCCTACCAATACTATAAATAGAAGAAGGATTACCATAATTAATCCCAAAATAAGGAAGCATTTCCCTCAAGACCTCTTCTTTAACAAAAGTAGTAGCAGAATGATCAAAATAACGAATTTTATCCAAAACCAACCCCTCCTATATAAAAACTCTCATTCAAATTCTATTCATCCTATCACTAACCTAGAAGCACATTTTTTTATTGACTAAATTCTAGGATATTAGACCAAACGGAACTAAGATTTTCTAAGCTCATAATTCGCTCAAGAAAATCTTAGTTCCGTTTTTCAGCATATTCATAAAAGCTCAAAAATTCCAATAAAAGAACTATTTTGCAACTTCCACACTTATCCAAAGTTTCTCCCCATTAATATTATACTCATCTTTCTTCATGTCTTCTCTAATTATCAAGTCTATAGTCAAAGTCTCTTTTTTTATAAGTTCTTTATTTTCCATTACTATATCTTCAAGCATTTTATTCCCAGAAATATATAGGTAAATCCTATCAAGCACTTCAAATCCGCTATCTTTTCTTAAATTTTGAACTTTTGATATTATCTCTCTTACATATCCCTCTTTCTTTAATTCTTCAGTAATTGTAGTATCTAATACCACTCCTACTGTTCCAGAACCCGCAAATGCAAATCCTTCTTTTCCTTTCATTGTAACAATCAACTTTTCATTATCAAGTTCAATCATTTCACCCTGAACAATAATTTCATGTTTTTCTCCATTTTTTATCTTGCTTGCAAGCTCCATTTGATTACATCTAGAAATCTCTGCTTTTATTTGAGGTATCAACTTACCATAAGTTCTACCTAAAACTGGCAAATTAGGAAGTATCTCAAAATCAACATATTTTGAAAGGTCGGCTCCAAGCTCTACTTTCTTAACATTAAGTTCATCTTTTATAATATCTCCATAATATTCAGGTAAAGTCTCAAGCGAAATTAGCACATTTGATAGTGGCTGTCTATTCTTAATATTCGCACTATTTCTAGCACTTCTACCAAGTTTTACTAAATTGTAGGCTAAATCCATTTCTTCTTCAAGTTTCTTATCAATCTCACTCTCAGAAACCTCTGGCCATTTACATAAATGAACACTTTCAATTTCATCTTTATTCAAACTTATTACTAAATTCTGATAAATTTCTTCTGCAATAAAAGGTACAAAAGGAGCAATTACCTTAGAAAGAGTAACTAAAACTCTATATAAAGTTACAAAAGCACCTATTTTTTCATCATTAAGCTCATTTCCCCAAAATCTATTTCTATTACGCCTTACATACCAATTAGAAAGTTCATCAACAAACTCTTCAATTTTAAGTGCAGAGCCTGTAATATCATATGCTTCTAGTCCTTTATCCACCTCAATAATTAAAGTATTTAACTTAGATATTATCCACTTATCCATTATATTTTTAGCTTTAAACTCTTTGTGTTCAAGTGGATTTATTTTATCTATATTTGCATATAACACATAGAATGAATATACATTCCATAAAGTTCCCAAAAATCTCCTCGAAGTATCTCCTACATCTTCAAGAGAAAATCTTGTCGGAAGCCAAGGGCTACTTGCAGTGTAAAAATGCCATCTTGTTGCATCTGCACCTTCTTTTTCAATAACTTCAAATGGATCAACAACATTCCCTTTTGATTTAGACATCTTGAGTCCTTTTTTATCAAGTACATGTCCTAAAACAATACAATTTTCGAAAGAGGCTTTTCCAAAAACCGCAGTAGATATAGCAAGAAGAGTATAAAACCAACCTCTAGTCTGGTCTACAGCTTCTGAAATAAATTGTGCCGGATAATTTTTTTCAAATATTTCTTTATTTTCAAAAGGATAATGAAGTTCTGCAAAAGGCATAGAACCAGAGTCAAACCAACAATCAATAACTTCTTTTGCTCTAGTCATCTCTCCTCCGCACTTTTCACATTTTAAATGAACCTCATCTATATATGGTTTATGAAGCTCTATTTCTCTTGGTACATCAATTCCCTTTTCTCTTAACTCTTGAATACTTCCAATACATTCTTTATGCCCACATTCACATTTCCAAATTGGAAGCGGTGTTCCCCAATATCTATCTCTCGAAATTCCCCAGTCTATAACATTTTCAACAAATTTTCCAAATCTTCCAGTTCTGATTGTATCTGGGTACCAATGAATTTTATTGTTATTTTCAATAAGCTCATCTTTTAAAGTAGACATTGCAACAAACCAACTTTCTTTTGGATAATAAAGAAGTGGTGTATCACATCTCCAACAGTGTGGATATGAGTGCATATGTCTTTCAGAGCTAAATAATTTATTGTTTTCTTTTAAATATTTTACAATACTTTCATCACATTTTTTAACAAATTTTCCAGCCCATGGTGTAACATCAGAAATAAACTTTCCTTCTTTGTCTACCAAATTAACAAAAGCAATTCCATTAGCTTTTGCAACAAAGCTATCATCTTCACCATAAGCAGGCGCAATATGTACAATTCCAGTACCTTCTTCTAAAGATACATAATCTCCATGAATTACTACAAAAGCTTTTTCTTCTACCTTTGCAAATGGAAGTAGCTGTTTATATTTTAATCCCAAAAGTTCACTACCTTTAAACTCTTTTATTATCTCATAATCATCGCCTAAAACCTTACTACAGAGTTCTTTTGCAAGTATATATGTCTCATCTTGCCTTATTTCCTCGTTTTCACTTGAATTAACTTTAGCTTCAACATATGTATATGCTTTATTAACACATAAAGCTAAGTTTGAAGGAAGTGTCCATGGAGTTGTTGTCCATGCTAAAATATATGTTTTTTCTCTTCCTTCTACCTCAAATTTTGCTGTACATGTCAAATCATTTACATCTTTATATCCCTGAGCAACTTCATGTGAAGATAATGCAGTTCCACATCTCGGACAATATGGCATAACTTTATGTCCTTCATAAAGAAGATTTTTATTCCACATTTCTTTTAATGCCCACCAAACAGATTCTATATAGTCATTATGATATGTCACATATGGATTATCCATATCAACCCAAAATCCTATTTGGTCTGTCATTTTTTCCCACATAGATACATATGAAAATACACTTGCCTTACAATCTTTTATAAACTTCTCAATTCCATATTCTTCAATTTGTGCTTTTCCAGATATTCCAAGCTTTTTTTCAATTTCAAGTTCTACTGGAAGTCCATGTGTATCCCATCCAGCTTTTCTAAGAACTTGATATCCTTTCATAACTTTATACCTTGGAATAATATCTTTCATTACTCTTGTCAAAATATGCCCAACGTGTGGCTTTCCATTTGCTGTAGGTGGTCCATCATAGAAAGTAAAATATCTTTCACCTTTATTCATATCAAAATTCTTTTTAATTATATCATTTTCTTTCCAAAAATTCCTTACTTCGATTTCTTTTCCAGAAAAGCCATGTGGTAATTCTACTTTTTTGTGCATATATGCATCTCTCCCTTTTTTATTAAAATAATGGCTTAATTTTATTATGCTGTTTCTTTATTTTTTTCCTTATTAAGTGTAAGTTTTCTCTTAATATGTTTCTTTTTTACTTTCTCCTCATTTATAGTAAGCACTGGTTCTTTTCCCTCTAATACTGTATCCTTTGTTATTATACACTTTTCTATTTTAGGGTTTGAAGGTATATCAAACATTATATCTCTCATTATTTCTTCAATTATAGAACGAAGTCCTCTTGCACCTGTATTTCTTTCTATAGCTTTTTCAACTATTACAAGTATTGCATCTTCTTCAAATTCTAGCTCTACATCATCCATTTCTAAAAGCTTTTTATATTGTTTAACTAAAGCATTTTTTGGCTCTGTTAAAATTTTTACTAAAGCTTCTTTATCAAGTTCTCTAAGTGTTGTAACAATTGGAAGTCTTCCAACAAATTCTGGAATTAGTCCGAATTTAAGCAAATCTTGTGGTAATAATTCTTCATAAACTTTATATTTATCAATCTCTTTTTTACTTTCTATTTTAGCTGAAAAACCTATTCCTTTTTTTCCAACTCTTTCATTTATGATTTTATCTAGTCCTTCAAATGCTCCACCACAAATAAAAAGTATATTTGAAGTATTAATCTGCAAAAGCTCTTGATGTGGGTGCTTTCTTCCACCTTGCGGAGGAACTGAGGCGGTTGTTCCTTCAATTATCTTAAGAAGTGATTGTTGAACACCTTCTCCACTTACATCTCTTGTTATAGAAGGATTTTCTGACTTTCTTGTAATTTTATCTATTTCATCTATATAAATAATTCCTCTCTCTGCTAACTCTATATCTCCATCTGCCGCTTGTATTAATTTTAATAAAATATTTTCAACATCTTCTCCAACATACCCAGCTTCTGTTAGAGTTGTTGCATCTGCAATTGAAAATGGAACATTTAAAATCTTTGCAAGTGTTTGTGCAAGAAGAGTCTTTCCACATCCTGTTGGTCCAAGTAATAAAACATTACTTTTTTGTATTTCCACATCATGTGCATCTTCTTCATTATTTATTCTTTTATAATGGTTATATACTGCAACAGAAAGTGTCTTCTTTGCAACTTCTTGCCCAATTACATATTCATCAAGTATCTTTTTTATTTGCTCTGGATTTGGAAGTTCTTCATCCTGATTAAGAGTATATTCTGTATCTTCATCATAAACAATATCTGCTTCTACAATATTTTTACACACTCCAATACATTCATCACAGATATACACTCCTGGTCCTGCGACCATTCTCTTAACACTTTCTTGAGTTTTACCGCAAAATGAACATTTTGCATTTTTCGTATTTTTATCATTATTATTTTTTGCCATTTTTCTATAAATTCCTCCTAAATCTTAAACGAGGGTTTATGAAAATTAGATATTAGAATTTTTCTAATATCTAATTTAACATTTAGCCCTAAACTAAAAATTAATTTCTTTTATCTAAAATACCATCAATTAATCCATATTCTAGCGCCTGCTGTGCTGTCATATAATTGTCTCTTTCTGTGTCTTGATTAATTGTTTCAAGTGGTTTTCCTGTTCTCTCGCTTAAAATTTTATTCAATTTTTCTCTTGTACGTACCATATGGTCTGCATGTATCTTTATTTCTGTTGTTTGACCAGAAAGTCCTCCGGAAATTAAAGGTTGATGTATTAATATTTCTGAGTTTGGTGTTGCAAACCTTTTTCCTTTTTCTCCTGCTGCAAGTAATACAGATCCCATACTAGCAGCCAAACCTACACATATTGTAGATACTGGGCATTTTATATAATTCATAGTATCATAAATTGCCATACCATCTGTTATAGACCCTCCTGGACTATTTATATATAATGATATTTCCTTATCTGGATCTTCTGATTCTAAGAACAATAATTGTGCAACTACAACTCCTGCTGATGCCGAATCTACTTGTTCTCCTAAAAATATTATTCTATCTTTTAATAGTCTAGAATATATGTCATACGATCTTTCACCTTTATTTGTTTGCTCTATAACATAAGGTATTAAAGTATTACTTACCATTTGTTTCCTCCTAAGATTATTTAATTTTTGCATTTTGAACTAAAAAGCTAATTACTTCTTCTTGTGCTAAGCTCTTTTTTATGTATTCCATAAAGTTCTCATTTTGTTTTAGTTCTTCTGCTGTTTTTCCATAAGTTTTAGCCATTTCTTCTAATTTTTCATCAATTTTTTCTTGTTTTGGCTCTATATTTTCTTCTTTAATAATTTGCTCTAAAACAAGTCTTGTTTTAATAGCTTGCTTTGCTTGCTCTTCTCCTTCTTTTCTGAAGTCTTCCATAGTTTTTCCTATCATATTTAAATACATATCCATATTCATTCCTTGATATCTTAGTCTGTTTTCCACTTCTTTAGTCATATTGTCAAGTTCTGTTTCTATCATTCCAGATGGGATATCTATTGTTACATCTTCACAAACTGTTTTTATAGCCTCTTCTTCTGTTTCATATTTTACTCTTGCTTTATTATCTTCTTCAAGCTTCTCTTTTATGCTATTTTTAAGTTCTTCTAATGTATCAAACTCACTTGCATCTTTTGCAAAATCATCATTTATTTCTGGTAATTCTTTCTTTTTAATTTCATGCAATTTTACTTTAAATATAGCATCTTTTCCCTTTAACTCTTCTGAGAAATAATCATCTGGAAATTTTACTTTTATATCTTTTTCTTCTTCTTGTTTCATTCCAATGATTTGATCTTCAAATCCAGGTATAAAAGTACCAGATCCTATTTCTAATTCATGACCGTCTGCTTTTCCACCTTCGAATTTTACTCCATCTACTGAACCTTCAAAGTCTATTACTGTAATATCTCCTTTTTCTACTGGTCTATTCTCTACTGAAACTATTCTCGAATTTCTTTCTGCCATATGTCCTAACTCATGTTCAATATCTTCATCAGATACATTATACTCTATTTTTTTAATTTGTATTCCTTTATATTTACCTAGCTTAACTTCTGGTTTTGTTTGTATGATTGCTGTAAATTTTAAATTTTTTCCTTTTTCCATTTGCTCTATATCTAAATCTGGTCTGCTAACTGCTTCTATATTATTTTCCTTTAGTTCTTTTTCAAATACTTCTGGAACTACTTCATTAAATGCATCTTCATAAAAGATAGATGTTCCATATGTTTTTTCAACTATTGCCATAGGAGCCTTTCCTTTTCTGAACCCAGGTATATTAAAGTACTTTGCACTTTGCTCATATACTTTTTTTATAGCTGAATCGAATTTTTCTGCCTCTATTTCAAAGCTTAGTTTTAGTTCATTTGCATTTTTTGTTTTCTCAATTTTGATACTCATTTATTTTTCAGTCCTTCCTTAATTCTTAAAATTTCCTTGTAACTAGATTATTATATAAACTTTTTTTTGTTATGTCAATAGGTTCTATATATTTAATTATTGTTTATTATTTCTATAACTTTTTCTATTGTTTTTTCTAAATCTGTGTTTTCTATTATATAGTCGTAATTTTCTATTTTTGATTCTTCAAAATCAAATCTTGATAGTCTTAAGTTTATTTCTTCTTCACTCGGCTTATCAATTCTACTCTCTAGTCTTTTTCTTAGTTCTTCTTTTGGTACTTTTAAGAATATTGTTACTACTTTCATGTCTTTTCTTAAAATTTTTACTAGATTCTCTGTTCCATTCACATCTACATCTTTTATTACTATTTTTCCTTCTTTTATTCTTTCATTAAGCTGTTTTTTTGGTACTCCATAGTAATGATTATGATGTATATCAAATTCGTATAAGGCATTTTGAGTTATTAGTTTTTTAAATTCTTCATTATCTACAAAAATATATGTTTCACCGTGCAATATCTCCTGGTCTCATGGGTCTATCTGTAACTGAAGGAATTGATACTACGTTTTCCATCCTTTTTATTATTTCTTTTTTTACTGTATCTTTTCCTGCTCCTGCAACTCCTGATAATATTACTAACATTATTGTTTTTCCTTCCTATTCTTTTTCTACATATACTTTTCCTTCTGCAATTTCAGTTGCAGCCAAAGTTACAACAGATGCTTCTTTTTTGTTAGTAAGTGCTTCATCTCCTCCTGCAAGTTGTCTTGCTCTTTTTGCAGTCGCAATTACTAATTCATAGCGATTTTGTACCTTTCCTAAAAGTTCTCTTACTGTTGGGTTTACCATCATAACTAATCTTCCTCCTTGATTAATACATCTTTATTTAATCTACTCATTACAGTTTCGGGTTGTAGTGCTGAAAGAATTATATGTCCTGTATCCATTACAATAACAGCTCTTGTTTTCTTGCCTGTTGTTGCATCTATTACAAGTCTATGTTCTTTTGCTTCTTGCACCATTCTTTTTGTTGGTGCTGCTCCTGGTGTTATTATTGAGATTATTCTGTTGCTCGCAATTATATTTCCATAGCCTATATTTATAAATCCCATAAATTACTCCCCTTTACTTGTTTTTATTTATGTTTGATATATATTTTACTACACTTTTTTGGTTAAGTAAAGGAAAAATGTATATTTTTTCAATTTTTTCTTGACTTTTCTTAAAAATGTAGTATAATAATATAGTAAATTTAAAGAAGAAGTCATCCACTTCTCACCTTTACTTTTAGGAAAAGGTTATTAATATTTAATTATATTTGTATAATTATTTTTGTTGTGGATAGATTTGTTCTTTAGAGCAAATCCATTTTTTTATATAAGGGAGGTTTTCATTATTAAACAAGAATTACCAATTAATGAGCAAATACATTTAAATGAAGTTCAAATAATAAGTGATACTGGTGAAAAGTTAGGAACAATGTCTTCAAAAGAAGCTTTGGAAATCGCAATTCAAAAAGAATTAGATTTAGTTTTAGTTTCTCCAAATGCTGTTCCACCAGTTTGCAAAATTATGAACTATGGTAAATACAAATTTGAACAAGCAAAACGTGAAAAAGAAGCTAAAAAGAAGCAAAAAACTTATGAGATTAAGGAACTTCGTGTTACACCAAATACTGAAGAACATGACTTTAATTTTAAAGTTAAAAATGCGAGAAAATTTTTAGAAAGTGGATCTAAAGTAAAAATTACTGTACGCTTTAGAGGAAGAGAATTAAATTATGTGAAACAAGGAGAAGATATTTTAAATAAATTTACTGAAGCTTTAGAAGATATCGCTACTCCTGAAAAGAAGCCTTTCTTAGAAGGTAAGAATATGTTTATTATTTTTTCATTAAATAAATAGAAAATAATATAAGATTTTAAAGGGAGGAAATTTTTATGCCAAAACTAAAAACAAACAAAGCTGCCAAAAAAAGATATAGTATGACAGCTACAGGTAAAGTAAAAAGAACAAAAGCAAATAGAAGACACTTACTTGCAAATAAAACAAGTAGACAAAGAAAAACAGGTAAAATCCAAGATGCATATGCAGATAAGACATGTGTACATGGAATTAAAAGATTATTACCATATGATAATTAATAGTTAAAGGAGGAATTTAAAAATGGCAAGAGTTAAAACAGCAAGAATCACACGTAAAAAACATAAAAAAATATTAAAACAAGCTAAACGGATATTATGGAGCAAAACACTATAGATTTAGAACAGCAAAACAAGCAGTTATGAAATCTGGTATGTATGCATATATAGGAAGAAAAGACAAAAAGAGTAATTTTAGAAAATTATGGATAACAAGAATAAATGCTGCTGCAAGACAAAATGGTTTAACATACAGTAAATTAATTGCTGGTCTTAAAAAAGCAAACATATCAATAAATAGAAAAATGTTAGCAGATATAGCTGTAACAGATGCTGAAGCATTCAAAAAAATAGCTGAAACAGCAAAAAATGCATAAATAAAGTTTTAACTCCCCTAAGGGAGTTTCTTTTTTTTACTTCAAATTAACTCCCACAATTCCGCCAATTACTCCTGCTAAAATCCCAGCAATCATCATTATGATACTGCTTGTTGAAAGTCCAAAGCTTCCTACAATTATACTTGATAAAATATAAATGCCAAAAATATATGTAAATCCAATAATTCCACCATTTAAAATACCATTCTTTTTAATAGAAGATACTGCCATTGAGCTTCCGTGCAAGAATGCTAACAGCTGTAATAAGAATAAGCACAGGAACTATTGTACTTTCTTCTATTTCAGTATATGTTAATAGACATGAATATATAAAAAGTAAAACAAGAGTTATAATAATAGATATACCTATTCCTTTTAAAACCTTAATTAGTCCTTTTCCAAAAATATCTTTCAAAATGTTTTCCTCCTTAAATCTTTCTTTATTTCATTTTTATTCTTCTAGTTATAAAATATTCACATATAGAATACTATTTAATTACAAAGGAGGTCTTTAAAGAATGGATAAAAAAACAGATTTTCAAGGATTTGGAGGATTTTCTCCATATGACATGCCAAATGATTACAATATGAATGATATGTACTCTGACCCAATGTTTAGTCCAATGCTTCAATATGAACAAGCATATATGTATTATAGATATCTTGCTATGCAAATGGAATACAAAATAAAATGTAAAGAATATGATAAAATGATATCAAAAGACCGGAAGGCGTGTAGAATAACCTTCTAGTTTATCGTATCATCTTTTATATAATATTTAGTTCCAAGCATTTCATCTGGTAAATATTGCTGATTTACAATATGTCCTGGATAATCATGTGGGTATTTATATCCTTCTCCATATCCAAACTCACTCATACCACTAGCAGGAGCATTTCTAATATGCATTGGAACTTCTCCTGTTTCTTTTGTATTTACATCATTTAGTGCTCTATCTATTGCGAGATATGAGGCATTAGACTTTTTCGAAGTTGCGACATATATTGCAGCTTCTGCAAGGATAATTCTAGCTTCTGGCATACCCACCATAGTCACAGCCTGCATTGCTGACGTTGCAACAATCAGAGCATTTGGATTTGCCATCCCTACATCTTCTGATGCTTGAATTACTATTCTTCTTGCTAGAAAGACTGGATCTTCCCCTCCTGCAAGTGCTCTTGCTAGATAAAATACAGTTGCATCTGGGTCACTCCCTCTCATTGATTTTATGAATGCACTTATATTGTCATAATGGCTATCTCCGTTTTTATCAAAAATAACTTTTCTTTTTGCTACACTTTCTTTTGCAATTTCGTCAGTTATATTTATATAACCGTTTGAATCCATTTTTGTTGTAAGAACTGCAACTTCTAAACCATTTAGAGCACTTCTTACATCTCCACCGAGCAGTTTCTGCAATTTTTCTTAAAGTCTTATCTTCTATTTTTACATTAAAGCTCTTCAAGCCTTCTTCACTTTCAAGAGAATTTTTTAAAACTTTGTAAACATCTTCTACTGTGAGAGGTTCTAGTTTGCACACCATTGACCTAGAAATTAGTGCTTTGTTTACTTCAAAATAAGGATTTTCTGTCGTTGCTCCGATTAATATTACTGTTCCGTTTTCAACAAATGGTAAAAGTGCATCTTGTTGCAATTTATTAAAGCGATGTATTTCATCTATAAATAAAATGCATTTTCCAGAGGGATTCATAAGTAAGTTTTGTGTATCTTCAACTATCTTTTTTATATCTCCAACTCCTGCTGTAACTGCATTTATCTTGTAAAATTTTGATTTAGTAGTGTTACTTATAACTTTAGCAAGAGAAGTTTTTCCGGCACCCAGGAGGTCCCCAAAGAATTATGCTTGAAAGTCTATCTGCCTGTATTGTTCTATATAAAATTTTGTCCCTTCCAAGAATATGTTCTTGTCCAACATATTCGTCTAAAGTCTTGGGCATCATACGATATGCCAAAGGTTTGTTTATATCCAAACTAATTCCCCCTTAATCTCTACTTAAAATGCTAAGTCCTTTTCTTATAATATCTTCTACGCTAAATCCGTTTAACTCTGCCTTCTCGAAGGCTTTTTCTATTTCTTTTCTATTATATCCTAAAACCTGAAGTGCAGAGATTGCTTCTTGTAAATTGCCATCTGTAATAATTTCATTTGCTACTTCTTCTCCTTGTGCATCTTCTAATTCTACTTTTTTCATTTTGTCTCTCAATTCTATAATCATTCTTGCCACTGTCTTTTTTCCTATTCCTGGAATTTTTGTGAGTCTTGCTTCATCGTTTGTGATTACTGCAATTGCAAAGTTATGTGGTTCAATATTTGCAAGGATTGTAAGTGCTGATTTTGCACCTATTCCGCTTACTGATATTAATAATTCAAACATGTTTAGTTCTTCACTTGTTAAAAATCCATATAGGCTAATGTTATCTTCTCTTACGTGGTAATGTGTATGTACTTTTACAACATCTCCTAAACTGCCGAAGTTTGTTTATTGCATTTTGTGCCATGTATATTTTGTAGCCAACTCCATATGCTTCTATTATTACTGCATCATTTAATTTCATCTCTAGACTTCCTTTTATATATGCAAACATTTATTCTTCTCCTTAATATTAATTTAGACTATTTTACTATATTTTAATTAAAAAAGCAAGAGTCTATGAATTAAAAATTCCTAGCCTCTTACTTTTTTATAAAGGAAACTTAGCTCTCTTCGCCCTCCTCATCTTCGGAGCAAGCTTCACTCTTGTACATCGCCATAAGGTCATTAATAGCCCCCATATACATAAGGAGCATCGTGAATTTAACCATGATATCGCTACTGAAAGTTTGCATTTCACTGCGCCCACTAATATAGATGAATTCTTCAGCGGACATTCCAAAGAAGATGTTTTCAAGCTCCATCAGCTTCGTCCTGAACCGAGAATACAGTTCCACATATTCTTTTTTATCTGTCCCGCTCGGTTCTTTCCAACTGTCATACAGTTCCTGCACGACTTTTCTGTCTTCCTCGCTGTTGATGTTGGAAAATTCTCTCCACCATTTGATGATTTCATCATCCTTGAGCAGTTCAAACTGCTTCCCCTGGTTGTTTGTAATGCAAAACAAGTCAATTACCAAAATGGTAAATCTGGTTTTGAGCCAAAAATCCTTGCCCTGCATTGTTCTGCTGATATACTGGATTTCTTCGCTTTTCAGATTACCAAGCAGTGCTTCAAGCTCAGTAATCATTTCGCATACCTGAGAGAAAGTTCTCTCATTACGCATGGGATTTCCATGGCTCGCTTTGTTTTCAGGCATTAAGCATTTCCTCCATGTCTGGCATAAGTTTTGCTATTTATCAAAACTTATGTGGGCTGACTAAACCCTACTACAGTTGTTTTGGTACTATATTATTATATCGTTTTTCCCATAATTTGTCAATTAATTTCTAGCTTAACTTCTTGTTCTTTTTTATGAATTTACTTTTTAATTAAAATACTCACTAATTTGTTCTAAATCATTGAATTTTCTTTGTCTTAAGATTTCGTAGGTTATTATTGCTACTGAATTTGATAGGTTTAGGGAGCGTAAGTTTTCTTTCATTGGAATTCTTATTGTTTTTTCTATGTATTTTTTTAGGAGTGATTCTGGTAAACCTTTTGTCTCTTTCCCAAACATTATAAATATGTCTTCCATTTTGCTATAATCTACTTCTGTATAACATTCTTTTGCTTTTGTACTTGCAAAAAACATATTATGATTTTCTGGTTTATATTTTTCTAAAAATGCTTCTAGTGAATCGTGTTTTTCTATTTCTAGCTTATCCCAGTAGTCTAGCCCTGCTCGTTTTAAGTATTTATCTGATATATTAAACCCGAAGTGGATATATTAAGTGTAATTTTGAGCCAGTCGCAGAGCATGTTCTTGCTATGTTTCCTGTGTTTTGTGGTATTTCTGGTTCACACATGACTATGTTTATCATCATTTTCCTCCTATACTCTAATTTGTACTAGGTTCATTACTATTCCTGTGAGTGCTCCAAGTGAAAATAAAAGCAATACAATAGATATATTTTCTTTTAAATTTTTGTTCATTTTGAATAATACTAGTAATCCAGCTCCTGCATTTGCAAGTAATCCAGCAATTAATGACCCAAAGCTAATTATGTTTGAAAGATAAAGTTCAGTTATGATAACTGATGAGGCACAGTTTGGTATAAGCCCAATTAATGCAGAAATAATTGGTCCTAATAGTTTTGAATTTGACATGAAACTTGATAAAGTTTCTTCTCCAATTAAACTTATGATAATATTTACTATTAAACTCAATATAAATATATAAATAAATATACTAATTGTATGTTTAAGTGCTGATTTTACTAAATTTTTTTCACAATGGCAGTGTTCTTTTTCACATAAATCTATGATTCTTTCTTCCTCTTTTTTTCTTTTCCTTAAAACAAAATCTATAATAAATCCATATAACATACCTAAAATAAATTTTACTGCAAGTATTTCAAGTATTATATGGATTGGAGCTGATTCTGATATAAGTATTGGTAAGCATTCATCTGATGTTGATAGATAAACTGAAATAAGTGTACCTAGGGTTATAACTCTACCTGCATAAAAGTTCGTCGCAGAAACAGAAAATCCACATTGTGGAAATATTCCAAGTACCCCTCCGAATTAGTGGCCCTATTTTTCCTGATTTTTTTATTTTTTCTTTTGATTTATCACTTAGTTTATGTTCAAGATATTCCATAAGCAAATATGTAATAAACAAAAATGGTAGCAGTTTTAAACTATCTATACATGTATCTAGAAATATATCTAACATTATTTTCTCCTCATATAATTTTAACTTTTTAACTTATTTATTTTACTATATTTTCTATAAAAAAGCAAGAGCCCACAAGCGCTTTTGCTTATGGGCTCCTGCCTTTTTTGAAGAAACTTAATCTTCCTGAGTCTCGTCTTCCTTCATTCCCCAAGTAATAGCTGTAGGATTACACCCCATTCTATCAAATTCTCTGAGAAGTTCTTCGATAACATCTCCGCCATCTTCCTCTACTTTATCAATGGCCCTCTCAATCTTGAAATCTGCAATTGTGGTAAGCATTGCCTCACACAATTTACTTGTCAAAAGCAGATTTTTAATGGTTTCGCCATCGACATCCTCGAGGAAATTGACGAATACTTCCTCAGAACTAGTGAAAAGCTCAATAATTGCTGTCATCGTGGAAAGTGCTTCGTTGAAAGTCTTGATTCTTTGGTCTTCAGACATAAAGTTTCCTCCATTAACATAAGTTTGCAATTTTTATGCCAAACTCATGCGGGCTGACTAGGCCCTTTTTTGTGTGTTAATGTTACAATTATAATCATACCATAATTATGTTAATTTGTCAAATTCTATATAAAAATTAGGTATGTGATTATCCCTATGCTTTCTATTATGAATAGGTTTAACATATTTGATGCAAATAGATTGCTTGTTGCTTCTATAACTCCTTGTGTATCATTTGTATTTCTTCCATGATGTTTTTGTGCTTCTATGAATGTAATTAGTTCAGGTATGCTTGTTACAAATCCTAAGATTATACCAATTACAGCTTGCTCTATATTAAATGCATTACTTAAAATATCTAAAGTATCTCCAAGTGCATTTCCTACCCAAAACAGTATTATTCCAACAGCTAGTAGTTTAGCAAATGAAATTATAGCTAATTTTTGTTTATTTTTTACCCATTTCTTTTCTTCTTCTATCTTTTTTGTTTCTTCATGGCTAATCTCACTTATCTTATATATTTTGTATGCATTTCCTTTGATGTAGTATAATAATATAAATAGAAGTACAAAAATTGGCACAACTGTGAGATTCGCTTCGATATTAAAAGTAAGCATTAAAATTGGAATAAGAATTGTTATGACGCACATTCCAAGTTCTATTTTTAATGCTCTATTTCTTAGTACTTTCCCATTTTTGTTAATTATAATAGACCATATGTATTGAATAAAATTAATTACATTTGAGCTTATTATATTATACATACTAGTTCCATAAAGTCCTTGCATTGATGAGAAAAAAACTGTTAAGAGTTCTGGCATTGATGTTGCAAATCCAGCTACATTCCCAACTGATTTTGGACTCAAGTCTAAAATTTCTGCAATTTTTCTTAAAAGCTTTACAAGTATTAATTTCGAAATTAATACAATTATAATAGAGAAAATTATAAATTTAACTATTTCTATTAATAATCCCATATTTATCACCATTTATAATTTCCCCTTTTTTTCATTTGTTTAAACAATTTATTATTTCATTTCATTAATTCTTTTCTCAACTGTTTCTAGCATTTCTTTATATTTTTCAAGTTTTTTCTCTTCTTCTTCAATTTTTGCTTTCGGAGCTTTTTCTACAAACCCCTTATTTGAAAGCATTTTACTTGCTCTTTCTACTTCTCCTTCAAGCTTTTTCTTCTCTTCATTCAATCTTTCAAACTCTTTTTTTACATCAACTAATTCTTCAAAAGGTATAAATAATTCTATTCCTTCTCCTACAATTGAAACTGAATTGCTTGGAATTTCATCTTTGTTTTCTTTAATTATTATTTCTTCTGCAAATCCAAGTTTCTTCAAGATTTCTTCCTCATCTTTTATTATTTGTCCATATTTTTTTGTAACAAATATAAGCTTTGTTTTTTTACTTGGAACGACATTCATGTTTGCTCTTACATTTCTTATATTTACTATTAAGTTTTTAATTGTTTCAATATCTTTTTCTTCTTCTTCATATATGAATTTTTCTTTTATTTCTGGCCATTCTTCAATCATTATGCTTTTTTCTTTTCCTTGAAGTTCTACATAAATTTTTTCTGTTAAAAATGGCATAAATGGGTGTAATAGTTTTAAGCAAGTTATAAGTACTATATTTAGAACATACATAGCAGATATTTTCTCTTTGACATTTTCTCCATATAGTCTTGGTTTGCTCATTTCTATATACCAATCACAATATTCACTCCATATAAATTCATAAATTTTGTTTGCAGAAATTCCAACTTCATATTTTTCAATATGATTTGTTACTTCAAATACTAATTTATCTAGTTTATTTAAAATCCATTTATCCTCTAATTTCAAGTCATTAGGATTGTAATCTTTTAACAGTTCCTTTTCTGTATTTTGAACAACAAATTTTGATGCATTCCAAATTTTGTTTGCAAAATTTTTTGCAGAACCTGCTTTTTCACTTGAATACTTTACATCATTTCCCAGAGTCATATTTTGAACTAGTGAAAACCTTAGTGAATCCGCACCATATTCGTTAATTATATCAAGTGGGTCTATTCCATTTCCTAAGCTTTTAGACATTTTTCTTCCTTGAGTATCTCTTACTAAGCCATGCATAAATACTTTTTTGAATGGTATTTTTCCAGTATGTTCAAGTGAAGAAAATATCATTCTTGCAACCCAAAAGAAAATTATATCATATGCTGTAACCAGTGTATCTGTAGGATAAAAATATTTTAAATCTTCTGTTTCTTCCGGCCATCCCATAGTTGAAAATGGCCATAAAGCAGAGCTAAACCAAGTATCTAAAGTATCTGGGTCTTGGTGTATATGACTTTCCCCACATTTTGTACATTTTTCTGGCATTTTGTTTTCTACCATTATTTCACCACAAGACTCACAATAATATGCAGGTATTCTGTGTCCCCACCAAATTTGTCTTGATATACACCAGTCTTTTATGTTTTCCATCCAATGTAGATATAATTTATCAAATCTATCTGGTACAAATTGTACTTCTCCTTTTTTTACTACATCAATTGCAGGTTTTGCTAATTCTTCCATTTTCATAAACCATTGCAAAGAAATTCTTGGTTCAACTGTATTATGGCATCTATAGCATTTTCCTACATTATGCACATAATCTTCAGTTTTTTCAAGTACTCCTAGCTTTTCTAAGTCTTCTACTATTTTGCTTCTTGCTTCTTTTAAATTCATTCCTTCATATTTTGGAACTAAGTCTAGCATTATGCCTTTTTCATCAAATACTTCTATAATTTCTAAATTATTTCTTAAACCAGCTTCATAATCATTAAAATCATGTGCTGGTGTGAGTTTTACTACACCTGTACCAAATTCTTTTTCTACAAATTTATCTGCTACTATTTTAATTTCTCTATTAATAATTGGAACAACTACCGTTTTTCCAATCATATCTTTATATCTCTCGTCATCAGGAGAAATTGCAACTGCTGTATCTCCAAGCATTGTTTCTGGTCTCGTTGTTGCAACTGTTACATATTCTTTCTTGTCTTTTGTATAATATCTGATATACCACAAATGTGAAGCTTCTTCTTCTGGCTCTACTTCTGCATCTGATAAAGATGTTTTACAGGTAGGACACCAATTTATCATTCTATTTCCTCTATATATTGCTCCTTTTTTATACATTTTAATGAATACATGTTCAACAGCTTTTGATAACCTTTCGTCAAGTGTAAATCTTTCCCTTGTCCAATCACAACTGCAACCTAGTCTTTTTAGCTGTTTTATTATTGTACCACCATATTCATGTGTCCAATCCCAAGCTTCTTTTAAAAATGCTTCTCTTCCAATTTCTTCTTTTGTTTTTCCTTCATTTCTCAATTTTTCTACAACTTTTACTTCTGTTGCAATTGCAGAATGGTCTGTTCCTGGTATCCAAAGTGTATTAAATCCCCTTAGTTTTTTATATCTAATTAAAATATCTTGAAGTGTCATAACTAATGCATGACCCATATGTAATTTTCCTGTTACATTTGGAGGAGGAATTACTATTGTATATGGAGTTTTTGTTTTGTCAACACTTGGTGTGAAATATCCTTTTTCATTCCACTTTTTGTATATTTCTTCTTCAAACTCATTTGGTTCATATTTGTTTAGCATTCTGAATTCCTCCTATTTTTAAGTTATTTAATCAACTTCATTCTTTTTTATTACATTTGAATTTGTGCTTGAATTTGTATTTACATTTTTGTTTGAACTTGTGCTAGTGCCTGATTCTGTATAATTTTTCCATGGGTTTTTACTATCTGGATCTGTTGGATCCCAGTTTCTTACTTCTATATCATCAGTGATTTTTTGTGCTGTTGGCTTTCCAAGTGGTCCTGGATTTTCGTCTGAATAGAATTCAACTCCGTGTGCCTTTTGCACAATTATCATAAATCCACTTAGCATCTTCTACTGTTAATCTAATACAACCTAGTGAAGCCGTCTCTCCTAGTTTATCGTATTCCCACCATTCTAATGTAGATTTATCTTGTTTTTCATATGGCACTGAGTGGAATAAGATTGAGCCTGTAATTCTACATGCATATTGTCCATAAACATTTCCGCACAAGTGCTCTCCAAGTATATTTATCTGTCATTTTATATGTTCCAGATGTTGGTGTATCTCTTCCGAGTTGAACAAACCATTGCCTTTACTGGAACTGTATATTCACCTGTACTTGAGTCTTTCATATATATAGTTACAACATTTGCTCCATAATTTACTTTTATAAAGTATGTAGGATCAGTCTGAACTGTGTTTGGTGCAACTGTAGGTGCAAAAGTAGGAGTTACTGTAGGTTCTGGCACATTGTTTTCTTCTGCATTTCCTCCATTTACACTATTTTCTCCTTCTCCGATGATGTAAAAATTCACCAATCCCATTATTGATTACATTTAAATCTACATCATTAAGAGTTCCTTTTTCTTCCATTAGTTTATAAATAAGCTTTCCTCCGAAGAACCCAATAACTAGCATTAATAGAATTCCTATTAAACAAAATAATACAATAAATCTTCTTTTCTTTTTTTGATTTTTTCTTTGTTTATCTTCTACATCTTTTTTTCCCATAATATTATTCCTTTATATATTAATATTAAAATATATGATTAAAACTCCTATAATTGACATTATAAAACCAACTATTTTAAGCCCTGCAGAAGCCTCATTTTGGTCTCCAAAGCTAAATAATTTTTTAGTAATATCTCTTGCATCATATATTAGTATAACTCCTATTACAGATAAAATAAGTCCTATTATCAAAAATATTGTTTCTTTCATATTATTCACTCTTTTTACATCCTTTTTTAATAACAATATCTTAACATTTTTTAATTCAAAAATCAAGCCATTTTTATTTTTCATTGTATAATTTCCAAATTTTATGCCAATAATATAAATAGATTAAAGACATGGAGGTGCTTAGTATGTCAAAAGATAAGAAAAATAGCAATAATAATCAAAATAATAATAACCAAAACAATCAAAATAACAATAATCAAAACAAAAACAATCACTAATTTATATTTTTTAAAAACTGTGAACAGATTAACAATATCTGCTCACAGTTTTTTATTTACTAGGAAAGTACGTGCGTAGCGTGTAATAAAATACATCATAAAATTTACTCTAAATACTTTCTTAAAAACTTTCCAGTATGGCTCTTTTCATTTTTTACTATTTGCTCTGGTGTTCCAACTTGTACAATTGTTCCTCCATTATCTCCACCTTCTGGTCCTAAGTCTATTATATAATCTGCTGTTTTAATTAAATCTAAATTATGTTCGATTACAACAATACTATTTCCTGTATCAACTAATCTTTGCAAAATGTCAACTAATTTATGAACATCTGCTATATGAAGCCCTGTTGTAGGTTCATCTAAAATGTATAATGTTTTTCCTGTTGCTTTTTTTGATAGTTCAGTCGCAAGTTTTACTCTTTGTGCCTCTCCCCCAGATAAAGTTGTTGAAGGTTGTCCAAGTTTTATATAACCTAACCCAACATCACTTAGTGTTTGAATTTTTTGTTTAATTCTTGGCACATTTTCAAAAAATTCTAATCCTTCTTCTACTGTCATATCTAAAACATCCGCAATTGTTTTTCCTTTATATTTTACTTCTAGTGTTTCTTGATTATATCTTTTTCCTTTGCATACTTCACATGGCACATATATATCTGGTAAGAAATGCATTTCTATTTTTAATACTCCATCTCCTTGACAAGCTTCACATCTGCCTCCTGGAACATTAAAACTAAATCTTCCTTTTTGATATCCTCTCATTTTTGCTTCATTTGTTGTTGCAAATAAATCACGTATTATATCAAATACTCCTGTGTATGTTGCTGGATTTGAACGTGGAGTTCTTCCTATTGGAGATTGGTCTATATTAATTATTTTATCAATATTTTCTAGTCCTTTTACTCCCTTACATTTCCCTGGTTTTTCATTTGAGCCATTTAGCTCCTTTATGGCTGTTTTATATAATACTTCATTTATAAGAGTTGATTTACCTGAACCTGATACTCCTGTAATACAAGTAAACACTCCTAGTGGAATTTTTACATTTATATTTTTTAAATTATTTTGCACTGCTTCTAATATTTCAATTGATTTTCCATTACTTTTTCTTCTTTTTTTAGGGACTGCAATTTTCTTTCTTCCACTTAAATAATCTCCTGTAGCAGAGCCTTCTATTAATTTTACTTCTTCCGCTGTTCCTTGTGCAACAACGTTTCCACCATGTACTCCGTGGTCCGTGGTCCTATATCTATTATTTGGTCTGATGCAAGCATGGTATCTTCATCATGCTCTACTACTAAGACTGTATTTCCTAAGTCTCTAAGTTTTTTTAATGTATTAATAAGTTTATCATTATCTCTCTGGTGCAAGCCTATGCTTGGTTCATCTAATATATATAAAACCCCTGTTAGGCTTGAACCTATTTGTGTTGCGAGTCTTATTCTTTGTGCTTCTCCTCCAGATAAAGTTCCTGCTGGTCTTGATAATGTTAAATACTCAAGACCTACATCTATTAAGAATTGTAATCTTTTGTTTAGTTCTTTAAATATTTGGTCTGCTATCATTTTTTCTTTTTGTGTTAATTTTAAAGAATTTAAGTAGTCTTTCATACTTGTGATTGACATTTCTGTAAGTTCGTTTATATTTTTGTCTCCTACTTTTACTGATAGCACTTCTTTTTTTAGTCTTGCTCCACTACATGTTGGGCAGTCGCTTTCGCTCATATACATCTCATAAAAGTCTCTCATCCCTTGTGATTTTGTTTCGTTGTGTCTTCTTTCGAGTGTTGGTATAACTCCCTCAAATGGTGTTTTAAATTTTCTTATTCCTACACTTGATTCATATTCAAAATCTATACTTTCATTTCCTGTTCCATATAGGATTTTCTCTAGGAATTCTTTTGGTAATTTTTTTATTGGCTTTTTGATATCTACTCCATAATGTTTTGCTATGCTTTCAAAGTACATTTTTGCCATTGTATCGCCTTTTTTCATTGTACTTGCACCAAATGCTTTTATTCCATCATATAAAGTTTTTTCTTTGTCTGGAACTATTAGTTCTTCATCCATTCTCATTAAATACCCTATTCCTGTACATGTTGGGCATGCTCCAAATGGGTTATTGAACGAAAACATCCTTGGCGATAATTCTCCGAAGGCTTATTCCACAGTCTGGGCATGCATAGTTTGCACTATACATACGATTTTCTTTTCCATTTATTTCAATTAATACTAAATCTTCTGCATGCTTTAATGCTACTTCTACTGACTCTGCTAGTCTGTTTCTAATTCCTTCTTTTATGATTAGTCTATCTATTACTAATTCTATGTTATGTTTCTTTTTTCTATCTATTTTTATATCATCTGTAAGCTCAAATATTTCCCCATCTATTCTTGTACGTACAAATCCTTCTTTTTGGTATCCTTCTAACTGTTTTACGAATTCTCCTTTTCTTCCTCTTATTATTGGAGCAAGTACTTGTATTTTTGTTCCTTCTTCTAATTCTAATATGTTATCCACTATTTGGTCAAGTGTTTGTTTTTCTATTTTTTTGCCACAGTTTGGGCAATATGCTGTTCCTATTCTTGCATATAAAAGACGAATGTAGTCGTATATTTCTGTTACTGTTCCTACTGTGGAACGTGGATTTTTCGAGGTTGTTTTTTGATCTATTGAGATTGCTGGAGATAATCCGGTCTATCGATTCTACATTTGGTTTTTCCATTATTCCTAAGAATTGACGTGCATATGAAGATAGACTTTCTACATATCTTCTTTGTCCTTCTGCATATAGTGTATCAAATGCTAATGAGGATTTTCCCGAACCTGAAAGTCCTGTTATCACAACTAACTTGTCTCTTGGAATTTCTAGATTTATATTTTTTAAGTTGTGTTCTTTTGCGCCTTTTATAATTATTTTATTGTTCATTGTTTTGCCTTTCTTTTTATATATAAACTTATGTTTTATATTATACTACAAATATTTTTTAAAAACAATAGTTTGCACAAAAGTTTTCTTATTTTTTTATGTTGAATTCTATTTTTACTTTAAATAGGTCTCCGTCTATTTCTATTTTGAATATTCCTTTTTGTAATTCTGTTAAACTTCTGGAAATTGATAATCCTAATCCGCTTCCTTCTGTTGTCCTTGATTTATCTCCTCTTACAAATCTTTGCATTAATTCTTCTTCACTTATATTTAGTTTATCTTTTGAAATATTCTTTATTTCTATCTTCACTTTTTCTTCTTCTTTTTCCATATCTATATACACTCTCGAGTGCTCTAGTGCATATTTTGCGATATTGCTAAATACATTTTCGATTAATCTATACATATATCTTGAATCTGCTTCTACTAAGATATCTTCTTTTGGCATGTCTGTTATTATTGTTAGATTTTTTTCATTAAATTTGTCTTCAAATTCACCTGTTGTTTGGTTTATTAATTCTACTATGTTTATGTTTTCTAGGTTTAGTTTTACATTTCCTGATGAGACTTTTGACGCTTCTACTAAGTCTTCTGTAAGTCTTTTTAGTCTATGTGATTTGCTTAGAAGTATGTCTATATATTCGTTTACTTTTTCGTTTTCTATATTTTCTTGTTTTATTAGGTCTGCATAGTTTATTATTGATGTTAATGGTGTTTTTATGTCATGCGAAACGTTTGTTATAAGTTCTGTTTTTAATCTTTCGCTTTTTATTCCTTCTTCAACTGCATTTTCAAAACCATTTGAGATGTCGTTTACATAGTGTGTTACTTCTTTAAATTCTTTTGTGAAATCGTTTTCTTCAAGCCTATCTTTATTGTCGCCTTCGTATATTTTCTTTAGTTGTTCTTTTATTTTTTCAAAGCAATTTAGCCTTTTTATTATATAGTAAATCACATATATTGTTATTGCCGAATTTAACAAAACTTTAATAAATGGTTCGTTTATATCTTCAAACATTTCTGTAATCATTCCTGTTATAAATAAATATCCACATACAGATAGTATAACTTTCCAATTTGTACTTAGTCTTTCTATTAATACTTCAAATATCTTCCTTATTTTATCAAACAAACTTCTTAATAATTCAAAAAATTTCCATATTAAACTGTTTTTAATTAATACTTTTAGTTTTATCCTTTTAACTATTGTTGTAAGTGTTACTGCACTCAGTATGTAGATTACTGCATATGCTGTTACAATTTCGCTTAAATATAATTTGAAGTACTCAAACCTAGTATTTGTAAATCTTGTAGTTATCTCTGAAATTATTCCTAAAACTATACTTAAAATGCAAATTATGATTTCAATTGGAATTTTATCTATATCATTTAATTCAATATCTTCCTTGCTTTTTTTATATCCAATCGCCATCACAAGATATACAGCTATTATTACTGTAAATATACCGCAAATTGGAACTGATACATATAAAATATCTTCATAATCTTTTAGTAATTCCATTATGCTTAATATATACATATCATAGTTACTGTGAGAGAGTTTTTCATCAAATGCCATATATATTGTAAAATCGCCTATATCATAGTCTACATATACAATATTTTCTTCGGCTTCTTGCAGTATAATTTTTATACGGTCTTCATCATATTCTTTTACTTCTTCACTATATTCTACGCTTTCTTTTCCATTCATATATTTCTCTAATGCTTTTTCATAATCATTTGTGGTATCTTTTACTTCATTATTTTTTGAATAATAATATGTTCCTTGAAATAATGGTTCATAATATTGCCAATGCTCTTGCAAAATTACTGAATCTGTTTTTATTACTCCATTTTCAATATAAAACTTTATGCCACTTGAACTTTTTATTATATCTTTTACTTGTTCTATGTTTGGATTATCGTAAAAATTTTCTACATTTGTATATATTTTATTTCCTGTATTATGTATTATCAAATATTTATAATTTTCTAGAAACATAAATCCATTCACTGTGTTTGGTCTATAATATAGCCTTGCTCCAAGATTATTTGTTAAATTTGGCTCATTTGTATTATAAACTAATGAACGTACTTCTTCTCTTAGAGAATAGAAATATTGATTAGCAAATTCAAAACTTTCAAAATAATTTTCATCAAGTTCCATTGCATATCTTTGTTTATTTATACTATAAAAACTTGCAATTATTATTACACCGCATAAATATTGGAAGTAGAATATAACTTAATGCTTTTAATATCTTGCTTTCCTTCATATAATTCACCTTTACTAAATATTTTCAATTTTATATCCAATTCCCCAAATAACTTTTAAATATTTGGGTTCTTTTGGGTTAATTTCGATTTTTTCTCTTATGTGCCTTATATGTACAGCAATAATATTATCTGCTCCATAAGCTTCATCTTCCCATACATTTTCATAAATTTTATCTATAGAATACACTATTCCTTTGTTTTTTGTCAAAAATTTAAGTATATTAAATTCTGTAGGCGTTAGTTTCACTTCTTTACCTTCAACAATTACCTTCTTTAAATCATCGTCTACAACTAATTCTCCTGATTTATATATTTTGTTATTTTTCTCATTTTCCATAGTTCCGAAGTTTTGTATATCTCCTAATTCCTGAATTAACACGTGCTATTAATTCTAATGGATTGAATGGTTTTGTTACATAATCATCTGCTCCTATGTTTAAGCCCTTTATTTTATCTTCGTCTTCTGATTTTGCTGAAAGCATAATTACTGGTATTGCTCTGCTTTTTCTGATTTCTTCTATTGTTTCTATTCCGTCTTTTTTGGGCATCATTATATCTAAAATAATTAAATGAATAGTATTTTCATTCAAAATCTTAAGGCATTCTTCTCCGTTATATGCCTTTAAAACATTGTAATTTTCTCTTACTAGATAAATTTCTATAGCTTTTACTATTTCTTTGTCATCATCGCATACTAATATATTATACATTTGTTTTCCCTTTCTTTTTTACTATTGTTTAAATTTGTGCTTTGGGTTTCCGCCTACCTTTGGAAGTGATATTTTCATTTTTGGTGGCTACCTTGCTGTCGGACACCCTTCGGGCGCCTCCATTCGCAACGGGTCATATCCACTCGGGGAGCATCCCTGCGCGTCCGCCACCAAAAATAAAAATATCACTCCCAAACGGCTCGTGAAAGCCTAAGTTTAAATTTTTTTAAATATTGTGTGCTTGCTATTAACATGTATCATATATTGTATTATATCAAAAAACTTCTTAAGAATAAAGGTTCGAAAGCTTAATTTTTTATTAATTTTAAAAAAGGGACGTGCGAACTGCGCGTCCCCGATATTTTGGTTAACTTAGACTATTTCCCATTACACTTTTAGGAAGGTAAAACACATACCTAGTATATTCCCTAGCCGTATGTTCCCATTCCTTATCCGTGTTACGGTTAACAATCTTATCCGCACTTCGGCATGCAGAGATATCTACATGAGGTGTCTCTCCATCTTCAATAAACACAATTTCCGAAGTATCAGCAGTAGCAGTAGCAAAAATGCCATTACCATTCTCACCTACATACCAATACGTAAGCTCATGAGCCGTCTCAATACTTCCATCTACACTTCCGCTAAAAACTCCACTACTCCCATGAATCTTACCAGATACATTCTGCACTGGAACATTACAGAAATACAAGAGTTCCTTTCTATCGCGCCATATAACCGTATCCACATTATTTATCTTTTCAAAATTCTTGCTATACCTATCAGCAGGTCCAAACCAAACAATTACTGAAATGATAAATACGACAGCAAAGAGAAGATGTGATAACTTGTTATCAAATACACTAGGTTTTATTGATGCAAATTTTGCTACAATATATGTACCTATCCCCATTATTATAGCTATAATTACCTTGCCATAGAAAGGGACATCGTAGCACATACCAACCATAACCGCTGATGGCATTCCTCCAAATATGCCAATACATAGACAAACGAGTACATGGAGTAAAACCTGTTCACCAGTCCGAGTCTTACTAACCACTACTCTTTGATATCGTTGAAATGCTGGAAAATGAGCATAACGTATACGGTCTTTCTCCTTCTGAGGCTCGAAGCACTTGTTCATCACCAGCTTAGTCACAATGTAAAGTACAATTCCGAAAATCACCCAAAATACCATTGTTATTCCTCCCCAAAAAATTATTTTTACAATTGCTGTATATATCAACCTGAAAAACAGGATAAAAAGGTTTAACATAAATATTTTACCATAAACAGGATAAATTTTCAATTAAAGCTTATTCCTTAACTTCGTCAACCTTCTCCTCTGAAACTGTGTCAACAACTTCCTCAACTACAGGATTTTCAGTCTTAACATCTGGTGCCTCAACTGTTTCAGTAACTGTCTCAGTAGCTGGTGTTTCGCTAACTTGTGCTTCCACAGGAGCTTCTTCTACTTGATTTGCGTTTTCTTCTGGAACTTCAAGATTTTCCTTTATAGTAATTTCCTTGTTCTCAATTCTAGCTCCAACTTTCTCCTTAGTTCTTGCAGATTTACCAACTCTATCTCTTAAATAATAAAGCTTAGCACGTCTAGCCTTACCAACTCTTACAACCTCAACTTTTTCTACGTTAGGTGAATGAAGCAAGAAAGTTTTTTCAACTCCAACTCCATATGAAATTTTTCTAACAGTGAAAGTTTCATTAACACCTCCACCTTGTTTTTTAATAATAATTCCTTCGAAAACCTGTATTCTTTCACGGTTTCCTTCTTTAATTTTTGCATGAACTCTTACAGTATTTCCTACATCAAGTACTGGAACTTTTTCTTTTAATTGTTCATGTTCTATAGCTCTTATAACGTCCATTATTCTAAACTCCTTTCATTTTATCAATGTTTGCACTCTCAGGCCTTTTCATTTTTGTGACCTTTAATTGCATTTCTCTTCTCCATTTTTCTATGTTCTTATGATGTCCGGCTAAGTAGGACTTCTGGAACCTTCATTCCATGAAACTCTTCTGGTCTTGTATATTGAGGATACTCAAGTAAATTCCCATTTGAAAAACTTTCATCAATAATAGATTCACTCGAAATAACCCCATCTACATACCTAGAAACAGCATCTATAAATACCATGCTAGGAAGTTCTCCTCCTGTTAAAACATAATCGCCAATGGAAATTTCCTCATCTACAATTTCATCTATAACTCTTTGGTCAATCCCCTCATAATGTCCGGCAAAGTAAAATTATGTGTTCTTCTTTAGAAAAATGCCTTACTTCATTTTGTTTTAAAGTTTTCCCTTGTGGAGACATATATATAACTTTTGAATTTTCAGTTTTCACTGATTCATATGCATCATATACAACATCAGGCATCATTACCATTCCGAGCTCCACCACCATATGGTGTATCATCAACTTTTTTATGTTTATTTTTCGAAAAATCTCTAATATTAATTAATTCAAGTTCTATTAGATTTTTTTCTCTTGCTCTTCCGAATAATGCTATAATTTAATGCTCCAAACATTTCTGGGAAAAGCGTTAATACACTAAACTTCATTTTCTTTGCTTCCTCCGAACTAAACCGCTCTATAAGATGTACTATCATTTTTTTATTTTGAATATCAACTTTCTTTATTACATCTCCTATTGCAGGCAATAGTGTTTGCTTTCCTAGTTCATTTTTCACAACATATACATCATTACTGCCAGTTGGAAATACATCTATTAATTTACCCAAAGTTTCGCCTTCATCTGTTATAACTTCAAGCCCTATTAAATCTACTATGAAGTAAGTATCTTCTGGAAGCTCTACTGCATCTTTCCTATCAATTTTTATATAACAGTTTTTAAATTCTAAAGTCTGATTTATATCATCTATTCCTTTTAGCTTAAGAAGCACAAGGTTTTTATGATACTTAACTTCTTCTATTTCCATTTCTTTTAGTTTCTTATTTTTCTCGATATATATTGTTTTTAAATCATCATACCTTTTAACATTATCTGTGAAAGGTACAACTTTTAGGAAACCTTTTATACCATATGAGTTTACTATTTGACCTATTTCTAATAAGTTATCCATATTTTGGATTTCTCCTAATCTATAAATTCAATTGTAACTTTCTTATGTTCTCTAGTAGCAACTGCTTTAAAGATTGTTCTTACTGCTTTCGCAATTCTACCTTCTTTTCCAATTACTCGTCCCATATCATTTTTTGCAACTTTTACTTCAAATAAAATTTCTTTTTGTAATTCTTTTTCATTTATTTCTACTTCTGATTTTTCTTGCACTAGGGCTTCAATAATTGTTTGTAAAACTTCTTTCATTATGCAATTACTTCCTTTCTTATGCTTTTTCAATCAAAGCTTTTACTGTATCTGTAGGTCTTGCTCCATTTTTCATCCAAGTTTCGCATTTTTCTTTATCAAGATTTATAACTGCTGGTTCTTTCATTGGGTCATATGTTCCAATTTGTTCAATTATTTTTCCATCTCTTGGTGACCTTGAATCTGCAACTACTATGTGATAAAATGGTGCTTTTTTCTTTCCTATTCTTTGTAATCTAATTTTAACCATTTATTTCTTTCCTCCTATTCTAGAATTTAGATATTAGAAGTTAGATATCTCTAGCCTTCTATATATTTTTTAACATTAATAACTATATTTTTAGGTTCTTTAAATCAATATTGTCTAAATTCATGCCTTTTAGTGTTTTTCTTATTCCACCTTTTTTACTCTTCATCTGTTTCATCATATTTTGCGTCATTTCAAAAGACTTCATGAATTTATTTATATCTTGCACTGTTGTACCAGAACCGTTTTGCTATTCTGCTTCTTCTACTTCCATTTAAAATCTTTGGATTTCTTCTTTCTTTTTTAGTCATAGAACATATCATAGCTTCTATTCTTACAAATTCATTATCATCTACCTTTATATCTCCAAGTTTACTTGCACCTGGAATCATTTTTAATATAGATGAAAATGAACCCATTTTTTTAATTTGTCTTAACTGAGCAAGGTAATCATCTAAATCAAACTCTTGCTTCCTAAGCTGTTTTTCGAGTTCAATTGCTTCCTGCTCGTCCATTGCTTCTTCAGCTTTTTCTATTATTGATAAAACATCTCCCATACCAAGTATTCTTTCAGCCATTCTATTTGGGTAAAATGTTTCAATATCACTTAGTTTTTCTCCATTTGCAGAAAATTTAATTGGTCTTCCAGTAACTTTTTTTACTGAAAGTGCTGCACCGCCTCTTGTATCTCCATCAAGTTTAGTAAGGATAACTCCATCAATTCCTAGTTTTTCATTAAAAACTTCTCCAACATTTACTGCATCTTGACCTGTCATACTATCTACTACTAGTAAAATTTCATGGGGTTTTACATTTTGTTTTACATTTTGAAGTTCTTGCATTAATTCTTCATCAATGTGAAGTCTACCTGCTGTATCTAGTATCACAACGTCATTTAATTTTGAAATTGCAACATTCATTGCTTGTTTTGCAATATGCACAACGTCTTTTGAAGCTTCATTTGCAAATACTGGGATATTTAAACTTGCGCCTACTACCTGTAATTGCTTTATAGCTGCTGGTCTATAAACATCACATGCGACTAAAAGTGGTTTTTTCCCTTGTTTTCTAAGTAAATTTGCAAGTTTTCCGCAAGTTGTTGTTTTACCAGATCCTTGCAATCCGAACTAGCATTATGACTGTTGGTGGGTTTGGAGTAAATGCAATCTTGCTTTCTTCTCCTCCAAGAAGTTCTATAAGTTCATCTTTTACAATTTTTATTACTTGTTGGCCTGGTGTAAGTGATTTTAGAACATCTTGCCCAAGTGCCTTTTTTTCTACTTCTGCAATAAACTCTTTAACGATTTTGTAGTTTACATCTGCTTCTAATAGCGCAAGTTTAACTTCTCTTAAAATTTCTTTCAAATCACTTTCTGTTATTCTTGCCTTCCCTCTAAGCTTTCTTGTTATTCCTTGGAGTCTTGAGGATAAACCTTCAAATGCCATAGTTACTCTCCTTACATAAAATATTTATCTTTACACTAAACATTGTAATTCTTGTTTCACATTTTTTAAAATGTCTTCTATTTCTTCATCTGTGTATTTAGTTTGGATTTTTGCAAGTTCAGATAATATCTTTTGTATTTGCTTTTCTTGTTTTTGTGATTTCTTCATAATTCCTAGCTTTTCTTCTAATCCGAAAAAGTTTTTTCTCCCCTTTCTGAATACTATCTTTCACAGCTTGCCTTGTAATTCCTACTTCTTCTGCAACTTCTGCAAGTGATAAATTTTCATTATAATATAAATCAATTACATCTAGTTGCTTTTTTGTAAGCATTTCGCCATAAACATCACAAAGCACAGCTATCTCAACATTTTTATCCATACTTTTTTACCTCTTAAAATGTGTAATGCTATTATACTTTACACCATTTTTATTCATTTGTCAAGCTTTTTTGAGGATTTTATAAATTTTATTCAATTATGTCTATCAAATTACTCTTTTCCATTCCTTCAAGATTATAATAGGTAGAAGGAACAAGCCCCACTATTACATTTTCAATTAGAACTACTTCATTTGAAACTACTGTATCAACTATGTTGTATGGTGTCAAAATGCTAACATTACATTTTACATCAAGATAAATTCTATGGACTGTTTGATTTATACCATTACTTTCAAATTCTGACCTTACTTTTGTTTCTACTGTTCCTGTATCAAGAAGTTTTATTTTTATATCTGGACCAATTCCAGAAAAAAACTTTGTTCCAGAAAAACTTCCGAAATTTAATCTTTGCTGTGCTTTCTTCGCTATTAATTAGTTCTTCTTGAATTTTTACCGCAACATCTGATGTTACCTCATTTATTGTTATAATATTAGACTGAAGCATTGAAATATTACCATTTGTATCTTTAGATATCTTTACAAAATCATCATATGAGTATTTTTTCATTACTTCAGTCGCAACATTATTTGAAATTATGGTTGCCTTTCCTATAGCAACATCTTTGCACACTTTGTCTAATATAGGTTCAAACGAGCTTACAATCGCATTTAGGGTTGTAAAAGCTATAATTAATATTATTAGCCCTTGAAACATTAATTTCTGTTTAAGGGCGTTTTTACGGTTTCTAAATCCCATATATCTTATGTATGGTAATCTTATTCTTTTTCTTGTATATATTTTATCCATATTTTATTTTATACTTTTAATGGAATTTCGTTCCTAATTTTCATACTCTTAGGTATAAAAAGTTGCATTCCAACACTTATTTTATCTGGATTCTCTATATTATTTACTCTTGCTATATCAGAAACTGTACTTTTATATTTTTTTGCTATTTTCCAAATAGTGTCCCCAGGTTTTACAAAATAGATTACCATACTATATGGGCATTCATCTCCTTCTTCTCTTTCTTCTATTCCATCAATTACATTTATTGTTTCTAAATTATATGAGTTTGTTTGTGCTTCTAAATCTATTTTTGCTGTGATTTCTGCTCCATCTTTTGTAAACTCTTGGAATATAGGCGTTATTTCTACTTCAACTCTGCTATCTTTATTTATTCCTTGAATTTCTTGACTAAATGAAAATGGTATTGAAATTTCTTCTTTCCTTGTCTCTGTTTCTTCATTATTTAATAAAATAAATTTTAGCTTCAAATCTCCTTCATATTTTACAACATCTCTTCCAACATTTCTTTCATTTATTACAGCATATGCAATTCCACTGCATATCTTACTATTTTCCTGGTTTTCAAGTCTTACTTTTTCTCTAATATTTACAGATGTTTTAGTGTTTTGCATATTCACAGCTGTACTTACACTATTTGACTTGAATTCTAAATTTCTACTTGGACTATACATATCTTGAATCACACTTACTTCTTTATTTCCAAATACTCTGCAATATATCTCAAGCTCTACATCTACACCTATAGAATGTTCCTCAGTTGCATTTGGCTTTACTGAAATATTTTTTAATTTATATTTCATATCACATATATCGTCATCTGAGACTCCTACTATGTCAATAAATCCCATTACTGGAATATTTTCTTCTGCTTTCTTTATTCTTCCATCATCTGTTAAGTATAATACGCTTAATTCTATATCTGCTTTTGCTAATACCTTATTATAGCTTATTTTTGTATCTTTGTTTTTTATATTAAAATCTACTGAAAGGATTTCTTCTAAGTTATCTGTGCTATCTATTACTATTGTTTCTTTTGCTAATGCCTTACTTGAATTTTGACCTACAAGTGAATTCATTTTTAAAGATACTATTTGTGATTCTATATCATCTATCCCTTTTATTTCTCTTATCATTTCTTCATTTTCGTTTAAAAAGACTTTTGATTCAAGCTCTAAGAGAACTTTGAAATTTACCTTTCTACCATTTAAAACTTTACATTCTATATTTTTTATCCAAATATTTTCATCTAGTATCATTCCACTTTCTACTTTTGGAAAGTCTAGTATTTCTGTAAAATCTATATTTGCATTGAAAGCTCTTGTTCTTCCATTTTCTCCATCTGCAAGATACATCAAATAAATATTAACATTACCATCAAGTCTTATTTTTCCTTCTAAAATTTCTTTTTTATATATACAAATATTTCCGTGAAGTTGAAATTGCACTTAATATGTCTGGTTTTGTATCTGGTATTATACTATCTCCTTCTATCATTATCTGAAAATTTTTGCTTCCTACAATCTTATTAATACATAGATTTTCTTTTATCGCATCTATCATGATATTTTCCTCCTTGATATTACTTTTTATTAATATATATGTAGATATTAGGAAAATAGAACAGAAAGCAAAACAAAAGAGAACTCTGTAATAGAGTTCCCTTAATTGCTATCTATAATTTAGTATATTTTAGCTTCTTTTTGATTTTGCGAAATATACTACGTTAGCTATAACAACTACTGCTAATACTGCTGTTGCAGGTATTATGCTGTCACCTGTTTTAGGTGTTTCATCTTTGTCACCTTTGTTTGGTGCTTCTGTTGGTGCAGGTGTAGCTGTAGGTTCAGCTGTAGCTGTAGGTTCTGTTGTTGGAACAACTGCTCCGTTAACAGCTACTTTTTTAACTGTATATTCATATACTTTTCCATTCATAGCTCTTCCACCAATGTCTAATGTAAAAGCTTTTCCTACTAAATCTTTACCAATTTTGAATGTTAATTTTTGAGCTCCTGCATAATCAGGATTTGCTACTAATGTTGTTTCTATTTTTGCAAAATCTTCATCACTTAGTGTTGAACCATTTAAAACTGGTAACCATGGAATTATTTCATAAGATTTTCCATCAAATGTATAGTTTCCTTTTATTACTACTTCATAAACTGTGTCTTCCTCTAATTTTGTTACTTTGTCTCCTGTTGAGTTTACTACATAAGCATCAATTGATAATAAAGGTGTGTAAGCAAATATTGTTTTGCTTTCAGCTTTATTTTTTAATATATAGTAACCAACTTTAGATGCAACTGTATCTGTTTCAGCTTTAACTGCATCAGGTATTTTTACTGCTGAAATAACTTCTGCTGTGCTAGATGTTAATGTTATAGAATTATCAGCTAATGCTGGTGTTTCACCATCTTTAGTTCTAACTTCAACTCTTCCTGCATTAGTAACTTTCATAGTTGTTACTGTTAAGTCACCTTGTAATACAAGTGTACCTTTGTTAATAATTTTAGATGAAATTGTTCCTTCACCAGAAATTACTAATTTAGCTCCTTTTTCAATTGTTATATCTTTATCTAATGTTTCACCAGATAAATCTAATTGAACTGCTCCTGTTGTTACTTCTATTGTGTCTATGTCTGCTACTTTTGTTGCATCGATTGTATAATTCTTTATACCACCGATTTCTCCTCCTAATACAAATACTTTGTCATCTACATATTGTGTAAATGTTTTTGCGCTTACTCCAGTAGCTATTGATAATACTACTGCGAATAGTGCGATTGCCATTAATACTTTTAAAGTTTTTTTCATTCTTTTTTTCTCCCTTCATATGAAAAAATTTTTTTAACATTTTGTTAGGGTTCTTGGCTTTTTCCCTAACGTTAACAATATTATTCTACACAATGTGCTTTGATTTGTCAAGCATATTTTTGAATTTTCTTTCCATTTTTAGAAATTTTTGGATATTTTCTTTGTGTCCCTAGCCTTTCGCAGAATATTACATTTATATTACAAATCCAGTTTTTCATCGTTTTTTATTCTTTAAATTTTTATGTCCCTATATAAAATAGGCACCTTATAAATAAATATTATCTCAATACCCATTTATAAGGTGTCTATTTGCCCCCGTTTTATATAAAAAGAATTAAATTAATTTGAATTAAATTTAGTTTTTTGAGTAAAACTTCTTTCTAATTATTATGCAATTTTTTCTTCTATATCGTGAACTCTTTTGCTAATATTTCCTAAAAGATGACAAAATTGCGCATTATTACTTCTAACTTCTTCTCTTAAGCCTGAGAGTTCACCTTTTACTTCTGCTATTCTTAAATTGAATGTAGCAATCATTTTGCTTTCAAGCGAATCAACTTTCTGCTCTATTCCATCATTTATTCTCTCTTCTAAGCTGTCCATTTTTCTATCCATTCTTTTTTCTAAGCCAATTAATTTTTCATCCATCTTTTCTTCTAAGCAACTTAGTTTTTCATCCATTCTTTCTTCCAAGCAACTTAGTTTTTCATCCATTCTTTCTTCTAAGCTACTTAGTTTTTCATCCATTTTTCTTTCTAATCTCTCTTCTAGTCCATTTATTGCTTGTATAATTTGAGTAAATTGTTGATTTTCCATGTTTCTCCCTCCTTTTTATAATTAATATAGATTTGTAATTCTTTTATGTAACGACTTCTTGCTCTTTGTGATATTCTTTAAGATGACTATCAATAGTTCTTTGCACTCCGTTAATTATATAATTTGCCAGTTCGTGGTCATTCTTTTTTAGTTCTTCTACCGATGTATTTATGTGATTCATTATATCACGGTCACTCTTTTTTAGTTCCTCTACTGATGTTCTTAATTCTGCTAGTGATGTATCTAGCTTTTCTTCAAGTTTTCCTATTCTAGAGTTTACTTTTCCGAACTCATTCATAATCATCTCAAATTGCTTGTCCTTCATATATTTTCACCTCCTTTTTGTTTAGTGTGTAAATATTATACTATGGAGTAGATTTTTTGTCAACCTTTTTTACCTTTTTTATATTTAGAATTATACATGCTATTATGCTAGTTATTACTGCTATTCCCCTTATTATTCTTGTTAGATTATAGCTAAATGTTCCTGTATATTTTAGTTTATAGGTTCCCTCCTCTAGTTTCACTTCTATTAAACCTTTTTCTCCTCGTTCTAGTTCAAATTCAGACTTTATTTCTTTACTTTTATCTTTATTTTCATATTTTGTTAGCTTATAACCTTTATAGTATATCTTTGGTAGTTCTATTTTCATATTTTTACTATTTTTTATTAAAAATTCTAGTTCTTTTCCTTCATTTTTTATTATTACAGCTTCTCCTGTTCCTTCTATTATGTCTATTCCTGCTTTTCTTGAATAGTATGACTTATTATTTAGATATTCATTTGGGTAATATTCGCTTAGATTTCCTGTCCCTCTTTCTAATTCTATAACTGTATTATCTCTATGATATATCCTCTTATCAAGCTTATTTATCAAAAATACAGAAGGAATAATGCATATTAAAATACTTACTCCAAATAATATCTTACTATTAAATCTCTCCATAAACTTAGGTGCAAGTATAGCTATAAATACAGCAAGTATTAATTCCATTCTCCATGGGAATTGTATATTATAAAACATCTCAGGCAATAACTTCCATATTCCTTTAAAACTCATCATAAATATGCAGAAAGCTATCAGTAATACATTTAATATATCTTCTCTTCTATGTTTTCTTATAAGAACTACTATGCTAAATACACATAATAGTATTACACTTCCATAAATATAATATGGTATTGTCCAATCATAACTTTCTTCTGGAATTATATACTCTTTTAACTCTAAAATATTTCCTTCAACTAATGCTAAATTAGTCACATAATTATCTTTATATACTAAATAATCAAGATTATAATGTTCCAAAAATATTACTATGCTTGGAAGTACAATTATTATTACAGCTAATGTCCCTAAAATCAATCTCAAAACTCTTTTTTCTTTAAATAGCTTATCTATATAAATAAGTAATATTATAAATACAAATATAGAAAAATACATTGCTATAATATAATGGCTAAATATTAGCCCTGCATAACCTATTATGAATGCTATATAAAATTTCTTTTTCTCATCTTTAAATAAATAATACAAACTAAGTAATACAATCGGAATAAATATTCCTGCAAAATTCTCTGTTATTGCCATTCTGACTGTGATAGTTCCGAAGTCTATATGGAAATAACATATAGACTATTGAAGCAACAAATGCTTGTTTCTTGCTTTTTGTTACTTCTTTTATGAAAAAATACATACTAAGTGCTGAAGCTATTGAAATTAATATATTTACAGCTTGAATGCTATCTATAATTTCTATACCTGCAAGTGCAAAAACACTTCCAAATCCGGCTATATATTAAATGTGGAAGCTTAGGGTAGAATATATATAATCCATACCCTAAGTCATTTCCTATATTTGGCATTATCAAATCTGCTTTTAAGTCATTTTTTATTAGATTTTCTACATTTGCCAAATGAAATGGCAAATCATGTGCTTGTTTTGTATTGTCTAAATATATATATCCTATTAAAATAATTGTAATTAATATAATTGCAATTATATATATATTCTTTTTAAAAAACTCTTTCATATTTCTCCTTTATTTTAGAAATACCAACTTTTTAACCACTTTAATGAATCTACATATTCTGTGCTTACTGGCATTCCACTAGTTATTGGATAAAATACTATAAACATTACTATTACAATCGCTATATATCCGAAGCATTATCCAGTTTCGTTTTGTTAATTTATCAACAGATTTTATAAGTGTAACTACTGCAAGCATTACAAAAGGCAATGTTGGGAAGAAATGGTACATAAACATTATTCTCCCTATTAGTGCATATGGAAGCCAACTTGTACATATCATAGCTATCAAAAATATATCTTCTATCTTTCTTGATTTTATTGTTTTTACTATTAGAAATACACAAGCTATTGCTCCTATCCACCATATTGCTGGGTTTCCTATACCTGTGATAGTTGATTTTATCCCTTCTGCTGGAGTAGATGAATGTAACCATACTGGCTTTAGCATAACTCCCCATGTATACCAGTTTGATGTAAATGGATGTTCTGCAACTAATCCTGAATGATATCTATACATTTGCTCAATTTGATCAAATATATCATTAAAACTTCCTACTCCATTTGGTCTTACATTTGGAAATAGCAAATAGCTTAAAACATATATTGCACATGGCACTACTATAAAATAAACAATACATGATAATATTATATTTATGTATTCTTTTCCTATTTTCTTTTCTCTTACACAGTCTACTATCATTTTTCCAAAAAACATTATACATAGTCCAAGTCCTGCATATAGTCCAGTCCATTTAACTGAAATACTAAGTCCAAAGAATAACCCTGAATAAAATAAATATTTTAGCTTTTCTCTCAATTTTGAGTCTTTCTCAAGTAGTAGATATTTTAGCATAAATAGTGCACTTAGCATAATAAACAAAACTAAAAAACTATCTACTGTACCCATTCTTGTTTGTGCGAAATGGAAATTATCAAACATCATTAAAAGTCCTGCAAGTAAAGCATATTTACTGTCTTTAAACATTGTTTTTCCAAATATATACATTACTAAAACCATTAATATTCCTGCCAAATTTCCCATAAGCCTATATGCAAATGGAGTCATCCCTAAAAAGTAAATTGGCACCATTTGTATTAGTTTTCCAAGTGGTGGATGCACCCATTCATATGCCATCATTCCGTTTACATATTCATATGCACTTCTTGCAAAATATATTTCATCAAAATATACTGAATTCATATATCCAATTGTTTCTGGCACAACATTTTGTTCATCTGTAGCCTTATTTCCGCTGTTTTGTACTACTTTTACAATTTCATCATTTTCATCATACAATACAACTTCACCCAAATAACTTTTGTTTTTGTCTTTCATTGATACTAATTTTAAATATTTTATCTCTTCATTTATTTTTGTATCTTCCCACATGAAGACATATTTATCTTGATAATTTCCGACAAATTCATAGTTTTCATTATCTAAAGATCCAAAAATCCTATAATTACCTGTATCTGTACCAGAATAATGTCTTATCTTAGAAATTTTCTTTGCTTCTCCTTCTATTTCAATTACGATTTCTTCTCCATATGCAAGTTCTTCAAAAGTTTGCGGATTTTTCATGCTTCCAAGATTTACAAATGATATTATTGAATATATAAGTGTAATTATTCCAAGTATTATCCAATCATTTTTAGTCATTTTCCTTGTCTTATCTTTAAAAAAATTCTTCATCTTCTCTATAATTTCCACAGTTTTATTCCTCCCACTTTCTATTCTTTATATTAAACCATATTTCTAGTTATTTTTCAACATTTTAAAAGGTTATTTTTAGTTTTATCTAAAAATAACCTTTCATTTAGTCTAGTTTTTCACTTATTACATTTGTATCTTCTTCATTTTTCTTAGGTATTTCTACTTTTTCAGGTATTATTGAGGAATAATTTTCTCCATCAAATACTTGGAGTTCAATTGTTCTTGTCAATACATCTGTGTAACTATAGGTTGCATTTCCCTCTTCTTTGTTATACTTTACTACAAATAAATTTGGGTATGCTTTTTCTAGTGTTGCCTCTTTTTCAAAAAATTTACTTCTTCCAAGTGCTCCTTTTACTATTATCTTTTGTCCTTCTTTTCCTATTATGTCTTGTCTTAAATTTGAAATATCATCCCTGTAAATCATTTGATCACCTATCCTTTAAGAATAAGCAAATTATATCATTTTTGTCTAATATTGTCAAAGAATGTAGTTTCTTACGCATTCTTTCTTTCTGTTCATACGACTGCATTCCCGTTCTTTTTTCTTCTTTTATTACATTTGTATTACATTTACATTTCATATTTGTTACATCACCTTTTCCCTTTTACAAATCTGCCCCCCACTCTCTTTCCTTCATCATGTAATTCTGCAGTTATATCTCTAATTGTTATAATTCTATTTCTATCAGTAGTAGCTATTTTCTCAGCAACAATTAATGGGTCCATAAAATCTATTAAGACTCTTGCGGGTGATGAGGCAAAGTTTGCTCCGTGATGCCATTATAGCTTCGAAAAAGCTTTGACAAGCTCCTGCAAAAATAACAATTTCTTTATCTCTTCCTTCTGCTTTTCTTGCTTCTATAACTGACCTTATAAAGTACTTCGAATTCCTGTAATTATATATGTCATCATAATTTCCATTAGATTTTATCATAGCGTCATGTCCGAGTTATTATCACTATATCTGGATTATATCTTTTTATTAAACTTCCTATTACTTGTGGTTGCCTATTTTCTGGTACATTTTTAACAATTGCTCTAAGTCCTAATTTATTATAGTATCTTTGTGACTTTTGAGTATATCTTTTGTCTCCGTCTAAATGCAAAATCAAAGCATTTGTTGATGTAATCCTTTTTTCATTTTCTTTTTTTGAAAATATACTTTTGGCACTTTTTAAAAGGCTTCTTTTATCTACTATCTCTAAATCTTCTAATTCGCTATCTGCTTCAATTCTATAATGCATTCCGCTTCAAGATAGCATAAGATTTTCCATTTTTTACTTTTATGATTCTGTCTACATAAAAAATAATATCTTTTCCATAAGATTTTCTTCCAACTATATCTCCTTTTTTTATTTCCACTTTTTCCACCTCATAATATCTTATGAAATGAAATTGTTTTATGTATCTATAAAAAGAAAAGAAGCAAATTCATGCTTCCCTAATAATAAATATATTTTTATTTTACTATTTCTTTAAAATTTGGATACATTGCAACTATTACCTCTTTTATTACTTTCAGCTCTTTGCTATCACATCTATTTATAATCTCTAATAATATTTCTCTATCTGTAAATTCTTTATCTGTATACCTATTTTCACCATATAATATATAATCAGAAGATGCCTTTAATGCACAACATATTTGATGTAAAGTATGTATGCTACAACTTTTATCCCCTTTTTCTAAACTCAAAGTATAATTTTCTGTTCTATCTATCATTTCTGCAAATTTTTCTCTTGTTAATCCCCAACTTTCTCTTGATCTTTTTGTTCTTTCTCCAAATCCTTTCCAATCCTCATATTCTTTTCTGTTTGTTCTACTCATCAATTTGCCTCCAATATTACTAATAATCATTATATTTATTAATAATATTATCGCATTTTCATTAGTTAATTATAACTAGCTAATAGTAATTTATATAATTATTATTAGTCATAAAATGTTGAAATAAAAATACGAAATTCATCGCAATAATTTAATCATTTTGTTTTTATTTCATTCTGCATTTTTTAGTTTTTCAAAACATTTTTTACATACTAATAATTCCTTATACTTAACTAAATTTTCTTTACTTCTGCATAAATAACATTTATCAGAAAGTTTAGTTAATATTATATAATTGTTCACCTCCCAAATTCCAATTTTTTCATTTTCCTTACAATCCCATAAAATTTTACCCAATCTTATTCTTGATAATTTATCTATTTCTATTATTTCCCCCCTATTTTCAAAATCATTTAAACTTAATACCAAGTATTCTCCTATATTATATATAAACACTTTATGCACTAGATAAAAAGCTCTTAATATATATATAGGAGGAATAATTAATCTTCCTTCTTCATCTATTTCTTTAATACTTCCTACTCTTTTTAAATTTTTTATTATTTCTTCTAAATTTTCTGCATCTTCTTTATTTTCTTTATTTTCATTATTATAGATATTCTTTCTTACTTTACGTTTTGCTTTTGAAATTATTTTTATATTATCTATTATTTCTTTTAAATACATGAAAAAACTTCCTAAATCTCCTAGTATTTTCTCTAAAAAGTTTTGCTCAATAGGTTCCAAAAAATTATAAAATAATTCTTTGGTTTTCTCAATATTGTATTTTTTATCATATTTTTCATATTCTTCCTTTGTATCACTGACTTGTCTAAGTATTTGTTGCCTTAAATACTTTTGTTCCATATTTAATTCATCTAAGCTTTCAATTTCGTCTAATTTTTCTCTTATCTTACTGTAAAATTCTTCTTTTCTTTTCTTTTTCATATAATCTCTCTTCTCTTTACATAACTATTTATGACTAACTAAATTTTTTATTAATTTAATCAAATTATCTTACTTTATAATATCATATCATTTTGCTTTTTACAAGCATACTTGTAGTCCATTTATTTTTTGTTAATTTTAAGGTTATAATAATTATAAGTATACTTACTTTAAAAGTATTCTTTGAAATAGTAAAATTAATTTATATTTGAGAAAGGATATGTACTATGTCTGAAAATATTCCTCAAAAAGATTTAATAGCAAAAACTATTGGTAAAAAAATTTATAATCTAAGAAATAATAAAAAATATTCTAGAGAAATTCTTGCTGAGAAATCAAATTTATCTGCTAATTATATATATGAAATAGAAAATGGAAATTATGTGTTAGGCTGTATTCCAATTATAAATTTATGTAATGCTTTAGAAACTACTCCAACCAAATTATTATCTGATTTTATAACTACTCCACAAAAATTATTACAAGAAAGTTTATCTACTGAATTATCTAATTTGTCTAAAAAGAATTGTGAAATTATATTAACCATGATTAAAATGATGCAATCACAGGAATAACAAAAAGAAGCAGACTACTGCTTCTTCATTTTTGGTTTTGCAACAAGAGAAGCAATGTATCCGAAAGAAAATTGCTGCGGCAATTCCACCTGCTGCTGCTTTAATTCCTCCTGTAAACGCTCCTAAAAGCCCATATTCTTTAACCCCATTAATTGCTCCTTTTGCAAGATTTGCGCCAAACCCTGTAAGAGGCACTGTCGCTCCTGCTCCTGCAAATTCTATAATATATTTATAAATTCCGAAGTCCTCCGAAGAACTGCACCGAACTGTTACAAATAGTACAAGAATTCTAGCGGGAGTTATTTTTGTTTTATCTATCAATATTTGGGCAATTATACAAATAAATCCTCCAACAATAAAACACCAAACATAATCCATAAAATTTAAACTATTAAAAAACATAAATTTAAGTCCTTTCTAATTATCAAGATTCTCAATCGAAACTGCATGTGCTATTCCGTGGAATACTTTCTCCCTGTTGAGAAGAAGTTGAATTCATTAGTGCACCAGTTGCAACAAGCAAAACTTTATTATATTTTTTTTGTTTAAGCTGATTGAATAAAAATCCTGAAAAGACTGTTCCACAGCATGCACAACCGCTTCCACCTGAATGTGTATCTTGCGCTTCTTTATCAAATATTAGTACTCCACAATCATTATAGTTTGGTCTAACATTGTATCCATATGTTTGAAGCATATCGCAGACAATATCTTTTCCTATATGTCCAAGGTCTCCTGTTACAATTAAATCATAATAGCTAGGTTTTCTTCCTGTATCTTGCAGGTGAGAAACTATTGTATCAACTGCAGAAGGTGCCATTGCAGCTCCCATATTATTTGCATCCTTTATTCCCATATCAACTATCCTTCCGAGGGGTTGCATGTGTCACATATGGTCCATTTCCAGAATTTGAAACAATTCCCGCTGCCCCTCCTGTAACTGTCCATTGTGAAGTAGGCGGTCTTTGATTTCCAAGTTCAAGTGGAAATCTAAATTGTTTTTCTGCACTACAAAAATGACTTGATGTAGCAAATAAGCAATTTTTCGCTATCCCACTTGATGCAAGAATACTAGCTAAAATCATTCCTTCAACAAATGTAGAGCATGCACCAAATATTCCAAAATATGGAATTGCAAATGATCGAATACCAAAACTTGCTGAAATACATTGATTTAGTAAGTCACCTGCAAAGCAATAATCTATTTGGTCTGATGGAATCTTTGATTTGTTTATTGCTAAACTAATAGCTTCTTTAATTATTTTACTTTCTGCTTTTTCCCACGTCTTTTCTCCCCAAAATTCATCATTAAGACAAGTATCGAAATATTTTGCAAGAGGACCGCTCTGTTTCCTTTGGACCGTACAATGGATGCTGTCTCCAATATGCTTGGAGGTGTATCAAATTTAATTGTTTGTTTTCCTATTTTTTGCATAAACTCCTCCTATTCATTACACTAAGGTTACTGACTGAGTATTAAAAATCAAATAAATAATTCCGTACTAAAATTGACGCAGAGATTCCAAATACAAGCACTGGACCTGCAACTGTAAACATTTTTGCCCCTACCCCCATAATGTATCCTTCCGATTTATATTCTATTGCTGGAGAAACGATAGAGTTTGCAAAACCTGTAATTGGTACAAGTGAACCGCGCTCCTGCAAATTTTCCAATTTTATTAAATAGATTTAATGATGTTAAAAATGCACTAATTCCAATTAAAATGATAGATGTAATAGCTCCTGCTGATTCTTCACCTATACCTCTAAATTTACAAAAATCTAATATGAGTTGACCGAATACAGCAGATTAGTCCTCCTACCCAGAATGCATTAAAACAGTCTTTTATAATTGGAGAATTTGGAGATTTTTTATTGACATAGTCTTGGTACTGTGCATTTGTTTGTATTTTATCCATAAAATTAATCCTCTCTTTCTCTATCTATTGTAAAGACTAAATCTAAGTCAACATAGAATTCTGAAAGTTTCTTTCCAGAAATTGTTGCTCTTTGTTCTAGTATTTTTACTGATGTTAGGTAGTCTATTGTTTTTGATGCTTCACTAACTGCTTGAACAATAGCATCTTTCCAAGATACATTTGATGTACCTGTTATATATAAGTGTTTTTGTGCTTTCATATACGTTCCTCCTTTCATGCTATTTTATTTCATGTATGCTTATTATTAGTAAAAAAACAAAAAATATGCAAAAATATGCAAAAAAAAGATGCTCTTTTTGAACATCTCTTTTTATATTTACATTATCTCTTACTAAATTGTGGAGCTTTTCTTGCTTTTTTAAGACCGTATTTTTTTCTTTCCTTCATTCTTGGATCTCTTGTTAGGAAGCCTTTTGTTTTTAATATTGGTCTATATTCACTATTTGCTTCATTTAATGCTCTTGCTATTCCATGACGAATTGCTCCTGCTTGCCCAGTAAATCCTCCACCTTTTACATTACATTTTACATCATATTTATTTAATGTATCTGTTGCAACTAGCGGTTGTCTTACTATTACTTTTAAAGTCTCTAGTCCTAAATATTCGTCTATATCTTTAGAATTTATTGTTATTTTACCTGTGCCTGGTACTAATCTTACTCTTGCAATTGAGCTTTTCCTTCTTCCTGTACCATAAAACATTATTTTATCTGAATTTGCTTTAGGCATTTATTTCTCCTCCTTTAAAATTCCCATTTTTCTGGTTTTTGTGCTTGATTTTCATGCTCGCTACCTGCATATACTCTTAATTTTTTAACTGTCTCTCTACCTAAGCTATTATGTGGAAGCATTCCTTTTATTGCAAGCATCATTGCTTTTTCTGGATTGTTTGCAAGCATATCTTTTGCTTTAATTTCCTTCATTCCTCCAATATATCCTGAATGATGTCTATATACTTTTTGATTTATTTTATCACCTGTTAATATTACTTTACTACAATTGATGACTATAACATGGTCTCCTACATCTAGGTTTGGTGTAAATGTTGGTTTGTGTTTTCCTCTTAGTAGTCTTGCGGCTTCTGTTGCAACTCTTCCTAGTGGTTTTCCTTCTGCATCAATTATATACCATTTTCTCTCGATTTCGCTTTTTTTAACACTATAAGTGGTATTGTTCATGGTAATCTATTTCCTCCATTTCAATTCAAACTTTTGCTCAAACATGCTATTTTTACAGTTTACCGGGGAGTAACTATAAAACATCTGCATATTTCACATAATACGTAAAATATTTTAATATATTTTTCTTTATTTGTCAATACTTTTGGAGGATTTTAGCAATTTTTTCTGAAGCTTTTCCATCTCCATAAGGATTATTTTCTAAAAATCCCTTTTTGTTTGTATCTTCTAATATATATTTTTTTGTAGTTGCCACAATATTTTCTGTTTCTGTTCCAATTATCTCTACTAGTCCTGTTTTTAGTGCTTCTGGGCGTTCTGTATTATTTCTTAAAACAAGTACTTTCTTCCCTATTGTTGGTGCTTCTTCCTGAAGTCCACCAGAATCTGTTAAAACTAAATCTATTCTGCTTAATAAATTATGCATATCATGTGTATTTATTGGTTCTAAAAGATGTATCTGATTACTTTCTAGTAAAGTTTCATAGACTTCTCTCCTTACCTTTGGGCTATAATGCACTGGAAAAATCACTTCTAATTTCGAATTTTCTTTTACTAATTTGTTAACTGCTTTACAAATATTTTTTATTTGTCCTTCTTGATTTTCCCTTCTATGTGCTGTTAGCAATATATACTTTTTATCATTGCTAAAATCTATATTTTTTATTATTTCATTTTTAAATATATAGTCTTTTTTTATTGTAAGATGCATTGTATCTATTATTGTATTTCCTGTAACAAAAATATTTTTTTCTGGAATATTTTCTTTTATTAAGTTTTCTTTATTTTCTTGTGTTGGAGCAAAATGCAAGTCTGCTAAGTTTGCAATTAATCTTCTGTTTACCTCTTCTGGAAATGGAGAATATTTATTGTATGTTCTAAGTCCTGCCTCTACATGACCTATTTTTACTTTACTATAAAAAGCTCCAATTGCTGTTCCAAATGAAGTTGTAGTATCTCCATGAACTAGAACTATGCTTGGCTTCTCTCTTTCTATTATTTCTGACATTTTTTCTATAACCTTAGTTGTTATATATGTTATAGTTTGCTCTTTTTGCATTATCTCCAAATTATAATCTGCTTTTATATCAAATTCTTCTAGAACTTGTGTTAACATGTCTTTGTGTTGTCCTGTTGTGCAAATTATTCCTTTTAAATCTGCTTCTTTTTCTATTTGTTTTATTATAGGTACCATTTTTATAGCCTCTGGCCTTGTACCAAATACTATCATTATTTTTTTCATTTTTTCTACTTTCTTTTATATATTCTATACATCGTTTTAAACAAGCCACTTTCTTCTTGTATATAGTTTTTATTTAGGAATTCTTCCCATCCAATTTTATCTTCTAATAGCATATAAAATTCCTCATCAGTTTTACGTTCTCCTGTAAGTGAATATTCACATATAAATATCAGTTTAGGTTTATTTTCTTTCAAGTCTTGTGCAACTTCATTTACTATTTCTTGTTTTCTTTCAACACTAAATGTATTCCACAATGGTAAATAACTATACTTTGATGCTGCAAATCTTTTGTTCCTGTAATTTGCTCCTACTGCCTCTGCTCTTCCTCCTATAAACTGAATTAAATCATCTTTATCACTTTCTAAATTTATATAAATATCTAATCCTTTTCCAATTTTGTCTGCAAGTGGATAATCCTTAAATGTCATTTCTAAATATTTTGAATATCCATATATTGATATCACGCAAATTAGAGCGCCAAGTATTATGCTTTTTTCTATATACTTTCTTTGCAATTTATCATATACCTTTATAATTACTGATATACACATACATAAAATTGGAATAAATGTTATCATATAATGCATTTGATCTGCTGATGCTATTGTATTTGCATATATGTTTATAATACTTGCAATTATTATTCCCCAAATATATTTTTTGTTTTCTCTTCCATTTATTTTTCTAGTTAAAATTAAGATAGTTCCTCCTATTAAGAAACTTAGTATTAGTATCATGCCAAATGAGCAATTAAATTGTACTGACATTGAGTTAAATGCTTTGAGTTTATATAATGCATCTCTTTTTGTAAATCCATCCATTATACCAAAATATGCACTATCTAAACATTCCATTAGGCAATCTGTTTTTACTAAATATATTATTACTGGAATTATTGTTATTACTACTCCTAATATTCCAAATCCTATCCACCTAAAAATCTCTTTAAATTCTTTTTTTGCTATTAGTTCTATTCCTATTATTATATAAAATCCTAAAAATATTGAGAGCATATTTAGTCTGAGCATTGCTATTACTCCAGTTAGCATGCCCCATAATATAATTTTCATATTACTTGTTCTTTCGTTTATGAAAGTCATTTTTGTAAATAAATACACTCCGAATCATTAATAGTGGAAGTGCAAAATTTTCACAGAATGTTCCTCCTTCATATGTAACTCCCCATACACTGAATGTATATATTAATGCTACTATTGAATATATTCTTTTTTCTGTGATTATTTTTGCTGTTTTATATACAAATAATACAGTTATTAATATTGATATAAGCTCTAGAGCATACACTCCATAGCTTTCATTTATAATTTGTCCTAAAGCATATATTATGTATAAAACTGGTCCCTTATTATCCCATACCTCTTTATACATAGCCTTTCCTTGAGTTATGGCATATCCCACATATGAGAAAATTCCGTGCATCATGTTTTGGTATATTCTTATTTACTGGCGAGAAATTTGTTCCTAAGCTTAAAAACACTGAAAACATTATTATAAATATTAAACTAACAAATACTGCTTTATCATATTGCACTTTTAACTTCACTGCTGTGATTAAACTCCTTTCAGCAGTTTTGCTAACATTCATTTTACTTTCTCCACATTTATTTCCATATTTTAGCTCAAATCCTACTTCTGCAAATTTTGCACCCACTTTATGTACTTTATATAAAAGCTCCATCATACATGCGAAGCTTTTTTCTTTAATTGGATTCTCTCCAAATTTTTCTAACATTTTTTTAATTATATCATATGTATACACTCTATAGCCACAAGTATAATCTTTTACATTTGGTATATTTAAAACTATACTATAATAAATTCTTGCAAATTTGCTCATTAATTCTCTTCCGCTTTGAAAGCCCTGTTATACTTGAACCTTCTTCATATCTTGAAGCTATTACACATGTATTTCCTACTGAAATTTTTTCTATCATTTCATGTATATACTTTGGTTCATGAGTATTATCTCCATCCATTAAAACAAAAAGATCTTCTTCTTTTGCTTTTTTTGAGAAATAACTAATTCCAGAATTTATCCCTCCACATAGCCCCTTATTTTTTTCATGTTCTATGATTTTTACATTTTCATATTTTTTTACCTTTTTTAATATTTCCTCTTTTGTATTATCTGTACTTTTATCATCTATTGCAACTATTTCTAAGTTGTATCCTTCTTTTTCTAATTTTTCTTCTTCTTCTTTCCATTCTTCTATTAATTTATCTATGTTTTTTTCTTCATTGTAACATGGCAAAATTGCATATATTTTTTTCATTGTTACACTTTCTCCCCCTATTTTATGTTTAAAAATACTATTCCTAAGAGTACTAAGACTATTCCGAATTATTCCAAATGTTCCTATATGTTCCTTAAAAACAATAAGTCCAGCAAGTATTGTCAGTACTTGTGCTATTCCTGTTACTATTGGCATTATGTATGTAAGGTCAAACTTTTTTACTATAACAAAAGTAAATATTAGGAAACTTCCTATATAAAATAGTAAACCAAGCATTGAAATCAAGCTCATCTGAAAATTAAAAACACCTTCTTTTATTCCGAACTGATGTAGAGTTTGTCCCAAGTTTAATTAAAATGAGTCCTCCACTTGATAATAAAAGGTATATTGCAATTATTAATATTTCCATTTTTAGTTACCTCTTTTCAATATTAGTTCATTTCTAAGGTCTATTGTATCTGGATGTATTAGTCTTTGTTTACCTATAGATTTTTGTATTGTATAATCTAAAAATGACAACATTGCTTCGTCTATATTGTGTTTAGCAAGTATTCTAAAACCTTCTACACCATCATAATTTCTATTTTCTTCAATTTTATCTGCTAGATATATTATTTTATCAAACTTTGTCATTTTTATATTTCCTGTTGTATGATATTTTATAGCATTTTGAACTTTTTCACTCAATCCAAACTCATTTTTTGCAAATTCTGCACCAAGTTTTGAATGTAATAACCCTAACTGATTTTCTTCTATATAATCTGGCTTTATATTATACTTCTTTAATGCTTCTTCTATTTCCTCTTTTGTTAATTCTTTTGCTATATCATGTATAAGTCCTGCTATTCTAGCCTCCTCTGCATTCTCTCCATGTATTTCTGCAAGCTCCTTTGCACTTTTCATAGCACCTATAGAATGATTATATCTTTTTTCTGTAAGCCTATTTTCTAATATCTTCATTATTTCTTCCATTTTATTTTTTGTATAACTCCTTATATATTTTATAGTTTTTTAATATTTTCCTTACATAATTATTCGTTTCCTTATATGGGATATTCTCTATATCTGATGCATCTTCTTTTATTATTCCTTCTTCTATCCATTTTGCAACAGTTCCAATTCCTGCATTATATGCACTTATCGCAAGATAATAGTTTCCACCATAGTATTTCAAAAGTTTTGTAAAATATCTTGTTCCTAATTCTATGTTTGTTTCTATGTCCTTTAGGTCTTCATCTTTTATTCCGTGCTTCATCTGCCATTTCTTTTGCTGTTTTTTCCATAAGTTGCATTAATCCTACTGCTCCACTTTTTGAAACACTTTCCTCTTTGAAATTACTTTCTGCTTTTATAAGTGAATATATCCATTCTTCCTCTATCTCATATTTTTCTGCATATTTTTCTACTACATCTGAATAAGTTTTAGGATAATAGATTTTTAAAATTCTTGTGTAAATATCAAATACTGAAATTACTATTACTATAATTGTTATACTCACAAATATTATGAGTGTTTTTTTATTCACGAATCTGCTCCTTTTGTTTAATTTATTTACATCCATACCAACTATCTGCACTTGTTACTTCTGCAATTAGTGGTACTGATAATTCTACTATATTTTCCATTGATGTTTTTAGAAGTTCTACCGCTTCTTTTACTTCCTCTTTAGGTACTTCAAGTAATAACTCATCATGAACTTGAAGTATCAATTTTGATTTTAAGTTTCTTTCTTCTATTTGTTTTTGCACTTCTATCATAGCAAGCTTCATTATGTCTGCTGCCGTTCCTTGAATTGGCATATTTAATGCAGCTCTTGAACCAAATTGTCTTACCATGTAATTTTGTGATTTTAGTTCTGGTATATATCTTCTTCTTCCAAAAATTGTTGAAACAAAACCTTTTTCTTTCGCCTCTTCATCAATTTTCCCCATGTATTCTTTTATACCACTATATTTTTCTAAATATTGCTCAATATATGCTTTTGCTTCTTTTCTTGGCATATTAAGTTGCTCTCCTAGTCCAAAATCACTAATTCCATATACTATGCCAAAGTTTACGGCTTTTGCTTTTGTCCTTTCTTCTTTTGTAATTTCATCAAGTGGTTTTTCAAATACTTTTGATGCAACTTCTTGATGAATATCTACTCCATTTTTAAATGCATTTACCATGTTTTCGTCATTAGAAATATGTGCAAATACTCTTAGTTCAATTTGTGAATAGTCTGCATCGATAAATATATTTCCGCTTTTCTGGTTTAAATACTTTTCTTAATATTTTTCCAAGTTCAAATCTTGTTGGTATATTTTGCAAATTTGGCTCAGCACTACTTATTCTACCTGTTGCAGTAACTGTTTGATGAAAATATGAGTGGATTCTTTTTGTTTTTGTATTTATATATGGAAGCATTCCTTCTACATATGTTGAGTTTAGTTTCATTAACTGCCTATATTCTAAGATTTGTTCTATAACTGGGTGTTCATTTTTTAATTTTTCTAAAACTTCCACATCTGTTGAATACCCACTTTTTTTCTTTTTTTGTACTGGAAGTGCTAAATCTTCAAAAAGTATTTTTCCTAATTGCTTTGTTGAATTTATATTGAATTCTTGCCCACATAGTTCATATATCTTTTTTGTTTTTTCGTCGATTTCTAATTTTATTTTTCTACCATATTCAATTAACTCTTCTTTATCTATCTTTATTCCTGTATACTGCATTTTGGCAAGTACTTCTGAAGCTTTCATTTCAATATCTTGGAATAGCTTAAATTCATCTTGCTCTTCCATCATTTTTTTTGTTACTTCATATAGTTTATTTATAGCATATACATATATACAATCTCTTGTTTTTTCTTCTTCTCCTTCTTCTTCTAGCATATTAAATAAATCAAGTTGCACTTCTTTTTCTTCTTTTTTTATAAATCTTGAAAGCTCAAGATTTAAGTATCTTAGGCTTAAAGTCTCAATATCATATTTGTTTTTTATAGAGTCTATGATATAACCTGCAATTTCTATATCATATGTAAAATTATGTAAGGTAATCCCTATTTGTCTTAAGAGAATATAATCTTGTTTTAGTTTATAGCTTATTTTGCTTATTTCTTCTTTTTCAAATATTTCTTTAAATCCTTCTATTTGCTCATTCTTTTTGATATAGTACACTTTTTCCTTTATTATTATACTTAAAGATGATATTTCCTTTTTTATAATATTTTCTTCATTATCGCTTTCTTTTGTACCTAAGTAATATATAATTTGTTTGTTCTTCTTTATTTCATCTTTTAATTTTTCTAAATCTTTTTCTTCTAAGTTTTCTAAAATTGTTATTTCATCAAATGGATTTATTTCTTTTTCTTCACTCCTAAGAGAAAATCTATCTATATATTTATTAAATCTTAGTTTTGTGAATATCTCAAAAACCTTTTCATTATCCCATTTTTTTCTTTCTAACTCTTCAATCTTTTCATCTATTGGACTTTTGGTATTAATAGTTCCGAAGCTCTTTTGATATCATTGCAGCTTCTTTCCCATTTATTATCTTTTCTCTAAGTTTTCCTTTAATTTCTTCCGCTTTTCCGCTTCTCTATATTTTCATATAATTTTTCTATTGTTTTATACTTTTTTATGATTCCAAGAGCCGTTTTTTCCCCAATTCCAGAAATACCAGGGATATTATCTGACTTATCCCCCATTAGTCCTTTTACTTCTATTAATGCTTTTGGCTCTATCCCATATTGTTCAATTATTTTTTCTTTATCATAATCATCTTCTTCTGTTTTGCCATTTTTTGTTCTTGGTATTCTTATTGTTATTTTGTCTGTCGCAAGCTGAAATGTGTCTCTATCTCCAGATAGAATTGTCACATCTATGCCTTTTCTTCCGCGCTTTTGTAGCTAATGTTCCGAAGTATATCATCAGCTTCATAGCCTTCTTTTTCTATTATTTTTATATTCATTGCATTTAATACTTCTTTTATAAGAGGCATTTGTTCTGCGAGTTCATCTGGCATCCCTTTTCGTGTCCCCTTGTATTCAGAATACATTTTATGTCTAAACGTTGGTGCTCTCATATCAAATGCAACTGCCATATATTCTGGATTCAAATTTTCTAATATTTTAAACATAATCGCCAAAAATCCATACACCGCATTTGTGTAAGTTCCTTCCTCTGTTTTAAGCATATTACTTCCCATTATTCCATAAAATGCTCTATTTAATATACTATTTCCATCAATTAGCACTAATCTAGCCATTATCTAAGCCTCCTTTTCTATCTTTTTCGATTTGCTTTTTATATCTATCTTCCTTCTGGATAAAACATTATGACCGCAAAATTATTTGTCATTATTTTCTTCTATTATATTCGTAATTTCCTTTAATTTGTTTTCTAATAATTCCTTATCTATCAATTTCAATGTATATTGTGATACCATTGTTGGCGACATTGTTCTACTCATTGCATATTCAACAACTCTTTCGTCTTTATTTGCACATAAGATTACTCCAACACTTGGATTTTCATTCTCTTTTTTTTCCTGTCTGTCCAATGTTTCTAAATAAAAATCCATTTTAGAAACATATTCTGGTTTAAATTTATCTATTTTTAGCTCAAATGCAACTAAACAGCTCAATGCTCTATTATAAAATAACAAATCTATATAAAAATCTTCATTACCTACTTGTACTCTATACTCTTCGCCTACATAAGTAAAATCTTTTCCTATTTCTAATATAAAATCTTTCATATTAGAAATAATTGCTTTTTTCAAGTCTTTTTCTGAATATTGGTTTGGTAAATCTAAAAATTCTAAACTGTAGGTATCTAATATTCTTGTGTTTGGATAATCTTCTTCTCCTACAGCCTTTGTCAAACTTTCATTTTCTTTACCATCTGATAACATATATCTATGAAAATATCCACTTGCTATCTGCCTATCTAATTCTCGAGCCGTATAATTATTTTTTATACACATTCTTATATAAAATTCTTTTTCTTCTATAGAATTGGTGGAACTTAAAATTTTAACATTATTACTCCAACTAATTTGTCTCAACAGTGTTGAGACAATTTCATTATCTTTATATGTCTCATAAAATTGCTTCATTCTATATATACCTGGTCTAGTAAATCCCTTCATTGTAGGATATTCTCTTTTCATAAATTCTACTAATTTATCTACAATTTTATCTCCCCAATTAGAATCATTTACCTTTTCACTTATATATTTCCCAAAATCCCAATATAAAGATATTAATTCTTCATTAACTTTTTTATATGCATTATTTCTTCTAGTTTCTATCATATGAATAACTTCATTGAAATTTAATTCTAAATCATTGTTCAAATTCTATTCCCTCCATTGTAATCTTTTTCGATTTGCTTTTTATATCTATCTTCCTCTGAAAATATGCATCCACAGTATTTTTGCATATATAAGCCGTAGCTCTCTTGCTTTTTTCTGTCCTTCTCTAAAACCGTATTCTGAAATCTCTATATAGGAATTCTAGTCCATATTTCTTTGCTATTTCTTCTCCCATTTTCTTTAATACATCATGCTTTTGGTATGGGCTTATTAAAAGTGTTGTTGATATTGTATCATATCCGTTTTCTTTTGCATATTTTGCTGTTTTTTCTAATCTCACTTTATAGCAATAATTTTCACATCTATTTTCTAAACCATTGGTGCAAACATTTTTGCAAAACTCTCTTAACCCATATTCTTCTTCAAATATTGCATTTATTTTTATCATCTTCTCTGAATATTCCTTTAAGGTATCACGTCTTGCTTTATACTCAGTGTATGGATGAATATTAGGATTATACCAATATAAAACTGGCTCAATCCCTTCATTTCTTAAGCTTTCTATGCAATATACACTGCAAGGTGCACAGCATGTGTGTAATAATAATTTCATTTTTTAACTATTCCTCCTGCTTCATTTTCATATATGACATCTACATTTTCAAATAAAATCTCTTTATTTTGTTCATAAAATTCACTCTTTTTGAAATATATCATATAATCAACTTTTCCTATCTTCTTAGGGCTTTCAATATATTTTATAAATAACCTTCCTTGCCCTCCAAATTCTCTTCCGTAATTTTTCAACATTTTCTTCATAATTTATATATCTAAGCATACTATATATCCAATATATCTGTTCATCTTCCCCTAAAAATTCAACTATATTTTCATCAAAATTCAAATTTTCTTTTGCATATTTTAGAATTTCTATTTCTTTTGGGTTTAAATCCTCTTTCCTATCAATTATCATTGTTTTATTCACACCAAAAACTTCTGCTATATTTACTATACTTTCATTTTTGCTATCATGATTTAGTGGCATTTTTATGAATATTAGATTAATTCCTATTATGAATATATATACTCCAAGCATTATTCCTGCTTTTGCTTTATCTTTTTCAAAGATATTATTTATACTTCTAAAGTTTATGTAAAATAATACTATCCAAAGGGCATAGTAATTCTTCATCAAGAAATAATTTGAAACTAATTCTAGTTTTACACCAATGAATAATAATAGCATATATAAAATTAAAAATGTAAGCAGTATTATTTCAAATGAAAATATTTCTTTTTTCTTTATTTTTTGAATCACATAGTAAATAGCAAGCGGAATTAATGGTATCATATTTGAGTAAAAATTTGTATATATATACCCTTCTAGTTTAAAGCTATTTTTTAGTATGTTTGATGAATAATCAAGACTCCTACTCATTGCTTCTAGTGCATCTAGATTAAATATATTATATATGTTTGGCATCAAATGATAAATAAATCCTAGAAAAAATGGTAATAACAAAGTAACTGATAATATAATTATATTTTTCTTACAAATAATTTTTTTATTTACTTTTTTGCTGTATGCTGAAAAATATATCCATAATGCACTATATACAAATGGCACAAATAAATAATAAGAACAAAATACTCCAAAATTTAAAAGTGCAAATATTAGTAATATATAGCCGAATTTTAAATTTTCTTCTTCTACATAAGATATCATATGTATGATAGTACATATGATTAAGATACCTAAGCTTAGGTATTCAAATCCAAAAAGCATACTATTTAATGGATAACCCATGACAAAAATTATACTTACTACAAGTGCTATAAGTTTACCGAAATTTGTTTTTTGCAAATCTTTCTAATGCATTATACATCATAGCTCCTGTCATAAATAGTATAAATATTCCGAATGCTATAAAAATTTTATAATTATCTAACTCATTTTCTCCATTCGAGAAACATTTCATGATTATTCCAGAATTTGTGTATGAACCTATTTTTCTTCCCTGAAATGATCCATAAATCTTATCATATGATACACTTAGTAGTTTATCTTCTTCGTTAAACATACTCGATGTCAAATAATGAACTGAGGCATCTCCGCTTTCATATTTTACATTAAAAGGTATTCCAAAATTTAATAGAGAAACAAAAACTGTCACAATTAATATAATTCCTATATAAAAACCTTGCATTTTATCAAATTCATAACTTTGAATTTCTTTTTTTCTGTATATAAATATTAGACTAAGTAGTGTAAATATGATATTTACACTACTTAGTGTTATAAGCGTTATAGGGATTTTTATAAATGTAAGTATATAACAAATAAACGCATTATAGCAAAGCATACATACTAAGGTTATTCCAAAAAAACTTATAATATTTAACTTTTTATCTGTTTTTTTTATTAGCATGAATGCACAAATTAGCATTATTAATGTTACAAAATAAGCTATTCCCATTGAATCTCCCCTTCTATTTTATATAAACTTCATATATATCTAGCTCTCCAATATATCTGTAATTTTCCCTTACAAAATCTGTTACTTCATTTGGATGTTGCCAGTTTTGCTTATATTTACTATTTTTTATTAATATTATTGCATTTTCTTTACTATCTAAATCTTGAATTATTCCTTCTGTACCTTTTCCTCCAAAATTTCCTAGATTAAACATATCATAATTTTTTTGATATCTATCTATTGTTACTGAATATAGAGCTGAAGCTAAATCTAAGACATATACTTCTTTTCCAAGTTCATTTTCTTTTTGTATAAATGAATCTATATAATTTATCCTATCATATAAATATTCCTCCACTGGTGTATTTTTTAAGTGTTTTATGTCAGTTCTCCTATCTTCATTTTTTACAAATCCAATTATTTTATATATTGCACAAAATGCAAAAGTCACTATTAATATCTTAGATAACACCTCTGAAAAAGTCTTAATTGTAATTTTTAGTTTTTCTTTATCTTTTAATTTTATTGAAATCATTTTATATATTATATATGAAAATACTATTATTCCACATATTGAACCAATTGCAAAATGGTACTTATCTGCAATCGGTATTATTACTATTGCTGATGCTATTAAATATATTGCTGGTATATGTATCGTCTTAAACCACTCTTTTTCTTCCAATTCTTTTTTCTTAAATGATATCATATATACGATAAACATTACTAACAATTGAACTAAGAATACTATTGCTAAAACTCTTACTATCATATTTGAACTAAAAAATAGCTCTTTATATGATATTTTATTTGAAAACGTTCCTATTCCAATGATTGCATAGTCTATGAATTCTTCCCAAATTCCATATACTGTTAAATATATAATAACCCCTATAATTGGAACTGCTACTCCCAAAGCTCTTGTTCCTGCTATTTTTAGGAATTGTTTTGTTTCTTTTTTGCTTGGCACTGAAAGTATTTTATAAAATATAAAGATAAATGCAAAAAATAGTCCTGAAGTCTGTTTTAGTAAAATTGTACTTCCGCGCAAGTATTCCTAATAAGAATTCCCTTTTAAAACTAAATTTTAGCATATCATCCTTATTTCTTAGTTCTATATATAATAAAATCAACTCTATTAGTAATACTGCCCAGTTGTAGTCCAAACAGAACATATCTTTATAGATATAACTTATTCCAAGTGTAATAAGAAGTGCTACGCCTTTATTCATTTTCAGCCTTTGCATTATCTTATATGTCATAAATAATATTGTTCCAGTCTCTATGCTTTCAACTATTCTTAATACAAATATTTCATTTCCAAATATTTTTAGAAATAGTGCACATATATATGGAAATAATGGTGTTATTATCATACTTATGTCTTTATATGGTATGAGCCCTTCTACTATACATCTTCCAAAGTTATAAACCCATATTTCATCCATATTTCCTATATTTTGAATTAACACATTACCTAAAACTATTAATATAAGTCCTAAATATATTAAAATATTTATTAATACTTCTTTTCTTTTTATTTTAATTTCCATAAGTATACCCTAAATGTGAGTAGGCATCTGGCAAAACAATTCTTCCTCTAAGCGTACGTGATAAGAAGCCTATTTGTATTAGATATGGCTCATACACATCTTCAATTGTATCCGCTTCTTCACCTATAGTTGCTGAAATTGTTTCTAGTCCTACTGGCCCTCCTTTGTATTTTTCTATCATAGTTTTTAAAACCTTTCTGTCTACTTCATCAAGTCCAATTTCGTCTATCTCAAGCTTGCTTAATGCAATTTTTGCGACATCTAGAGTTATATCTCCGATTTCCTAAGACTAAGGCATAATCTCTAACTCTTTTTAATATTCTGTTTGCAATTCTTGGCGTTCCTCTTGACCTTTTGGCAATTTCTTCTGATGCATCTTCTTCTATTTGTATTTCTAATATCTTAGCCGACCTTGTTACAATCTCTTTTAGCTCTTTTGTTTCATATAGTTCTAGCCTTGAAATTATCCCAAATCTATCTCTTAATGGTGTCGTAAGTGAACCTGCTCTTGTTGTCGCACCGTATGAGTGTGAATTTTGGAAGGTCTAATCTTATCGACCTTGCACTTGGTCCTTTTCCTATTATAATATCTAAAGTATAGTCTTCTAGTGCCGGATATAATATTTCTTCCACGCTTTTATTTAATCTGTGGATTTCGTCTATGAAAAGTACATCAAATTCAGATAAATTTGTAAGAAGTGCTGCTAAGTCTCCTGGTTTTTCTATCGCTGGACCTGAGGTTATTTTTATATTTGAATTCATTTCATTTGATATTATATTAGAAAGTGTGGTTTTTCCAAGCCCTGGAGGTCCATATAACAAAACATGGTCAAGAGGCTCCCCCCTTTTCTTGGCAGCCTCAATATATATTTTCATATTCTCTTTAACTTTTGTTTGTCCGATATATTCGTCTAAGGTTTTAGGCCTTAGTGTTTTTTCAATTCTTTCTTCCTCTATTCCGTCAAGTTCCGGACTAATTATACTGTTTTCTTCCAACGTTATTCACCACTTTTTATATTGATTATACTTAGTATATCATATTCCATTATACAATATTTTTACGTAAAGTGCAAATTATTAGTAAACATTAAAATATGAATTTTACTTATTTTTGCAATAGTTTTCTATTTCTTAGTACCTCATACATAACTATTCCTGCTGATACTGAAGCATTTAGTGAATTTATTTTCCCTTTCATGGGTATTTTTACAATAAAATCACAGTTTTCTTTGGTAAGTCTACTCATACCGCTTCCTTCACTACCTATTACTATTGCAATTCCGCATACTATAATCTTGTTCATCATAATACGTATTTGTTTCCATATCTGTTCCACATATCCAAATGCCTTGATTCTTTAAATATTTTATTGTTTCATTTATATTATTTACTCTTGCAATTTTCATATGTTCTACTGCGCCTGCTGAAGTTTTTAAAACTGTTGCATTTACACTGGCAGCTCTTCTTTTTGGTATTATAATTCCATGTACCCCTGCTGTTTCTGCTGTTCTTATAATAGAGCCTAAATTATGCACATCTTCTATTCCATCTAGAATTAAAATAAAGCTTTCTTCCTTTCTTTTTTTTGCTTCTTCTAAGATGTCTTCTACACTTGCATATTCAAATGGTGGAACTATCGCAATTATTCCTTGGTGACTTCCGAGTTTCGCTCATTTCGTCTAATTTCTTTTTCTGTATTTCAACAATTACAATTCCCATTTCCTTTGCTTTTGCTATCACCTTTGTGATACTTCCATGTTTTTCTCCAACTTGTACAAATATCTTATTTATATCTTTCTTACTTGTTAGAAGTTCCATTACAGCATTTCTTCCTTCTACTTGTCCTCTATCTTCCACATTTTACCTCCGTTTTGTTTTTATCATTATATCACGAATATTTTAATTTTACAAACATTAAATTATATTTAATTTTATTTTAATCAATTCTTAAAGTATTTTTTTAGGTTTTAGGGTAAAATTAAGTTATAAATCATTTTAGAAATGAGGTATCTATGAAAAAGAAAAAATTTAAAATTGGTTATAAAAAGTTTTTTATGAATTTTATGTTGCCTTTGGCTTGTATCTCTTTAATTTTATATTTTGCATTAACTAAATCAAGTGTTTTTAACACTTCTGTTTCTGCTATTTCAAATACATTCTCTGGTTATTCTAGTAAAAATGTAAATAATTATAATAATGTAAAAATCGCTACTAACCCTGATTATCATGGAACTGGTCAAACTTTAACTTCTGGTGATGGTTATTCTACTACTTTTACTACAAAGACTGGAAAAACTTATATTGAATATAAACAAAATGGCTCTGCTTCTTGGGCTAATAATCCTTATTGGAGTGAAACTATGTCAACTGATGGCTGTGGTATAACTGCTATGTCTATTATTTTAAGTGGATTTGGGCTTGATTATAATCCTGAAAGATTGAGAGAAACTTATTTTCCTGTCCTTAAAGCAGAAAAGATTTCTTCTGAACTTACAAATTACGGTGTTAAGAATACTGACTTTTTCTATGACAGTACTCATCTCAGCAGTAATTATATTCTTTCACACCTAGAAAATAAAGGTCCAGTTCTTATTTGTGTTTGGAATAAACCTTGTGAAAATCGTTGGACAACACAATCTCACTATATGGCTCTTCTCGCTTCTGACTCAAAAGGCCTTGTATATGTTTCAAACCCAAATGGTTTAGATAATTCAAACAAATCTTCTGGTTGGTATAATTTATCTGAAGAAATCATACCGTATCTTGCTAAAGCATTATTCATAGAAGCATAATGAAAGTCGTGCTGTAAAATTACAGCACGACTTTGGAGAACTTAAAAGCAACAAATCCTCCCAATGCGCTTTTTCTTCCTGTAAATCTCCCACTGGTCGCCACACCTAGGATTGCCGTTTCCATTCCACTTAACGAACAAGTGGTGACGCTTAGCAATCCCATAGATAATGCTGAACTGCTTGTTGCGACGCATCTCCCAGTTTTTGTGAGACTCCTCTTCTTTTTCCCTTTCTTCGGGATGCTCCAGATACCACTGTTCCACCAGAGCTCTGTATTCAGCAATCTTACTCTTTCTATCGTCCGTGGTGGTGTTCTTGAGGAACTCCGACAAGGTCGGGCGCTTGGAAATGTAGCAATCCGCATACGGGTAAAGCCAGTTTACCATAACCTTCCTACATGCCTTAGAAAGGTCTTTCGTCTCGTTTCCAAAGAGACTCTCTAGCGAGATTTGCTCATCTTGGGGTAGGAAACTAATGATTATAACGCTCTCCATTTTTCCTCCTTGTGCATTAGCACTTTCTTAAAAGTTTTTCGTTAATGTCTTGGAGCAACAACGCTTGTATATTATTATTATATCATCATTTACATAAAAATGCAACTTTGCTAGGCAAAATTACTCTTATAAGGGAAATTGGCTGGGGTAGTAAGATTCGAACTTACGCATCGATGGGTCAGAGCCATCTGCCTTACCGCTTGGCTATACCCCAATATTTAATTAATGTATTTTTATTTTACCATATTTTATTATAAAGAGCAAGATTTTCACTTTAATTATTGTTGATTTTTTTTTATATAAATGTTATCATATTATATATATGTTTTTTACTAAGGAGAAAATTATGTTATTAAAGCAAGATATTGAATTTTATAGTCCAACCATTTTAAAATCATATAATTTAGATAAAACTATGCGCTATCAGCTTGATATGCTTGGTAACTTAGATTTATTTACAAAAAGGCATAGTGAAAATGTAGCAAATTTAACATGTAGAATGTGTGAGTATTTGCATGCTGGGAAATCTTTTACAATACATGCAACAATTAGCGCATATTTGCATGATATAGGTAAATTGTTTATTCCTCCTGAAATACTTTCTAAGCCTAATATTCTAACTGATGAAGAATTTGATATAATTAAAACACATACAACGATAGGTTATAATCTTTGTATGAAAGACCTAAAACTTCGTCCATATGCAGGTGGAGCAATATATCATCACGAATGCTTAGATGGCTCACGGATATCCAAACCGGTTTAACAAAAAAAGATATACCTTACTATGCTCAAATAATTCATATAGCAGATGTTTTTGATGCGATTGTTACAAAAAGACAATATACAACACATGTGGATATTTCAGAAACTTTAAAAATACTAATTAGAGACACATTACCAACACGTCAAACAGTAGCACTTGATTTACTTAGTTCGTATTCAAAACTAGGAAAAATAAACCCTAAAATACTAAGAATCCTATTTAAAGTAGTTGTAGATGATACACAATATGAAATAGCCTGTACACTTGAATATGTAACATATCTAAAAGACCAACTAAAAAGACTAAGTAAAATTCAAAAATATGATGAGAAAATGCAAGGTGCAAGAAGGCAGTCTGAAAAAGATTACTATAAAGATTATATGCGTCTTTTATTTGAACAAGGTGAAACTTATGAAAATTATAAACAAGTCATACAAGAATATGAATCTGCCTTAGCAGTAAAAGAAGAACTAATAAAAAAATTAGAAAAAGAAATTGCAATAATAAAAACTTTAAAAACATGAAACAAGTCATGTTTCGGGCTAATCTTCAAGCCCGAAACTAACTCCAAGTGCATTATTAATTTGATTAATTATACTACCATCATCAATATGTCCAATTCTCTCCTTAAGTCTACTTTTATCAATTGTTCTAATTTGTTCAGTAAGCACTATTGAATCTGACTTAAGACCATTACTCTGAGACCCAATTTCAATATGAGTCGGAAGTTTAGCTTTTCCTGTCTGAGAAGTAATTGCAGCTGCAATTACTGTTGGACTATATTTATTTCCTGTATCATTTTGTATAATTAGTACTGGTCTTATTCCTCCCTGTTCTGACCCAACAACAGGACTCAAATCTGCATAAAACATATCTCCTCTTTTTATTACCATATCGTTTCACTCCTACTATTACATGTATTCTCAGATATATTTTAACTATTTGTTCTAGATATTCTTACATTATATCTTTCTTAGTTATTTTGTTTAAGTTTATCTCATTATATAATATGTAAACTGTCCTATTATTGTTAACATCTAAAATCTCCATTTTTGTAGGTAATTTGGTCTTTTTACTCACATATAATTTTTGGTACATTTGATATTTATTTTGATTTTTTGCAACTTTTGTCTTCAAGATAATTTCCTCATCAGTTTCCTCAAACTCATTTTCATTACCAGTTTTATAAGCATTGATAAAACTAATTAAACTTAAATTTGATGCACTACCATTGAATCCTTCATACAAAGCATCTAAATTTAAAGCTGTATTTTCTAATCGTAAAACATCTCCATTATAAGTTATCTTAATCCCCTTAATGCTTTCTGGTTCAACTATCTCTTGTATAAAGATATTTGGCTCAACATACTTTTGATTTATGACATATTTGTTTATGTTTTTATTGCTATTTACTTCTACTGTAATTTTTGCTTCATAAGAACTAATACTTAAAATATCAGTATCATCTGATTTACTAATATTATTGCCCAAATTGTTCTTTTTATATTCAAAAATTGCAAAAATAGCGATACTAACTAATAAAAAAATCAAAAGTAAAAAAATAATTTTTTTCTTCATAACCCCCCTTAACTGTACTCTTCGAGTTACAATTTACCGTCAATTACACACTACGTGCGTAATTTCCTAGAATATAAAAAAATAGAAAGATTCACTCTTTCTACTTATATATTCTCTGCTTCATTCAAATATTCTTTTAAAACACTTATAAGCTCATCCTTATTTTCAATTTTATTTATCAAAACACGTACACTAGAGCTATTTTTTAACCCTTTAATATAATATGCAAGATGCTTTCTCATTTCTCTAATGCCAGTATATTCCCCCTTTTCACATACCTCCAAATTTATATGTTTAATAATTGTATCTAAAAGTTCTTTATTTTCAGGTGCTTTAACTTCCTTAGAAGTTTGTAAATATTGAATAATATTTCTAAAAATAAAAGGATTACCAATTGCGCCTCTTGCAATCATTATTCCGTCCACACCAGTTTTTTCAAACATTTCAAGTGCGTCATACTCATTTTTTATATTACCATTTCCAATTACAGGAATAGACAAACTATTTTTCAATTTCTTTATTGCTTCTAAATCACACTTCCCACTAAAATACTCTTCCCTAGTCCTTCCATGTAAAGTAATTCCTGAAATTCCGAGCATTTTCTAGTCTCTTTCCGTAATTCCTCGTATACTATATTACTACTATTCCAACCTTTTCTAATTTTTACAGTAACAGGTATAGAAACACTTTTTACAACCTCTCTTGCAATATCTTCTGCCAAATCTAAATTAAGCAAAAGTTTACTTCCATCACCATTTTTTACAACCTTTGGAGCTGGGCACCCCATATTTATATCAATTATATCTGCAAAATCCTGTACGTACTTTCCAGCACTTCTCATTGCCTCCACATCACTACCAAAAATTTGTACAATAACAGGTTTTTTTTCGTCTTTAGTATTTAGTAAAAGCTTAGTTTTTTCATCATTATACATTATTGCCTTGCTACTTACCATTTCTGTAAAAACTGCTCCTGCTCCATATTCTTTACAAATAATTCTAAAAGCGTGGTCAGTAATTCCTGCCATTGGTGCAAGCAAAATATTATTATCTAATTCAACATTTCCAATTTTTAACTCATGTAAATACATTTAAACTACCTCTATTTTAATCGATAAATATTGCTTTTTTACGCCTTGCACTAATATTAATTAATAAACCTATACAAATAAAATTAGTAATTAGCGAACTACCACCATAACTTACAAATGGAAGCGGTACACCTGTTATAGGAAGAAGCCCCATAGTCATTCCTATATTTTCTACCATATGGAATGCAAAAATACCTGCAATTCCAATTGCAAGATAGCTTCCTTCATCATCTTTAGACGTTTTTGAAACATATATTGCTCTAGTAATCATAATAACATATATAACAATAACTAAAGCCCCTACAATGAAGCCCATTTCCTCACCTATAACTGAAAATATAAAGTCAGTTGTCTTAGGATAAAGATATCCGAAGTTGTGTTTGATTCCCCATAAGAATTCCCATTCCAAACATCTTACCAGATCCAATTGCAATTTTCGATTGTATTAAATTATATCCGCTTCCTCTTGGATCAAGTTCTGGATTCATGAATACATCAATTCTTTGCTTTGCATGATTTGGAAGCACAAAATGATACATAAGTGGCAATGCAATAACTATTATTAATAAAACTGCAATTACATATTTTTTATCTATACCAGATGCAAAAAGCATAAATGCAATACCAACAACAAATGCCATAAGTGTTCCATAATCTGGTTCAAGTGCTATTAGCACAATTGGTACTCCTGCTGATACACAAATTATCCCTAGTTTCCAAAATTTATTAATTTCTGTTTTTTCCCCACTTTGTAATTTAGTAATTATGTATGCCAAGAATATTATCAAAATTACTTTTGCAAATTCACTTGGCTGAATAGTATTTGTTTCAGTTATCTTAAACCAGCTTCTTGCACCATGTATTGGCTCTGTAAATAATACAGCAATAAGTGCAACAATCGCCAGTCCATACAGTACTGGTGATATTTTAGTAATTGTGTTATAGTCAACCAATATGACTATTATCATTATGGGAATACTAATAGCTGTCCAAATTGCTTGCTTTCTGAATTCATCATATCCTGCATCTTTTGTTGAAGAAAATAATGCAATAAACCCAATACATAGCAAAATTAGTGAACAGGCAAGTATTCCCCATTCAATATTTTTTAATAATTTTTTACCCATTAATAAACCTCTTAATTTAACTCTCTACTGCTTCTGGCTTGTGTCCTTCTTCATTTATTGGTTCATTTGTTTCTTCTGTATGTTCATCATTTCTTATTTCAAGATTTTCTTCTTCATGATTTTCAGTTATTTGCTCTCTTGTTTCTATTTTTACATTTTCTAGTCTAGCCATTTCAGCTTCTTTTTTCTTTTCGACTAAAATGTCATTTTTTATATTTACAATTGGAATATTTGCAAACAAAGCAGGTTCACCATTGCTTCCATCATCATTTTGTTTATTAGTTATCCTTACATCAATCTCTCTTTCGTCAACCTCAACATATTTTTTTATTACTTCGATAATCTCTTGTCTCATAAGGTCTAAAAAGTCTGCTGATACATTTGCTCTATCTTGCATTAAAACAAGATGCAACCTTTCCTTTGCAGTATCTCTAGAATTATTATTTTCTGATTTCTCCGTTTTTCCCAAATTTTTAAAAAAGTTCATTATGTTTTCAAACATGTTTATTCCACCAATCTATAGTTTTCTTATTTTTTACTAAATATGTTTTTTATCTTTGACAGGAAGCCTTTATCTCTACCGTGGTATTGTAACATCTATGTTTTCTCCTAATAATCTTTTTGCAATTTCCCTATATGCCTTTCCAGATGGTGCTTTTTTATTAGATATTACAGGTTCTCCCTTATTTGTTTGTGTAATTACATACTCATCATCTGGTACAACGCCTGTTAAGTCTATTGAAAGAAGGTCCACAATATCTTCTACATCCATCATTTCGCCTTTTTTTACCATATTAGGTCTAATTCTATTTATTATAAGTTCTGAATTTTTAAGGTCTAATGATTCAAGTAATCCAATTATTCTGTCTGCGTCTCTTATTGCAGAAATTTCAGCTGTTGTAACAACAATTGCTCTATCTGCACCCGCTACAGCATTTTTGAAACCTTGTTCAATTCCTGCTGGACAGTCAATTAGTATGTAATCAAAACTTTGCTTAAGTTCCCCGAGTTAACATCTTCATTTGGTCTTCATTTACAGCACTTTTGTCTCTTGTTTGTGCTGCTGGTAAAAGGAATAACTCATCATACCTTTTATCTTTGATAAGTGCTTGTCTTAATTTACATCTTTCTTCTACAACATCAACAATATCATACACAATTCTGTTTTCTAATCCCATAACAACATCTAAATTTCTTAATCCAATATCAGTATCGACTAGTGCTACCTTTTTCCCTTCTAACGCTAGAGATGCGCCTAAATTTGCAGTTGTAGTTGTTTTTCCAACTCCACCTTTTCCTGATGTTATAACTATAACTTCTCCCATTATTTCTCCTCCATATCTTAGTCAAGTTTTAAATTTATTTCAAAAAGCAAAATATATTATTAAATGTGCTTCTTTTATTTCGCTTTTATTTAACATCTTAATATATTTTGCTTTTGTTTTTTACATAATTATACACTATATCTATCTCTATCATTCAAAAAGTTTACAGATACTTCTTCATCTGTCAATGCACGATTGTATATTCTTGCACAATAAACTGTTCCTTCTAAATAATCAGCATTTACATAGTTTCTTGATGGATTTCCTCCAATTGCAATATATGTGTTATTTGCTGGCTTTCCTATTGGTTCATTTAAAACAGTTTGTGCATAAAATGTATCACCTGACCATCTTACTTTTTGTATAGAAGCATCATAGCTACCAGACCAAGAGTATTTCCTATCAGCTGTTTTAACAGCACTTGTCATACTCTTATATGCTTTAGACGTTGCTCCAAAAATTTGAGCTCCAAGTTTCTTTCCAGATGTGAAATATATACCATATCCTCCACCTTCAACATTAGCTATTACATACTGAGTTTTAGACCTCATTTTTGCACTTGCAACAGCTTCAAGAGTTACATTTTCATAATTCATCTCAGTAACCATTACACAGTCATCAACTCCATCAAACTTTAATCCTTCATTAGTCCAGCAACTATTCGTATCCATTTTTGTTAATGTTCCATTTTTATTGTTTCCACTTAAGTCCTTCCATGTTGTTGCCGTATTACTATGAGAACCTGTTCCTTGATTGTCCTTTCCATCAAACAATAATTGTAGGCCATTTGTCACATATCCTTGTGCATTAACTGCAACTGCATATTTTCCATTTGCATTATAATATGCACCATTATTACTAATCTTATAATTACTTGGTTTTATATCAATTTCTCCACTATTAATTTTAGTAATAATACTTGAATAATTATCATTAAATACAATATCATTTTTTAGTTCATAAGTCAAGCCTTTTTCAAAACGATATGTTCTGTTTTCTTCTGAAACAGTTACATTTTCTCCTGTTCCCACTTTTGCTAACTGACTAGCTGTATATACTGGTATAACTTTTGAAGTAACAAATCTTGCTTCATCTGCTTTTTTATTAACTTCTATTTCTTCCTCACTTAACGCTCTATTATATAGTCTAATACTATATACATCCTATCATTAAAGCCTTCTTGAGCATTACTTCCTCCGTGGATTGCTATTTATTGCAAGAACTGTATTATTTATTGGTGGTTTTATTGCTCCACCTTCTGTTGTTATCGTTCCACCTTTTTTTCCATCAACATAGCAAACATTCGATAAATTATCATAAGTCATACTAAGAGTTGTTAATTTATGTTTATTATATTTAGAAGAGTTTACTACATTATATTTTGAGCCAACATATACTTCTGTTGCAAGTGCTGTTCCACTGATACGAATTCCGTATCCTCCACCTTCCCAATTTCCTATAATGCCTCTCCATCCACTAGTATATGACCTTTCTATAAATGCTGCTTCTAATGTTACATTATCTAAATTAAGTACTCCACAATTTACCCAATCATTAACTCCGTCAAATGATAAACAATTTGCATTCCATCCACTCACTGCACTATTTCCAAAATTTATCAATGTTCCATCTCTATTATTTCCACTTAAGTCTTTCCATGTTGTTGCAGATGTACTATGTCGCCCTGTTCCTTGATTATCTATTCCATCATAATATAATTCTAATCCATTTAATACATAACCATATTTGTTAGTTGCAATATAATACTTACTATTTTGACTATAATATTCATTATTATTAACAACTATTTGATGATTTTGTCCGAGACCAACGTATCTCACTATTCTTTATCATATTCCCTATTTTTTCATAATTTCCACTATATGATATATCATTTTGTAGTACATATTCTTTTCCTTTTTCAAAAGAATATGCAACACCATCAATCTCTATCACTTCTCCACTACCTATTTTATCCAAATGAACTGCTGTCTTAATTGGTACTGTATCTGGGTATGTTACTGGTGGACTAGTTGGTGTTGGTGTTGGTGTAATTATTCCTCCTGAGCCATTTCCACCTAGGTTTTCATATATTTCATTCATATTCTTTACATCTTCACCATAAATATCCATTATTTGTTCTTGCGCTTGTAAAACTGTCACTTGATAATTTGAGCTTGACCAATATATTCTCATTAATATTGTCATACAAAATATAAATGCTACTATTACAAATACTGAAATCGAACCTTTTTCAGAGTTTGTTTTCTTCATAAGTTTCCTCCAAAATTTTTATATTTTTTATTATATCCTATATATCAATTTTATTCAAGTTTTTTAATGATTTTTTTTAACTTTTTTCTTTTTCTATCCTATATATCCTCTTGATTTCATGCTTTCTTCTATTTCTGATGTTCTCTTTAATATATTAGTAATTAGTGGAAGTAAAAAAACATTTGGTTTTTTTAAAAAATTTTTAAAATTAAATTTAAACCCTTTTGATAAAAGGGAATATTTCAAGTTTTGAATTTCTCTTTGCAAAATAGGAATAAATGCTAATGAGATTGAAACAATTATTCCGAATTTCTGTAGCATTAATTTTAAAAATTTTAAGTGGAAATAAAATCTTTTCTATTCCAAATGCAATTTTTCTAGGAGTCATATTTTCAGAAAAAATGTATGTAATACTAGAAACTAAAATAAGTCTTACCGAAATTAATATTCCAAGATTTACATCCCCTAAAATAATATTTATTATACCGAACAAATAAAATAAAAGGTAAAATTTTTGTTAAAAATGTAAGAAGTTTCCTATATTTCACTTTAAAAATCAAAGTAAGCACAAAATTAATTAAAAATATACACCCTAAAACTCCAAAATCTTTTATAAAAAATATCAAGCTTGAATATACTAAAAACACTATAATTTGTAACATTTTTTCCCCTTATATTAAATCAGATAAATCTATTTTAATTCCTTCTTCTTTGAATCTTTTTACAGCTTCAATACTTTTTGGTACAGTTATACCACTAGATTTAAAAAACTCTAGCTTTTTTAATATATCTTTTTTATCAATTTCTTTTGAAATTCTACCGCTTTTCTAAAATTATTACCCTATCTGCCATAAGTATTTCTTCAAAGATATTTGTTATATAAATTATGGTAAGACCTTTTTCTCTCAATTTTAAAGTAATATTTCTAATCTCTTCTTTTCCTTCTGGGTCAAGCATTGAAGTAGGCTCGTCCATTATTAAAACTTCAGGTTTTATGCTTAAAACTCCTGCAATAGTAATTCTCTGTTTTTGCCCTAAAGATAAATCATAAGCAGACCTATCTTCATATCCAACCATACCGAACATCTTTTAATGCATTTGTTATTCTTTCTTCTTTATTTTCAATTTTCAAATTGTCCAAAGCAAACATCATATCATCATGTACATTGTTAAATATTATTTGATTTTCAGGGTTTTGAAATACAATTCCGAACCTTTTTTCTTAGTTCCAAAAATTTACTTTTATCTTTTGTATCAATTCCGCAAGATTTCTACTTTCCCACTCCTCGGCTCAGTAATCCCTGCAATCACTCTTGCCAAGCTAGACTTCCCAGATCCGTTTTTTCCAATTACTGCAACTAGTTCACCTTTTTTTATTTCTAAATTTATATTTTCTAATACATTTTCACCAGTTTTATATTTGTAACTAACATCTGTAAGCTTAATCATCAGCTAATTCTCCTTTAAAATCTCTAGAATATCTCCATACACATAAAAGCTTCCGAATAATCATAACTACTTTATCGTTTTTTATTTTCAATACTTCTTTTATTGCCTCTTTTAATTCACATTTATATATTTTTTCATCTCTATATTTTAAGCATTCATTATATAAATCTTCCTTTGAAACATATCTTTCAATACTATTTCCGATTAGTAAAAATAAATATTCCTTCCTCGTCTTTGAGCAATCTTACAAATGTTTTATAATCTTTTGATTTTAGCAAAGATACAATAAATATTTTTTCTCTATCTGGATAATATTGTTTTATCATTTTTTTCAAATTCTTAATTGCATTTTCATTATGTCCACCGGTCGAAAATTATTTCTGGTTTATCTCGTAATTTTTCAAATCTTGCCTTATGAACAACTTTCTTAAGACCGCCCTTTTACCGCCTCATCTGATATTTCATATCCTTTTTCTCTTAAAATATTTATACATTCTAAAGTAAGAATACAATTTTTTGTTTGGCATTTTCCTTTTAAATTTATCAAAATATTTTTATGATTTTTATAATCAATTTTTTGAAACTCTTCATCAAACGAATAATTTTCAATTTCATTAATATCTGCTAAATGCAAAGTATTATTTTTTTCTTTACATCTCTTTTTTATTATGTGTGTAACTAGTTTTTGCTCATACATTACAGTATCTTTATTTTCCTTAATAATCCCTGCTTTAACTTCTGTTATCTCTTCTATTGTTTTTCCTAATATATCCATATGATCAAGTCCTATATCTGTTATAATTGATATTTCTCCATCTGCAATATTTGTACAATCATCTCTTCCACCAAGCCCAGTTTCTAGCACAACAAAATCACACTTTTTTTCTGCAAAATAAATAAATGCAAGTGTTGTTATCACTTCAAATTCTTTTACCTTTATTTCATGACTTGCATTATATTTATCAACAATTGGAGCAATTTTTTCTAAGCAAGCTTCAATCTCTTTATCTGTTATGTTTACATTATTTACTGAAATTCGTTCATTATAATTTATTAAGTGAGGAGATATATATTTTCCGAACAATAAACCCCGCATTAACTAAAATATTGTTAATCATCTCAGTAACGCTTCCTTTTCCGTTTGTACCTGCTATATGTATAATTTTTGTTTTCTTTTGAGGATTTCCAAATTCCTCCATAAAGTATTTCATTGCATCAAGTGTTGGCTCTCTAGTTATTACTGCAAATTTTGATAAATAATTTCTAAGCTCCATTTTTTCATCAACTTCCTCTTGTTACATATATTTTTTTAAAATCGGTTTTAAGCCTTCTACTATTGCGACTATAGTAATTAGTTGTATTGGAAACATTATTAGTTCCTTTATCATTCTAGTTCCAAATATGACCCAAAAAGCTTTGTTATACATGATAACTAACCAAATAGTATTTAATAATGTGTGTACAAATAATAAAACAATTAAACTAGAGATTATTAATCTAATTATGAGTTCTTTTCTAGTTAATTCTCCATTCTTTTTATGTAATATAAGCCCATAAATTAGTGCTTCTAAACATGCACTTATAGTAAAGCCTATAAAAAATTCTCCAAATGGGAAACATATGGCCCCTATTATATCTGCTATTCCAGCAATTAAAACAGTATACTTTGGTCCAAGCCAAATACTAGCAAGTATTATAGGAACAAAACTAAAGCTTATCACAAGAAATGGTGTTTTTATAGACAAAAACCTAGCAAATACTATTTCTAATGTGAGTAAAAGTGCCGAAAGTATATTTTTTTTTGTTTTAGATATATTTTCCATCCTAGTTCACCTACCAAAATTTACCTAAAGTATACCATTATTAAAATTTCATGTCAATAAAAGATTTTTAAGTTTAAAGATTTTTAATAATTTAGGGGATGCAAAACTGCATCCCCTCTTGAAATCAGAACGATTTATCTTCCATAATGCTTACAAGCACTTCTGAAAAAATTTCTCCAAGCTTATTTCCTTTCAAATCCTTATTAATCACATCTTGGAAATAAGGATCTATGCTCCCTGCAATGATGTTCCTTGCGCATTCCAAATCCGCAGACAGATAATCTGCCCTCTTAATAAGGTCTTTATGCCGTTCTCTTCTCTCCTCTTCCTTTTTTCCTTCTTCCTCTTCAACCATAACATCATGCATAGCCTCTTTTAGATGTTCTGGAAGCTGTTCATAGATATGTCTTCTCACCATCTCGAGCTCAAATAGCTCTGTTGCTCTTCTAAGCCCAGGAATTGCATCCTTCACAGGTTTTGGCATATCCCCTGTGAAAGTCTCAGGCAGGTCATGGAACAGTCCAATAAAGAAGCAGTCTGTTGCAATTCTTTCATCTCCATATTCATGAAGAGCCATAAGGTATGCAATAACCGCAACTTCAAAATTGTGTCCAAGAACAGAACATTTGATAGCACCAAGCCTTTTATTCCAACGAATACGGTTTCTAAGTCCGGAAATCTGCCTAAATAATATCATCTCCTTAGAATATTCATGAGAAATTTTTGCAAATCCAGGGATATCACTAAACCCTAGCAAAATCGGGTCAATATCCCTTACCTTACTGATATAATCAGTTTCTGGAATTTGCCTACGAATTTCAAAGAGTTCCATTTTTGTTGCGAGTTTGACGGCCGCTTGGAAAATTCGAGTTTCAAAGCACTCTCTCTTAACATCAATGAAGTCTGCAAAGCTCTTACCCATTTCCTGCTCAATACAAGTTTCTATTACATTATCAAAGTCTGCTCTGGAAATGTTCCCAAGTCTCAAAATTCTTTCTAAATAGTCCTCACGAATATCACACAGAAAGAGCTTTTCAAATACTCTGTGCATGATAATCTTCGGTAATTTAGTCATGTTAACATCCTTACCCACCTCTTGTGCTTCATGAGCAAGAATATAAGCAATTCCAGCATTCATTGCCTGCTTGTTTAGCTCATTGAAGCGATAGTCTGCAATACACGAAGACCACCGGTAAATGGAATGAAGTTCAGTTAAATTCTTAACTGTCACCCTGACAGTCTTTGGTGTAACCAAGTTTTTTAACTCAGAGTTGTTCATAAATGTTCTCCTTTCAATTTGCATAAGTTTTATAAAAAAACTTATTTGTTACATATTGTGACATTTTTATTTTATCATTTCATCCAAATTATGTCAAGCATTTGTTATCTTCCACATCCACAACCATTACTCATATTTTGATTATTTGACATATTTGTGTTCATCATTCCTGAATTCATACTGCTATTATTTACGAATATTGGATTATTACTATTCATGTAGAATTTCTTTTCTGCAAGTTTATCCTGTACACCTCTCAAAGCTTCTCCAAATCTCTGGAAATGAACTATTTCTCTTTCCCTCAAAAATTTTAATGGATCTAAAACGTCTGGATAATCCCTACACAAATCTATTAATTTTTCATAAGTTGCTCTCGCTTTTTGTTCTGCTGCTAAATCTTCTTGAAGGTCTGCAATAGGATCTCCTTTTACTGCAAGAGCCACAGCTGAAAATGGCATTCCTCCTGCTGATTGTGGATATACTCCAAGTCCATGGTCAGTATAATAAGGTGCCAAGCCTCCTCTTTCTACTTCCTCAATTGTCGCATTTCTTGTTAATTGATGTACTATCGTTCCAACAATTTCTAAGTGAGCTAATTCTTCTGTTCCAATATCATTTAATATTGCCTTTGCCTTTTGGTCTGGCATTCCGAATTTTTGTGATAAATATCTAAGAGAAGCTGCAAGTTCTCCATCTGGTCCTCCATACTGAGATATTATATTTTTAGCAAGTTCTGTGTTTGTTTCCCTTATTTTTACAGGGTATTCTAATACTTTATCATAAGTCCACATTAGATATTACCTCCTTCCCATGGCCATGGCTCTTCTAACCAACGCCATTTATTGCAAGGATAATATATACTAAGTGGTCCATATACCTTTTGATATTTATCCTTTAAATCTTTTAAAGTCTTACAATAGCTATTATGCAAGCATAATGCTCTTTCATCATTTGGATGTGTATCTAAATATAGTGCAAGTTCGATAACAGCAAAATTATAACACTTAATCTGGTGCATTAATTCTTCACGTGTACTATCATCTTGCTTACAAGTGCAAGAACAAGTGATTCTATTTTCCACATTCTCTAAATATTCTACATCTTCATTCATCCGTTGCATCCTCCTTTTATAACATTTGTATCCATGATATATTGGATTTGTGCCATAGATTGACCGTGGGCAATATTCACTTACTAATTCTGGAAATATTGTTCCTTTATGAAGTCCTGCACAAGGCATGAAAGTTTCATTCATTATTTGTACTGGAACATAACTTTGTGCATACATCGGATTACTTGGAAATCCATTATCTTCGTCTTCAAATCCACAACCACAATTTGTGTTAAATTTATCTTGAGGCACATTTGGTACATTATTGCACAATGTTTCAAGTTCATTTTTATTAGTATTTTGGGGATTATTTAAACAATAACATTTTCTACGTCTACAATTACACATTATAATTCCTCCTTTAATTTTATATTATATATTATGTAACTTACAAACTTTTAGTGCTAATTTAAAAGCATATCTCACTTTATTTAATTAAGTGAAACATGCTTTTCTTTATTTTTATTTATATAGTATTACATAATTATTGAAATTTTCTCGAGTAAATCCTCTATCTTCTAGCATTTGTAACATATTTGGTTTTTCTTTTATTATATAAACCGCATTTTCATTTATATCTCCTGCATTAAAATAATACCTTCCATATGACATATTATAACCTGTTTCATAATGCCTATTTTGATTAAATTCTTTAGGAGAAATTCTATCATTTAACAAAGTATATATATATGGCTGATGCGATGTTGTATTTACATATATATATTTATCTTCAAATTCTTGTTTTGTTTTTACATAATTTAATGCATCAAGTAAATCTTGTTCAAATAATACTTGGTCTCTATATTCAATACTATATTCATTAAAATAGTAATCTTGGAATTCCATAAAATTGCCTATATACAAGCATATAACTATTCCAAAAAATACTTTATAATTTTTATATACCATTCTAAGTGTTGTTGTGGTAAAAAACAACAGCGGAATAAATACTGCATTTGCTTTATTTATATTTGGACTACTTATTATAAGCATAACACTCATTATACTTATATACATAAATAAAAATAGAGCATTAACAGTAAATTCTCTCTTTCTAAGTTTTTTTACAAGCTCGTTTATTTCTATGAAAATTCCAAACACCGCTAAAAATACTGAAAATTTATACATTGAACCAAACTCTGGAATTGCATTATAAGGAAGCCCATCATCTGTTACCATCATATCAAAAAAGTTTTTATTTTTCTCTATATTTTCAAAATCAATTTCATTATCCCTAAATTTTGAAAGTTTTGGCACAGTTATAACTGTTTCTATTGGTGCTATTATATCATTATTCACTAAAAACATTAGCATTAACGGAAGCGCAAGTATAAATATTGGCACTCCCATAACAAGCACATGCCTAAATTTTATTCTTTTCGTTACAAGACAATAAATTAAGGTTAAAATCAAGAAAATTGGCACTATTAAATATGATAAAGCATATGTATAAAGAGTAAGTCCAAAGCTAATTCCAGCAATTATGTACCCACCTATTTTCTTTGCTCTTAATAGCAAATATAACGAAATTATAAACATTGGTGCAAGTAAATTACAATCTAATCCCCAGCGAGATGCCATGATATGCCATGGGCATATTGTAATAAGTGCCATAAAAATTATAGCAAAATTTTCTCCTATTTCTTTTTTTGCCATAAAATAACATAATACAATTGCAACAATTCCTAGTAAAACTGCTGGCAATCTTATTGCAAGCATATTAAAGCCCAATATTTTAATAAAAAAACTAGCTAAATATGCATAAAGTGCACTCTGACCTCCTCCAAAATTTATCAAATATACTGGAAATTTATTTAAAAACCTATCTGTTCCATAGTTTGCTAGAGAATATGCATCATAAGCCATTCCCGCTTCGTCAACATGTATTCCATATGGAATGCTTGTAACTTTATATATTCTTGTAAATATTGCTATAATTAATATTGTAATAAATGCTATTTTGCCTTTGTTTTTCTCTACATAGATAAGCCACTCTTTAGCTTTTTTCATTACTTTATCCATCTTTTTGCTCTCTTTCTTTTTCTAATTTCTTAGCAAAAAAGCACACTTCCTGCTAAAGTGTGCCCTTCCATTAATTTCCTTATGCATTTTCTTCTTCATTTACTGATATAACAGCTTTTCCATTATAATATCCACAGTTTGTGCATGCTCTGTGTGGTAATACAGGCTCATGACAATGTGGGCAAGTCGCAATACTTGGTTTTTCTACTTTCCATGTAGACCTTCTTAATCCTGTTCTTGCTTTTGACCATCTTCTTTTTGGTTGTGCCATCTTCAATTACCTCCTTTTTATTACGACTTTTTATTTTTCTTATTTTTATCTTTAATACGCTTAAATATTATACTAAAAAAATGTCCACTTGTCAAGCAAAATACTTAAATTTCTATTACGCCACCAATTGTTTTACTATTTTTTCTAGTTGGAAGAATTTGTGAACCACCTGCTATAACTACTCTATCTCCTTTTTCTAGGTATCCCTCTTTTTCTAATTTTTCTATTCCAATTTCTAGTAAATCATTAATTGTTTCTTGTTCTGGTAATAAAATTGGGAATACATTCCATACTAATGCTAGTTGATGATATGTTTTTTCATTTGCTGTTACAGCAAATACAGGACATTTAATTCCAAGTCCTGATAAGTATCTTGCAGTATTTCCAGTATTTGTATATGCTACCACTGCTTTTGCATTAATTTTTCTTGCCATTCTGCAAACTGTATAGTTTACATTATATTCTAAGTCATCTGTTTCTAATTTTTGATATTTATTATTAAATCTTTCCCAATATTTTATTTTGCTTTCAATTGTTTCAGAAATATCAGCCATTGCATTTACACACTCAATAGGATATTCTCCCATTGCACATTCTCCAGAAAGCATTATTGCACCTGTTCTATCATAGATTGCATTTGCGACATCACTTACTTCTGCTCTTGTAGGACGTGGACTGTGTGTCATAGATTCAAGCATTTGTGTTGCTGTAATAACTACCTTCCCTTTTCTATTGCAAGCTTTTATCATATCTTTTTGAGCAACAGGAACTTCTTGGAACGGTATTTCAACTCCTAAATCTCCTCTTGCAACCATTATTCCATCTGAACATTCAATTATTTCTTCTAGATTGTCAAGACCTTCTTGGTTTTCAATTTTGCATATAATCTTCATGTCTTTTCCACCATTTTCATCTAGTACTTTTCTAACTGCCATAACATCTTCTTTATTTCTTACAAATGATGCTGCAATATAATCAAATCCATGTTTTGCACCATCTATCAAATCTTGTATGTCTTTCTCTTTTAATGCTGGTAAACTTAAATGTATACCAGGAATGTTTACACTTTTTCTGTTTCCTAATTTCCCATTATTTAAAATTTTGCACAAGATGTCTTTTCCTTTTATTTCTATTACTTCTAGACCTATCAATCCATCATCTAAAAGTATTTTGCTTCCTTTTTGTACATCTTTATACAATTCTTTATAACTTATAGATACTTTTTCTGTATCTCCTTCTATATCTTCATTTACAAGAGTAAAAGCTTCTCCTTTCTTAAGTTCAATAGGTGCTTCTTTTAATTTCCCTGTTCTTACTTCTGGACCTTGTGTATCTAAAAGTAAAGCAACTGGTTTTCCTGCATTTTTTCTTGCTTTGAAGAATTTCTCTACTTTTTCTGCTTGTTCTGGATAGCTTCCGTGTGAGAAGTTTATTCTTACTACATCCATACCAGCATCCATTAATTCTGCTAGTTTATCTTCACTAGCTGGTCCTATTGTACATACTATTTTTGTTTTTCTTAAATGTTTTTTCATACTTTTCCTTCTCCTTTTTAATTTATATCTTATATAGTATAGCACTTTTAACATAATTTGTATACTTTTTTTTGAAAATTTGTAAATTTTTTTCTCATTTTAAATCTTTCCTTGCAAAATGCATATTTTTAGCATATAATAAATAAAATTAAAGAAGTATATTATTATATAATCTTTAAATAAAAAACTGGAGGTAAATATATGAAAACTCCTATATTCAAGGGCTGTGCAACAGCAATCACAACACCTTTTATAGAAAACAAAGGTGTAAATTTTGATGAGTTTGAAAGGCTTATCGAAAACCAAATCAAAGAAGGAATTGACGCAATTGTCGTATGTGGAACAACTGGCGAAAGTTCTACTATGACTGAACAAGAGAAAAAAGATGCAATAAAGTTCGCAGTAGACACTGCTAAACAAAGAGTTCCTATTATTGCTGGAACTGGTGGAAATAATACAATTTCTTCAATTCAAATGTCTCAATATGCAGAAAGTATACGGTGCAAATGGACTTTTACTTGTTACTCCATATTATAACAAATGCACTCAAGTTCGGTCTTATCAAGCATTTTAAAGCAATTGCAGATTCAGTTTCAATACCTGTTATTTTATATAGCGTGAAATCAAGAACTGGTGTAAATATAGAACCCCAAACATGTCTTGAACTTTCAAAAGTGCCAAATATCGTTGCAATAAAAGAAGCAAGTGGAGACCTTTCACAAATAGCAGAAATTGCAAATCTTTGCAGAGATAGTTTAGACATTTATAGCGGGAATGATGACCAAACTGTGCCTATATTATCACTTGGTGGTATTCGGTGTGATTTCTGTTCTATCAAATATTATGCCAAAAGAGACTTCAAAAATGGTTCATGACTTTTTAGATGGCAACATAGAAAGTGCACGTAAATTCCAATTAGATAGCTTACATCTTATTTCTGCATTATTTTCAGAAGTCAATCCTATCCCTGTTAAATCAGCTATTAACTTGCTTGGTTATAATTTTGGAACTCCAAGACTTCCTTTGACTGAAGCAACTGATAAAACAAAAGAATTGCTAAAAACAGAAATGAAAAAACTAGAAATCCTATAAATTATTTTAAAAAGTACCCCCTCTGTTATTCTATCAGAGGGGGCACTTGCCTTTTTTTGGCTTACTTTAGCCTTTAGTAATAGCCAAATTGAAGTGTGCACTACTAAGGTGCATAGAAGGCACGGTCGTGACTGGGCCCTTCAAGGGATAGTACTGGCAGACTCTTCTAATCCAGTTAAGATATTCTTCATCCTCTACGAGTCTCTTTGCCGAGACAGCAAGCTCACAAAAGCCAACCCATTCGACTGTCATGTAGTCATCATCATTGCGCGTTTTGCTTCTCATCTCTTCATAATCATGACACTCGATGTTGAACCACATGGCCTTTCCATTTTGGATTTTTTCGGCAATCACAGAGAAAATCTCACTGTCAACAGAAAAGCTTTCACGGAGATTGCGCCAGTGAGTCTCGGTTTGCCAAATGACAACACCATACTCCCCGCGCTTCAGCGCATCCTCGGCGATTTTCCGAAGGTTCTCTTCTGTCATTTCGATACGTAACATTTTTACCTCCTGTTTTTTCCATAGGCTTTTTATTACTAAAGTATCACATTTAGTGGTACTTCATATTCATTATACCATTTTTTTTAATAAATAGCAACTTTTATGCTTTTTTTATCTTTACTGCGATAACCGTCATATCATCTTTTGCAATTCCGACTCCATTGTCTATTGATTGAGCAAGCAAAATATTAGCAATTTTTTGTACATTATCTGTATCAATTTCTTCGAGTAAATTTTTTATCCATATTTCCTTATTTTCATATTCAATATTTGATTCTAGAATTCCATCAGAGCACATTATAATAATATCTCCATCATTCAAATCTTTATCATAAACTACTAAATCTACCTTATCTAGTATTCCGTGCTGGAAGTGAGACTGATTTTATCACATTTACATTGCGTTTATTTTTTATAAAGCTTGGACAAGCACCATTTTTCATAAATTCCATATTTCCTGCATATAAATCAAGTATTGCTACATCAAGTGTTGCATAACTATCTTCTTTTGAATTTATATACATACTACTGTTTATTAATTCTAAAGATGTATCTTTATCAAAGCCACTACTTAGCATCCTACTAAGCATATTTACAGCAACTATACTAGATTTTTTTGCTTCTGGTCCACTTCCCATCCCATCACTCAGCGCAATAAGATATTTTCCATCATCAAGCCTCGTTTGTACGCTAGAATCGCCAGATATTTCCATTCCTGATTTTGTCTCATGTGCGAAACCAATTTGTACAGTAAATTTGTCTTTTGAAACATAAATTTGTAAATCATCAGTTCTTCTTTGTAGCATAATTCCGAGTTTTTAGGACTTTTGAAAGTAGATTTTCTAACTCTGTTTGCTCACATTCTTTATCTTCTAAAGTGCTATTTACACATAAACTTACAGAATATCTTCCATTTTTATTTTGTTCAATGTTTATCTCACTTAGCTTGATTTCTTTTTGCATACATAAGATATTTATTTCTTTTTTCTCTTTTTCAAAATTCTCTTTTGATTTACTATTTATCGATTGTGCAACACTAGAAATCGCCTTAGAAACTCCATCTAATTGGCTTGATATAACTTTTTTATTTTCCTTCATCCTTTGTTTCCAAAGATTATTTATTTTGCCTATTTTATAAGTATCATTTATAATTCTAAGTACGCTATTTATATCTTCTTCAACTTTCATATTTGTATCAAAATCTTCAAATCCCGTTATATACTCATTTCGTTTTTCTAAAAGATTTAGAATATCTTCTTTATTTATAACATTTTTTTCTAATAAAATCTCAAAAATTTCTGTTGCAAGCCCATTTTCATTTTCTACCAAATCTTCATATAATATATTTTCTTGCAAATTTTCAAGCTTTTCTTCTAATGTTTCTATAAAAACATTTTTTGTCTCACTTTCTTTTTCTCTACTTGCTTCCTTGTAATTCCTTGACATTTCACTTATTGTTTCTGAAACAGTATTTAATTTATATATAGTGTCTGTTTCTGCTGTTTCAAGCATATGTGCTGTACCAACAGGCAAACATAAATCTTTTCCGAAAAAATCTTCTATATTAATTTGTATCTTTTTTGGAACTAGCAAAAGTCCCAGAGATGCAAGTACTATTTCTTTAATATATATTGCTTGAACCGCATATCCAGTTGAAACATACGAAAGTATAACATTTCCAGCAATAAATCCTAATATAACACCTATTTTTCCAAATCTACTTAATACACCTGCAACCATTCCGCGAAAGTGCAAAAGATGCAATCATAATTTGGGTTCCTCCCCCTATTACACCAAGCACAGCTCCTATAGTTATTCCACTTGTTGCACCTATTAAAATTCCTTTTTTCCAACCTAATACTAATACTATAAGTATACAAAGTACAGTTTTTATCTCAAACCCAAGAATTTGAAAGTTCCCAAATGCAATAGTAGCAATTGCAATCATAAGGCTTGCTCCTACAACCTCTTCTACAGTAAATACTTTTGTTAATCCATATTCACTTATTACAATTAATGAATTTGAAAATATTTTATAGAATATGTATGCTACAATTCCTGTTGTAATTGCTAAAAATAAATCATATAACAAAAATCCTCTGAGCCATATTTGCAAAGCTTGTACAATTATTACACTTGCAAATACATATTTCCCAAGTTTTCTTCTCTCACTTTTATATTCTTCTTCATACCATGGTTTAAAAATAAGTACCATTCCGAACAAAAACTAGAGCTGTAAATATATATGTAAGTGCTGAACTTCCTCCCATACCAATCATCGTACCTATTAATGTAAAAGTAAAAACAATTCCTGCTGGAAGTCCATTCGAAAGTGCTCCTGCAAAGATTGCAATTGCAAATGGAGCCATTCCATTAACAGTACTTACCATAGATAGCATAAATGATATAATATATACAAGTGTATTTTGCACTGTAAATGCTTTTTTAATTATCTCTTTAAAATTTATTTTATCTAGTTTACCGTGTATCTTCAATTACACTTTCTAATTTTTCTTCCTCAGTTATATTTTGAAACATCCTTACCACCTTCTAACTTTTTTATTAAGTATACAAGCTTTTTCATGCAATGTTTGTCACATTTAGTCATTCTTGATAAAAAAGTTTTCTACATTTTGTGATATACTAATCTATTTTTATTTTTATAATAACAGATTTCGCTTCTAATTTTATAATATATTGTCAAATTTTTCAATAATTTCATTAAATTTTTTTAAATTATAGATAATAGCTACATTATCTATTAAAATTAAAATAAAATTGTTGTAACTTTTTTAGTTTTGTGGTATGATAATTTTAGGATGTAAAAAAGGGTATGTATTATATTATTAAGGAGGAATTATTATGTGGATTGCAATAGCCTCAATTTTAGGATTAATTATTCTTTGGGCAATATGTGCTTACAATGGTCTAATTAGAAAAAAAATGAAAGTAGAAAATGCATGGGGACAAATAGATGTACAACTTCAAAGAAGATTCGATTTAATACCAAATTTAGTAAATTGTGTTAAAGGATATATGGAACATGAAGAAAACGTTCTAACAAAAGTTACTGAGCTTAGAACCTCATGGTCTGGTGCAAAAACAGTAAATGAAAAAGTAGAACTTGATAATGAGCTTAGTGGAGCTTTAAAAACTATTATGGCTGTTTCAGAAAACTATCCAGATTTAAAAGCAAATCAAAACTTTTCAGAATTGCAGGAAGAACTAAGAAATACAGAAAATAAAATTTCTTATTCAAGACAATTTTATAATGATAGTGTAACAATGTATAATACAGCAATTTCAGTATTCCCAAGCAGTATAATTGCTTCACTATTTGCTTTCAAATCTCAAACATTATTTGTTGTTACTGATGAACAAACAAGACAAAATGTTAAAGTAGATTTTAGTAAATAAAAAAATAGTAAAAGCTAGCTTAATTTTTTATTCTATTTTAAGCTAGCTTTTTTCAAATAACCAAAAAGAAAGGAAAGAACTTTTTATGTATGAAGATATTCGCTCTAATAAATTTAAGTCTGGTGTAATTATTTCTATATTTATATTAGTAATTACATTAATTATTTACTATATATGCATGGCATTTGACATGGGAATTATTTCTATTATAATAGCACTTACATTTTCTATTATTACAGCTTGGATTTCTTATTATAATAGTGATAAAATTGTACTTAGAATGTCTAATGCAAGACCTGCAACACACGAAGAAAATCAAAAGTTAGTTAATATTTTAGACGCACTTGTTATAAGCTCTGGAATAGGTGTAACACCAAAACTATATGTTGTAGATGATAAACAACCAAATGCATTTGCAACAGGTAGAGACCCTGAGCATTCTGTAATTTGTGTAACAACAGGATTGCTAGAAAAATTAGATTATTATGAACTTGAAGGAGTTATTGGTCATGAGTTAGCACATATTGCAAATTATGATATCAGACTTTCTGCTGTTTTAACTGTAATGGTTGGATTTGTAGTTATGCTTTCTGATATTTTCTCACGTTCTTTTTATAGAGCTGGTCGTTCTCGAGATAATGATAATAATAGTGGAAATGGAATCTTAATGCTTATAGGGCTTATATTTTTAATTCTAGCTCCTATTTTTGGGAAATTAATACAACTAGCATTTTCTAGAAGAAGAGAATTTTTAGCTGATGCAACATCTGCAAAATATACAAGAAATCCAGATGGACTCATCTCAGCACTTCAAAAAATATCTGAAGACCCAAATGAATTAAGGAGTGCAAATAAGTCTACTGCCCATATGTATATCTCTTCTCCTTTTAGAGATAAAAAGATACAAAAATCTAGTGTCTGGTCAACTCACCCAAGCTTAGATGAAAGAGTCGAAGCACTCCAAAATTTAAAATAAAAAAAATGTGCCATATGTAGGCACTTTATTATTTATATTTCATAAACTCTCTTAGCGTTTTCATATGTTATTTTAGCAACATCTTCTATATTTTTATTTCTTACATCAGCTATCTTTTGTGCTATATATTTTACATTTCCGAGAATCATTTCTTTTTCCTCTATTAGGCTCTGGGCTCAAATATGGAGAATCTGTCTCTATTAATATTCTATCTTCTGGTACCATTTTTATTATTTCTTCTGCATTTTTCGAACTTTTATATGTAATTGGTCCTGCAAATGAAATATAAAAACCTTCTTCAATCCCCGCTTTTACTAAATCTTTATTCAACTGGCAACAATGCAAAATCCCATGTTTAATCGGCTTAATTTCATGCTTTAATATTTCTATTGTGTCCATTATTGCATCTCTTGAATGAATAACAATTGGAAGCTTAAGTTTATTTGCTAAATTAATTTGCTCTAAAAATGCAAATCTTTGAAGTTCTTTTTTATTTTGCTCCCAGTGATAATCTAACCCAATTTCTCCTATAGCAACATTTTTACTATATACCGCTATCTTTTCTATTTCTTCTATTTGAGAAATTATCTCCTTTTCACTCTCTCCTATCTCATTTGGATGAATACCGTACTGCTGAATAAATAAATTCATACTCTTTAGCTAATTGTATTGCTTTTTTTGAATTTTCTACATTATCTCCTATAACAGCAAATTTCGTTACACCTTCTTTATATATCCTTTTTATTACATCATCTCTATCTTCATCAAACTTTTCATCATTATAATGTGTGTGTGTATCAAATAATTCCATTTTAGTTTTCCTCCCAAAGTGCAACAACATTTGCCACTGCATACTCTTTGCAATGCGATAAACTTATCTCTATATTTTTTATCCCTTTTATTTTATCAGAAATAAAATTTACTTTTGGTCTACCATTTTTATCATTCAAAACCTCTACATCATTCCAAGATATATCAAACTTATTATCTAATTTATCCGAAATCGCCTTAAAAATTGCCTCCTTAGCTGCGAATCTAACTGCATAATGTTGGTACTTTACATTTTTCTTGCTTTCACAATAATCTACTTCTGATTTCGTATAAATTCTATCAAGTCCATCTCTTGCTGTTTCATCTATTAGTTTTTTAATTCTTTCAATCTCAATTATATCTGTTCCACACGATATATTCATTTTGCATCAATTCCTTACTTCAACTTATAAAGATTAATAAAGTTAACAATATTTGTTAATATAGAAACTGCAAGTAGCATTAATACCACCTTATTTAATAAATCACTATTTTTCATTTTAAATCCTTTGGTTACAACATCATACTGTTCTTTTACAGTTTCATATATTTTAGTTAACTCTAGTGCTTCTTTTGTTTTTTCAAATATTAGAGTTCCATTATCTTGACTTGTAAGTTCATGAACCCAGATATCATTAGTAAAATCTATAAACTTCCTTGTTCCCTTTTGTTCTTTTATCCTGCTTTTGAAGTCATACAAAAGTTTTGAAAAGTAAAATTTTTCATATAACGCAAATATGTATGCATACAAATACTCATTCTCAAATTCAAATGGTAAATTTGTATAATTAACTGTATTTATACTAGATGTAAGCAAATTCATCCCGAGCTTTCGTTATTCCGAAGTTTTGTATATTTTCCTAAATTTGCAACTTCTAATCTATCATTCACATATTCTGAATTAAATTCAGAATTAAGCACATTTGCATACTTATAAAATTCTTTTTCTATTTCTCCAAATTGTCTATTTTCATTCCAATATTCTTGGTCTAAACACACATATGAATATGTCAAAAATCTATTTATATCTATATCAAATTTCTTTGAAAAATCTGAGGTTCCAGTTATTTCTTTTATCAAATCTGTTAAACTTTTTATATCTCCAAAAGTGCTTGTCTGAATTTTTATATTCCTATACTCTTGAATTTCTGAATTAATAGCTCTAAACTTCACATTAAAATTCAAAAGGTCTGAAAATTTATCAGTATCTTCTATATTCGTTTTCATAACTAAGAAGCATATTCCTGTTTTGAAGCATATAACTTCGATTTTATCTATCTTAAAAAAAATCCCATCTTCTTCACCAGTTTTAGCTTGTGCATCTTCTCCAATCTTATATTCAAACATCGTACATGGTAAATTTTTAAACATAGTCTCTCTAAACTTATTATCTAACGAATTTATTTCTTTTGTTTCTTTTTTTGCAAATCCAAAACTTCCAAACATATAATCCCTAATCGTTGGCAAGAAAAACTTAAAAATACTAAGATTTTTCTCTTTCTCGAAAAATTTTGTCTCATACTTCTCACTTTTCATTAGTCTTCCAATATAATTTTTATATTTGCCTTCTTTTATTACATAAGGATAAATAAAATAGCTATAATTATATTTCATCTTTAGTTCCATAATCTATTCCTCTCTTTGCTTTTAGGCATCTAAATAATAATTTGCATTTATATCTTCACACAAGTGCCATGTGCCAATAAAATCTATTTTTGAATTATTATCTAAATTATATTTAGGTTCTACCACAATATTTCCATTTAAGTCAATTGCCCCCCATACTCCATCCTTTTTTATACCTGCATAACCACTGCTATTTTGCTCTGTTGCATCATCATATTGATAATCTATAATAACCTTTCCACTTGCATCTATAAATCCATATTTACCATCTTTTTTGCTTACAAATAAAGTATTTGAAGTTAAAACTCCAGATGCTGATTTTTCTTCAAACTTAAAATTATAATACTTATATTCATCATTAATACTTAGTCTTATATATCCTTTCTCTGTATTAATTTCAGCTATCTCTCCTTTTATTTTTTCTTCAAAATTTGTATCATACACTTTTGAAATTTCTTTTCCATTTTCTGTATAATTTGCGATGATAAAATCACCAGAACTTATATATTTTATGCTTGTACTTTCAAAACCTAAAGAAACATTCCCATCTAAATTTACCACTCCATATTTTCCTTCTTTTTTAGCTATATAATAATTTCCATTTGTTCCTTCTAAGCTCTCATAATCAAAGCTGATTTTAGTTTCCCCGTTCATATCTATTACACCATACTTATCTTTAGATGTACATGCAATAATATTGTCTTTTCCAATTTCTAAAACATCTTCAAATTCTTTATTTACCTTTTTTTCTCCACTTTTGTTAACTATTATATATTTTCCATTTTCTTTAACAGCATAAAGCTCTTCTCCACAAATACTTTTAACATCATCATATTTAACTTCTAGAATTTTATTTTTATCAAATCCCATAATACCATGTTTGTTATTTTCATTAGCAACAATATATCCATTTTTATAGTCTTCTCCGATTTTTTCAATCTTTTTATAATCTGGGTTAATTATTATATTTCCTGTATCATCACAAAGTCCAAATTTTCCATTCTTTTCAATCATCAAACTATTTTCTATTCCAAAAATCGGTTTAATACTATCATACTCTGGTTCTAGTAACTTTTTCCCAGAGTAATTTATTAAACCAAATTTTCCATTCTTTTCAATTTTGAAAACATTTTTCTCATACCAAATATTATTCTCTTTATCATAATTTGCTATTGCTTCAATTTTATCATAATCTTTTATTATTTCTTTTCCTTTTCCATTAATAACTTTTGTTTTATAATTATTATTTCCATAGTCTACATCATATGTGCAAACAAAAATATCCTGTGTTTCATCTGGAACTATAATCATTTCATCATATTCAGGTTTTATAATAACTTCTCCATAGGAATTTATTACCCCCCATTTTCCATTATCATACATGGTATAGTAGCAAACCTTCTCTATCTTCCCTGCTAAACTTTTTGAATCTTTACTTAATAAATTCTTAATGCCAAAAACACATGCAATGATTAACAAAATTATTAAAATCACTGCAAATACTTTCTTTAAATTTAGTTTAGGTTCATCATCATATCTTCTGCCACGTTTTGCCATATATTTACCACTCTTTTCTTTAAATTAATTTCTTTTGATTTTTCATATTTACTATATCATACTTTCATAAAATCTTCAATCATTTTTTAAACTTATTTTATTAAATTTTTATTTTATCATTCCTTTATAGTATTTCCAAGCAATAATCCTTTCTGCCATTCTCTCTATTCTATTTTCATCTATTTTTCCTGCATTTACAGCTTCTTTTATTTCTTCTATACTTTTTTCGTAATCTGTAACTATTATTAAATCATTTCCTGCATTTACAGCTTTTATCACAGCCTCATTATCCTTTGCAACAGCTCCCATATATAAATCATCTGTTATAATTACCCCACTAAATTTAAGTTCTTCTCTTAAAACTTCATGAATTTTCTTTGAAAGTGAAGCTGGATTTTCTCCATCTATACTTGAGACTATATTATGGCTCACAAGTATAGCTTCTGCTCCTGCTTCTATTCCCTCTTTAAATGTTGGTAAATCCTTTTCACAAATTTCTTCATATGTTTTTGTATCTGTTGAACTCGTCTTGTGTGTATCTAAATTATTTCCATAACCTGGAAAGTGTTTTAGTGTATAAGAAACTTTTCCTTCTTTACTTGCTTCTATTACACTTTTTGCAAATGTAGAGGTAAGAGCAGTTCCCTCTCCTAATGTTCTATTATACATATAATCACTTTCATTTGTAGACACATCTACAACAGGAGCCAAATTAAGATTTATTCCTAAATTTTCTAAAAATCTTGATTTTTCCTTTGTATCTTCTTTTATTCTTTCAAATCCGCCTTCTTCATATAATTCTCTAGGAGATTTAAACTTTTCATCTCTTAAATTTTTATTAGAACTAACTCTTACTACTTTTCCTCCCTCTTCATCTACAGCAATCAAAAGTGGTACTTTTGATTCTTTTTGTAAATTATTTATCTCCTCCTTTATTTCTTCCTCTTTCTTATTTTTAAAATCTTTTTCAAATAATAAATATCCTCCGAAATTATACTCTTTTAAAGTCTCTACTTGTTTTTTTTCTGGGTATCTCACTAAAAAAATTTGCCCAATTTTTTCATCTAAAGTCATTTTGCTAACTTTCTCTCTTGAAACATCATAAAATTCTTCAAATATATTAAGTTCCTCTTGTTCTTGTAGTTCCTTAGTTTCTTCCAAATTTCCAGTCTTTTCCTCTGTTTTTTGCTCTTTTTTTGGAATTATATTAATTATTACTATTATCAAAACTATGAAGCCTATTAATCCTCCTATAATAGCATAAATTTGTTTTTTATTCATTATTTATCACCCTTACCATTAGTTTATATTTATTTTAATATAATATGTGAAATAACGCAACTTTTTTATCAATTATCTAAATTGACATAACATTTAAAATAAGATATAATAAAAATATGGGAAATGTTCCCAAAATAAATTTTGGAGGTTACACACATGGAACAGAATAAGAAAAGCACAAATCTGCAAGTTCGGGAAAATGGTGTAAATCATGACCACTCTCCTACAGACACTTCTGGTGAATTTGCGCTTTACCTCGGCATCTGGCTTACGTTAGGTTTCATGACACTCTTCGCTTTTGGCTTAATGGCTTCTCTTCAAACAAATGACAAAGAAACCAAAGAGCCTACTGAAGTACCTCTTACCTCAGAAGTAAAAACAGATACCTCAAGCACCGACACCTCAGGAATGCATGACTCAACAAGCACTCAAAACGAACTAAACAATTTGAGGTCAGAAAATTCCTCTATGAGAAGCAAGTTAGAAGCTCTTAGTGAGGCACTCAAAACTGCAAAGGATGAAAATGCTTCATTGTATGAAAAGGTAAGAACTTTAGAGGAAGAAAAAACACAAATTGCAGAAAAATACGAAAATGCGGAAAAGCTTCTTGCTGAAATCAATAGTATTCCCAAAAGCTACAAAGATGTATACTTCAGCTTAGATGAAATTGTCTTTGCCAAAGATTCTTCAACTGCTTATGCTCTTGGAGTAGATAAAGAAAACGGAAGGCTCTTCAATTTATTTACTAATGAAGAGTTTGCACTCAAGGGAATAAGTAGCCACACTGAATACTTTGGATTTGGAGAGCCCTATGAATTCGCACTTGAGGATTTCCTAAACAAAGACATAAGACTTAGCATTAAAGGTTATCTCTACTCTAATATTGGCATTCCAGACGATTTGCAAATGAAAGCAGTTGATGGAAAACTTAACCTTTACGACATCTGTGTAAGCCTGTTTAGCTTAAGAAGCAAATTATCAGGAGAATTACTTTATTAACCTGTTACCTTAAGTAACCAAAAAAGTATCCTAAATTAGGATATCTAACTTAGGAAATTGGACAGAGCTTTTTCTGTCCAATTTCCTTTTTTTGTTTTAAAGAAATTTTATATATTTTTGCTTTTATAGCAAGTTTATGTTTAAAATCATTTGTATTTTCTTGTCTAATATGGTATAATTATGTTTGTTAATTTTTTATTTAAGGAAAGATGTTTATGGAAAATTTTATTTCTCATTCTGAAAGTGAAACTGTTTTTCTTGGAAAAGAGTTTGCAAAAAAACTTTCTTCTAATGATATAGTAGTTCTCTTAGGCGAACTTGGTGCACGGAAAAACTAAATTTACTCAAGGAATACTTGAATTTTTTGGACTTGAAGATGAAATCTCTAGCCCTACTTTTACTATTGTTAACGAATATCAAAATAATAAAATTTCCATTTTTCATTTTGATGTTTATAGATTAGAATCAGAAGAAGATTTTTTTGAAATTGGCGGAGATGAATACTTTGAAAAAGGGATTTGTATTATTGAATGGGGAAATATTATAAAAGAAACTCTTCCAAAAAATGCCATTTTTGTAAACTTTGAAAAAGATTTATCTAATGATAACATTAGAAAAATAAGTATTTCTAGAAAGGATGACTAAACTTAAATTATGAAAATTCTATCAATTGAAACTTCATGCGATATTTTGACAGTATCGCTTTTAGAAGATGATAATCTCATATTAGAACTAAAAGAAGAAACTCCAAAGAAGCATTCAGAGGTTTTAATGCCTTTGATAGACAAACTTTTAAAAGAAGCAGATACTAATTTAGATAATATAGACCTTTTTGCTTGTGATAATGGTCCAGGTTCTTTTACTGGAATTAGAATTCGGTCTTTCAACTATAAAAGCTTTTTGTGATGTTTATAATAAACCATGTATAGGAATTTCTTCTTTAGAAGCCTTAGCACATACTGTATATGAAGAAGATTCATATATTTGCTCTTTAATTGACGCAAAACATGATAATGTCTATGCTAGCATTTTTGAATGTAATGATGAAAAATACACAAAAGTATTGGATTTCTCGTTTGAAAACATTCATGAGTTAATGAAAAAAATAGAAATTATGAAAAAAAAGATATTTTTTGTTGGAAACTGTGGCATACTTTATAAAGATGTGATAAAATCATACATGAAAAGTGAAATTTCTTTTTTAGAAGATACTTTTGCAACTTCTAAATACGTTGGAATGACTGCTTTTCATAAATATCAAGTTGGAATTTTTTCAGACTCTTTTAATTTATCTGCACTTTATCTTAAAAATTCCAGTGCTGAGGAAGCAAAAAAATAATGGAAATTTTAGTAGAAAAATTTTGCGAAAAAAACTTAAATCTAATAAACCTAGAAGATTTTGATGACTTCTGGAATATGAATATGTTAAAAGAGGAAATATTATCTTCTAATTCTTATTTTGTAGTTGCTAAGTATAATGGTAAAATCGTACGGTTTTGCGGGTATCAATATTATTTTAGATGAAGCACATCTTGCAAATATTGTTACAAAAAAAGATTTAAGAAATAAAGGGATTGGCTCAAAATTACTTGAAAGTTTAATAGAAGAAGCAAAAAAAACTTGCAAATCTATAACTTTAGAAGTAAATGAAAAAAATACTTCTGCAATTTCCCTATACAAAAAATTTCGGCTTCACTCCCCTTGGCAAAAGAAATAAATATTATGATGGAATTTATCCAGCAATTATTATGACAAAATTTTTTAATTAATACATATGAATAAAACAAATTATTGTTTTTAGAAAGGAACAAAAGTCATGCAAAAGAAAAATGAATTAAGTTTTAAAGATTTAAAGACATACTGTCCTACATCAAAATTTCATTTTGAAACAACTGAGGAACTTGAACCAACAGATAAAGGAATTGGTCAAGAAAGAGGTATTGTTGCCCTTGAATTTGGGTTAAATGTTGATGTTAATGGTTACAATCTTTATGTAGAAGGTCCTACTGGTGTTGGAAAAACCATGTACACCAAAAATTATCTAAACAAAATTTCAAAAAGGAAAAAGCCACCCTGCGATTGGTGTTATATCTACAACTTCGATAATCCAAATGAACCTATAGCTCTATCTCTTCCAGCAGGGCAAGGAGCTGAATTTCAAGATGCAATGGAAAGTTTTATAAAAGATGTAAAAGCAGACATAAATAAAACTTTTAATAATGAAGATTTCGAGAAAGAAAAAGCTCTTATAAGGCAAGAATATGAACAAAAAAGAAGTATTCTTCTAGAAAAACTAAATCAAGAATCTATGAAACATGGCTTTGAAGTAAAAACAGCTCAAAATGGTATATATATGATGCCAATTTATGAAGGAAGAACTCTTGAGGAAGAAGAATTTAATAAGCTAGATGCAAGCGTTAAACAGCAATTTGAAGAAAAATCTACAATTGTTCAAGAACAGATTATGAGCGTAATAAGTGAAATAAAGCGGACTTGAAAAAGAATCTGAAAAGAAAATCCAAGAATGGCAATCAAATATATCTCTTTTAACTGTAAATGTTCATATAAATTATATTAAATCAAAATATAAGAGGAACAAAAAAATAAATCAATTTTTAGATAATATAAAAAAAGATATAATAAAAAAAGTGCCTTTATTTTTAGACAAGCCTATACAAAATAACACAACTCAAACACCTCGGACAAATGATTATGCCAAATCGTGAACAACCAAAACCTTGGTTAAATTATAGAGTAAATTTATTTATTGATAACAGTAAATTAGAAGGTGCTCCTGTAATAATGGATTCTAGTTATACTTTTCAAAATATTTTTGGTAAATTAGAATATGAAAATTATATGGGTTCTTTAAGAACAGATTTTACAATGCTTAAACCAGGGCTTATTCATAAAGCAAATGGTGGTTATATAATATTTCAGGTTGAAGATTTACTAACAAATCCTGCTTGCTATGAAAACTTAAAAAGAATTTTACGTGTTAAAGAAATTAGTATAGATAATTCTTTAGAACAAAGAAATGCAATGGTTATGATTTCATTAAAACCAGAACCTATTCCTTTAGATTTAAAAGTAATCTTAATTGGAAATGCAGAAATTTATCATAGTTTACTTAATATGGATCCAGATTTTAGAAAACTATTTAAAATAAAAGTTGAATTTGCAGATGATGCCCCTAGAACAGATGAAAATATTGTTAAACTTTCTAGATTTGTTCATGGTTTCTGTGAGCAAGAAAACTTACCTCATTTAGACAAAAATGCAATGGCAAGAATAGTAGAGTATGCCTCTCGCCTAGCTAATGATAAAACTAAGCTTTCAACAAAATTTAATGAATTATCACAAATCATTACAGAAGCTGGAACTTGGGCTCAACTTTCTCGTTCAAAAATTGTAACTGAGGATTTTATAAATAAAGCTATAGATGAAAAAATGCAAAGAGTAAAAAAATATGACGAAAAATATTCAGAAATGATACAAGATAATACCTTACTTATTAGTACTTCCGGTTATGAAATTGGTCAAATAAATGGTTTAACAATTATGAGCACTGGCGAATTTTCCTTTGGCAAACCAGCTAAAATAACAGTAAGCACATTTGTTGGTAAATCTGGTATTATAAATATAGAGCGTGAAGTTTCTCTTTCTGGCTCTACTCACTCTAAAGGCGTACTAATTTTAAATGGATATATTGGAGAACTTTTTGCACAAGATATTCCACTTTCACTTTCTGCTAGTATTTGTTTTGAGCAATTGTATAATGGTGTAGACGGTGATAGTGCCTCAAGTACAGAATTATATGCACTTTTATCAAGCCTTTCAGAAGTTCCAATAAATCAAGCCATTGCTGTAACTGGCTCAGTAAACCAAAAAGGAGAAGTTCAACCAATTGGTGGTGTAAATGAAAAAATCGAAGGCTTTTTCCAAGTTTGCAAAACAAGAGGCCTTGATGGTTCACATGGAGTTATGATACCAATTCAAAATGTTAAAAACTTAAATCTTAGTAATGAAGTTGTAGAAGCCACAAAAAATAATATGTTTCATATTTATGCTGTTTCTACAATTGAAGAAGGAATTGAAGTTCTAACAGGAGTTCCTGCTGGAAAAAGAGACAAAACAGGAAACTTCCCTGCTGGTACAATAAACTATCTAGCCTATGAAAAACTAAAAAAATATGCAAATATAAGCAAAAAAATGGAATAAACCCCAAGTCTTAGGAGAATTAAAATTATAACCTCCTAAGACTTTTTTAATTATCTAAGTAAACCTATTGTATTCCTTAATTTTGTATTTTTCTTCTATTTCATTAGAACAAAATCAGTTATAACCAATATTGAAATGCCAATCTTTTTATGCTATAATTTTTATATAATAGTTTATTTTTGGATTAATATTTTACCTTTTACTGACATAGTATCAGTGATGGTAAATAAAGGAAGAAAAATGATAAAAATATCAAAGAATTTGAAAATTTTCATAGCATTTATATTACTTACTATATTATTAATAATTATTATATTAATTACTCATTATAAAGTAAATTTAATAAAATTTAAAGATAGTGATATTTCTCACTTTAATACTACAATAAATTCAGATACTGATTTAGAAAAACTTGAAAATATAAAAAAAGAAAACCAAGAAGCAACAAAATCTAAATCAGCTGAAACAGAAGAAGAAAAAAATCTTATTCAAGAAAATTTGCTTCAAATAAAGAAAGAACTTGAGAAATTAGTCCAATAATAAAAAATTACACACTTTACTTGACAAAGTCGACAAAGTCATGTTTTGAAATTTCAACTGCGAGATTTTCTGCGTCTAGTTTGTATTTTTCTTCTATTTCTCCTACACTTCCGTGTTTTACGAATTCATCTGGATAGCCAAATTTTTTTACTGATATATTTTTCATATTTTCACCAAGTATTAGTTCTTCTACTGCGCTTCCAAGGCCTCCTTTTATGATATTATCTTCAATAGTTACAACTTTTTTTGTTTTATTTGCAGAATTTAATATTGTTTTTTTATCTAATGGTTTTAAAAATCTTGCATTTATTACTTCTATGCTTTTATCTTGTTTTTCTAAAATGTTTGAAACTTGAACTGCTCTTTCTACCATTTTTCCAATTGCAACTATTGTTAAATCTTGGCCTTCTTTTATTATCTCTGCTTTTCCTTCTTCCAAGTTTTCATGTATATCAAATTTAATCTTACCTTCTCCCCCTCTTGGATATCTTATTGCTACTGGCTTATTTAATCCGAACTGCATATTCTAGCATATTTTCAAGCTCCTTAAAATCTTTTGGTGCCATTACTGTAATATTTGGTATCATTGAAAAGAAAGATAAATCAAAAATGCCTTGATGAGTTTCTCCATCGTTTCCAACAATTCCGTGCCCTATCTACACACATAATAACTGGCAAATTTTGAAGTGCTATATCATGGATTACTTGATCAAACCCTCTTTGATAAAAAGAAGAATATATTGGAACAACAGGTATCATTCCTGCTTTAGCAAGACCTGCTGAAAAACCAAGTGCGTGTTGTTCGGCAATTCCAACATCAAAAAGCCTCTCTGGAAAACGTTCTCCAAAAGCTGTAAGCCCTGTTCCGTCTTTCATTGAAGCAGTTACTGCAACTATTTTCTTATCTTTCCAAGCAAGTTCTACAAGTTTTTCTCCAAATGCTTTTGAGTAATCTTTTGCTTTCTTTTTATTACTCTCGCCTGTTTCTATATTAAAATCAGAAGCACTATGAAATCTATCTGGATTTTCTTCTGCTGGTTTATATCCTTTTCCCTTCTTTGTCACAACATGAATAAGAATAGGACCATCCATTCCCTTGCTTAATTTTAAAATTCCTTCAAGTTTATCTATATCGTGTCCGTCAATTGGTCCAAAATATTTGAACCCTAAATCTTCGAATAACATATTGGGAATAAATAATTGCTTAATACTATATTTTACTCTTCTTACCAAATTTATTATTCGATTACTCCCTTTAGGAAGTTTTTGAATTGCCTTTTTTATATATCCACTAGATTTAGTATAAACTTTTCTTGTTCTAGCTTTACTTAAAAATAGTGAAATTCCTCCGACATTTTTTGCAATACTCATTTCATTATCATTCAATATAACTATTAAATTTGTTTTGCTAGCTCCTGCGTGATTTAATGCTTCTAGAGCCATTCCACCCGTTAATGCTCCATCTCCAATTATTGCAATAACATTGTGTTTTTCTCCCTTTAAATCTCTTGCAATAGCCATTCCAAGCCCTGCTGAAATTGATGTACTACTATGCCCTGTATCAAAATTATCAAAAGGAGACTCTGCGCATTTTGGGAACCCTGCCATTCCTCCAAATTTCCTTAGAGTATGCATTTTATCTTTTCTTCCTGTTAATATCTTATGTACATAACTTTGATGCCCTACATCCCAAATAATCTTGTCTGTTGGCGCATTAAATACACTATGTATAGCAATTGTAAGCTCTACAACTCCTAAATTTGAAGCTAAATGTCCTCCATTTTTTGAAACTATATCTATTATTAATTCTCTTATATCCTCTGCTAATTCTACTTTTTCTTTTTGAGTTAATTTTTTTAAATCTTCTGTGCTGTTTACTCTATTTAGTATTTTATTCATTTATAACTCCTCTTGCTTTTTACATTTTCCTGAAAACACCAGCGACTTTTCCTAGAATTTGACAATCTGGGACGATTATTGGGTCCATTGTATGATTTTCTGGTTGTAATCTTATATGGTCTTTTTCCTTATAAAATGTTTTTACTGTTGCTTCTTCTTCGATTAGTGCTACAACTATTTCGCCATTTTCTGCTGTATTTTGTCTTTTAACTAATATATAGTCTCCGTTTAAAATTCCAGCTTCTATCATACTTTCTCCTCTTACTGTTAACATAAAACTTTCTGAATTTCCGTACAAAATCTATTGGAATTGGGAAAGTATCTGTTATATTTTCTACTGCAAGTATTGGCTCACCAGCAGTTATCTTTCCAATTACTGGTATTTCAACTAGTTCTTTTGAAGCATAAAATTCTTTTTGATTTACTGGTATATTTTCTTTTGTTCCACCTTTTAATAGTCTTAAAGTTCTTCCTTTTTGGTTCTCTTTTTTTATATATCCTTTTTCCTCTAATTTTGCTAAATAACCATGTACAGTTGCTGTTGATCTAAGTCCTACAGCCTTTCCTATTTCTCTTACTGATGGTGCATATCCAACTTCTCCCATTTGCTTTTCAATAAATTTTAATATTGATTTTTCTCTTTTATTTAATTCCACTGTGCTCTTTTTTCTTCCCACAATTATCACTCCTTTTTTATGATGAACCTATCTTATCATAAAAACAAATAATTGTCAAACAAAAATTTGATATTTTCTAGCTTGTATCAAATCAATAAGTATATATTTACTTATCAATTTAATTTTTTTACCTAAATTCCATTATATTTTATGTAAAAGTATTGACACTAAAGGTGTTTAACTATATAATAGAGTATAAGGAAGTAAGCAGGAGGAAATAAATGGAAAAGGCTACAAAGTTTTTTAAATTCAAAAATGAATTTAATTCAAAAACAGATGAAGAAATTGTTGCAATCATAAAAGAAAATAATAAAGAAGCACTTAACTTTCTTTTAAATAAATATACAGATCTTGTTTATATGAAATCAAGCAAGTATTTTATTATTGGTGCAGAAAAAGATGATATTTTTCAGGAAGGTATGATTGGTCTTTATAAAGCTATTCTCAGTTTTAGAGGAGACAAGCATAACTCTTTTAGGACATTTGCAAATATGTGTATTGAAAGACAACTAATAACTGCAATCAAAACTTCTAACAGGCAAAAACATTTACCTCTTAATTCTTATTTATCTCTAAATACCTCCTCATATGAAGATGACGATGATAGTGAGCAAACATTACTAGATGTTTTAAATAATAAAATGGCTGAAGACCCTCTTGATACTTTGACTAAGAAGGAATACTATTCTAATGTTGAAAATGCAATTGATAAATCTTTAAGTGATTTTGAAAAACAAGTATTAAGAAAATTTTTAAAGGGTGATAGCTATGTAAAAATTGCAGAAGATTTAGATTTTCCTGTAAAATCTGTAGATAATGCTATCCAAAGAATTAGAAAAAAAGCCATGAAAAATATTGTAAATAATGAAGAAATATAATCTTTTAATTACATGCTTTCATAGCTCAGTAGGTAGAGCACTTCCATGGTAAGGAAGGGGTCGCCAGTTCGATTCTGGCTGAAAGCTCCAAATTATCACAACTTACGAACTTTAAAGAGTTTTGTAAGTTTTTTTATTTTTAGAAAATCTTTCATTATCAACATAAATCGCCTGTATTTTCTAACTTATAATTCCGTAGTAATATATCTATATATTTCTCCCCAATTATACAGTATTTTCACATATTCAGTTTCTTCCATTTCATATGAAGGTGCATCTTTTAAATATATCACTTTTATTTTTTCTTTCGCTATATTTTCACAATTCTTCTTTAAATCATCTATCATAATATCAATTTTTTCTGCTTTACATACGTCTGCTTTATTTTCAGTTGCCCAATAATATTTATCAAAAATATTCATTTCTTCATTTTTTAATCTTTCCTGTGTTAGAGATATCATTTGTTTATTAATTCCTCCTCTTGCAGTAATTATAATAAGCTCATGCCCTTCTTTTTTTAACATTTTCAAAATTCTTTTTACACCAGGCATAAAGCTTGCTTCTTCAATAATCTGTTTATGATATTTACTAAAAAACCTATCAATTTCTTCTTCTGACCAAGCAAAACGTTTTTGAGCTGTCATTTCTCTATTATCTACTTTGCTATTTTGTTTTAAATCAATTACATCAAATAACTCAGAATATACTCTAAACTCCTTTTCTGTATCAAATATTACTCCATCTAAATCAATACCAATTTTCATAATCTCAACCCCTTATAGATATTTATAAAATTTTATCATATTTATATGCTTTTATCAACTTAAATTACAAACAAAATAGTAAAATTTTTTTAATTTCTATTGACATTTGCAAACATAAGTTTTATAATGTTATTATATTATTTCAAATTGGAGTTGATATTCATGTTCATGTTTAATTTCTTAAAAAATTTAATTTTTAAATTAAAAGCAGATACAAGTCAAAAAAAACTTTTAAACTCTATAAAAATTGGAGACTTAGTTTGGGCAAAAATGCCACTTTCTAAAAAAGAACTAAAAAAAATAGAAGAATCCCATAGAATTAGACCTTATCTTGTAATTTCAAAAGACTCACATAACATTTGGGGCTATCCCTCTTCTTCTTCTTCAAGACAAAATAAAGGTTTTAATAACTATGAAGAATATTGTATTCCTAAAACAAGATATAATCAAAATAAAAGTAGTTGGATTTCATTTTTAAAACCTTACAAAATTCCTGTTTGTAATCTTGTCTCAAAATACAGATCTTTATCTATATTTGACCTGAGGAATATTCAAAAAAGACTAATTTTGTGCAATAGCAAAAACATTGACTTAATTTTAGATAACTTGTTTGAAACTGGCGATATTGTAAGTAAAAATAAAAAACTATTCTACATATACTCTGCTGATAATAGCTTTCTATATTCCTTTTCTATTAGAAAAAAATCCCCAAAAGATAATAAAAAATATATAAAAATCATTGTAAATCATAAGACATATTATGCTGATTTTGAAAACTTATATTCATTTAAACGTATAGAAAACATACAAATAAAAGATATTGCATATAGAGCAGAAATCGGCACAATTGCACTCCAACTAAAACAATTTAGATATAACAAAAGGAAGCTTTGTACCGCTCCTGCTGAAAAAACTCATATTATTTAAAAAACAATTAATGTTTATTTGTATATTTTCTTTATCCTTTGTATGGCTGTTTTCTCAAGTCTAGAAACTTGTGCCTGAGAAATTCCAATCTCATCTGCTACTTCCATTTGTGTTCTTCCATCAAAAAATCTTTTTGTTATAATATATTTTTCTCTTTTATTAAGTTTCTTCATTGCTTCTGCTATTGTCAATTTTTCGGCCCATTTTTCATCTGTATTTTTGCTATCACTAACTTGATCCATAACAAATATACTTTCTGTTCCATCTTTATATACTGGCTCTTGTAAAGATATAGGATCTTGTATTGCATCAAAACTAAGTGCTACCTCTTCCCTTTCTATTCCAAGATTTTTAGCAATATCATCTATTGTTGGTTCTTTTCCATTTTCTTTTGTAAGCTTTTCTTTCATTTGCATAGCTTTATATGCTAAATCTCTAATAGAACGACTAACACGTATTGGATTATTATCTCGTAAATATCTTCTAACTTCTCCGAATAATCATAGGTACAGCATATGTTGAGAATTGTACATTTAGTGTAGTATCGAAGTTATCTATCGCTTTAATTAATCCAATACATCCTACCTGAAATAAATCATCTGAACTTTCTCCACGTCCACCAAACCTTTGTATTACACTTAAAACTAATCTCAAATTTCCGATTTATAAATTCTTCTCTTGCACTTTCATCGCCCATCTTTATCCTTTTAAATAGTTCATTTTTTTCTTCATTTGATAGTACAGGTAATTTTGATGTGTTTACGCCACATATTTCAACCTTTTTTATCAAATAAAAAACCTCCTTTGGAATTACATGTTCTTAAAAACATTATTTCCAAAAAGAGGTTTTTTTATGCAAATTTATATTTCTTCAAACTTATGATATTCTTTAATTATGTCATTTTCTATAACTAGGTTAGAAACCAAAGTTGCTTTGTACGTTCTAGTCCAAGGAGTATTTTCTCTGTGTGTTAACTCGACTAACTCTGAAGCTGATAAATTACCATATTTATTTAAAGTTTTTTCTATACTTATTATTTTTTCAGTTCCATCTTCTGCAAATAAAATTCTACTCTTTGATGGCATTTCATATTTACTAGCACTTTCAATGTCTTTAGCTTCTTCTTCAATTAACTCATATCCATATTTTCTATATCTTTTATAAACATCCTCTATTACTGGACCGTATTTATACGCAACTATTCTATCCATAAATAGTTCTTTACCTGTATTACACAAATACTCTGCAAAACAAATATATACTAATTTTTGTAGCTTTAATTGTGTACATTTAATTTTAGACAAAATATATTTTGCAATATCTATTCCTTCTAATTTTCTATCTCTTTGTATTAACTTTATAAATTCTTCTACTGTTTTTACAAGTTTAATATCTTTAAAAAAGTAATCTGTCTCTTGTACTGATTTCCATGTTTCGTCATTTGTTTGTAGCATATGAGTTGATATAGATACATCTTTTCCACATTCATTAACAATTTTGTCTAAAATTCGTTTTAAATTTTCTTGTGTATTTAAATCTCTAACAATATAATCAAGCGCAATTCTAGTACCTAAGTGATAAGAACTACTCATAAATATAAAATGTGTTACCATTAAATATTCCCTCCTTTATTTTCCTTTTCCCATTTAACATAATCTTGTTTATATTTTTCGTGGGAAATTATATTATTAATTTCATCTTGTTTATTCCATATCTGCAATTCCCATGGAAAACTAAAATTATCTTGTTTAAAATAGATATTTATTGCTTTATATCCACGATTTGAAGCATCTCTGCATTTCAAGTTATCATAGTTTTCTTCTATATGTTTTAGTATTTGTTCAAATTTAACTTCATATTCCATAACAATTCTTATTCCAAATAAATCATTAAGGCACTTGTTAATTTGAATTCTTCCATATCCGTGTTCTGAATTTTTTGTATATCTTGTTATTTTATCTTCTATAGAATTCTTTGCTTTTACCCTTGTACTAATTTTTGAATATTTACTATTAAACTTTTGAAAATCCATTATTAACTGTACATTATTTACATTAATAAATTCTCTATAGTTAAATATAATATTCAGCATCTCTTCATCATTTAATAAATTATATACTTCATTTTTTCTTAGATTCATTTTATAATAATAGTTACTTTTTTCCATTTTTCATTAAATTCTAAGTATTCCTTTTGTATGAAACTTATTAATTCATATAATTCTTCTAACATTTATCTCCTTTTTTATATTATAACACATATTTTTTATTATGTGTCAATTTATTAGATATTTACTATTTATATAGTAAAACATTTGTTTTCTTTTGTCAATATCTTTGTTAAATAATTCGTAATTTTTTAAAAAACAGCAATATTAAAATCGCTGTTTTTTCATATATTTCAACCTTTTTTTATCAAATAAAAAACCTCCTTCTGGAAACAATGTCTGTTATTTCCAAAATGAGGTTTTTTATGCTTTTTTTAAATAAATCAATGTAATCCCTTTATTATAAGGAATTTCCTTTTTTGCTATTCTTTTATGTTTAAAATCTCTTCTTACCATATTAAGAATAGCTTGTCCTTTTCTATATCCATGAACTACTACAATTTCTTTTATTCTATCTTCTGCGGTATCAATTGTTCTCTCTAAATAAAATCTTGCTTCATCCTCCCCGCATATCATGTAAGTCTAAAACTATTCTTTCTTCATCAGTTATAAACATATCATCAAACATAATCCTAAAAATAGAATATTGAAAGGGCAATTGCAAGAACTGCAAATAAAGCTCCAAGAGCTATTGTCCATCTTTTCATTCTACCTTCCTTTGTTCTTCCTTTATTCTGATTATAGAAATTATTTGAACTTGAACCAGTTATTGTACTTGAAGTTCCTGAGCTTTCTTTAGTTTGAATTAATGTAATTATAATTAATGCAATTGTTACTATTCCATATATTACAAGTAATATATTCTTAATAATATCCATTTTTTTCTATCCTTTCTCACATTACCAAATAAATTATAGGTAATTTTATCATATTTATTTGATAATTGCAATGGTTTTACACCATTTTTTCTAGTTTATGATATATTTTTTTACCTTTTTTCAAAATTGCATATCCCTCTTTAAAATCTTTATCAGAAAGCTTATATGCTATATCCGTTATCTTTACATCATTTAAAGATATTCCGCCTTGTTCAATTAAAGTTTTTGCTTGCCCTTTTGAAGAAGCAATCTTCGCAGAAACAATTGCCTCTGTCAAAGTTATATCTGTACTTGCAAGTATTGTTTTAGGCATATTTTCAATATTACCTTTTCCTTCAAATAAAGCTTTAGCAGTTTCTTCTGCCTTAAGTGCTTCTCCTTCTCCATGAATTAATTTAGTTATCTCAAATGCTCCTATTCTTTTTGCTTCATTAATATTTTCATCTCTCAAATTTGCTAAGCGTTCCACTTCCTCATCAGATAAGAAAGTAAGCATTTGAAGCACTTTTTTAACTTCTGTATCACCAATATTCCTCCAATATTGATAAAATTCATATGGAGATGTTCTTTCTGGATTTAACCAAAGAGCACCTTTTTCTGTTTTTCCCATTTTTTTGCCCTCAGCAGTTGTAAGAAGTTTAAAAGTAAGTCCAAATGCATCACCTTCAGAAACTTTTCTAACAAGCTCAACTCCACCAATTATATTAGACCATTGGTCATTTCCACCAATTTGCATTTTACAATTATATTTATCATGCAAATATAAAAAGTCATAGCTTTGCATAAGCATATATCCCATTTCAAAAAATGTAAGTCCAGTATCAAGCCTCGCTTTATAGCATTCTGCAGAAAGCATTCTATTAACTGAAAATAGGCTTCCTACTTCTCTCATAAAATCTATGTATTTTAAATCAACTAGCCAATCTGCATTGTTTACAATAATTGCTGAATTTTCTCCTTCAAATGAGACAAATCTTTCAGCCTGTTTCTTTATACACTCAACATTATGCTCTATCGTCTCACGAGACATCATTTTTCTCATATCTGTTTTTCCGCGAAGGATCTCCGATGCTAGCTGTTCCTCCTCCCATAAGAATTATAGGTCTATGTCCCGCTTTTTGAAGCCTACTTGCAACCATTAATGCAACAAAGTGTCCAATATGAAGACTATCAGCTGTTGGATCTATTCCTATATAAAATCTAACACTTTCTTTTTTTAAAAGATTCCTCAATTCATTTTCATGAGTGAGCTGTTCAACATAGCCCCTATCTTCAAGTTCTTTCAAAATATCTGCCATAAAACTTCTCTTCCTTTCTCCTCTAGTTATAGTTATTATTATACATTTTTTTAGAAAATTTGTAAACAAAAATAAAAAAAAAGAAGATTTTAATATTAAATCTATAACACATTTTCTAGAATTATTTTGCCAAAATGTAATATATTTGTAACTAACTTGTAACATTTATATAGTATAATTAAGAAAAAACACTAAAAAAGGAGAAAAAATGAAAAATAAAAAAATGACACATACAACAATTGTTATATTAATAATTATTGCAATTGTTATAATAACTATAGTAAGCATTATAATTTGGGCTCTTTCTATTCTTTTTAGTTCAAATAAAAACCATACTGCTTCAAGCATTGAAAATATTACTGCCCCTGTACAATTAGGAGATACTAATGCCACATACAATCCAACAGTTGGAACATACAGTAGTGCAAATTATAGAGTTGTTGTCTCAAATGGTCTTAAATTTACAATTGATGCATCTAAATTAATACCTACCGTTCTTAAAACTGGAGAAACTTTTAAAGTTTTCCAAACTGACTGTGGCACTAGTGATGTGAATTTGTCAATTTTAATAAATGTTTCTGATAACTCATATGAAAAAGAAATGAAATCACCAGAAAACTTGGTTTCAAAATATACTGCTAATGGAGGAACTATTATTCAAAGCATCCAAGAAACTACTGTAAATAATAGAAAATGTGCATATTTCACTGTAAATATTTCAGGAATGCCATATTTAATTGCATATACTGCTGGAAATAAAGAAAAGAAAATCGGTATGGAATGTCAAATAGATGACTCTCGAATTTCAGAAGCTTTAGACATGTTTACTGAAATCTCAAATTCTGTAGTCTCAACAAATGAACCAAATACAACATTTGAAGAGCAACAACTTCCTGGTGCTAAAAAAGAAACTAGCACACTCATTCTACATGGAAAAACAATAGACTTTAAAGTTCCACAAGGATTATATTCTACTTCAAATTTAGTACTTGAAAATTCTGCTTTAGAATATTTTACACAAAAAGACTCTTGCATTAATGTAACAGCAAATATTGAGTATACTTCTTATGATATAGAAGCTCCAGAAGAATATTTAAATGCCCTAAAATCTGCTAGCACTTCTCGTGAAAACTTCTCTGCTTCTGAAATTAAAACATTAAAAACTAATGGAAGAGAAATTACATATTTTTCTTATGAATATACTATAAATGAATCAAAATTAAGTTACCTATATGCAGTTTGCAATATGTCAAACAATTTTAGATTTACAGTATCTGCCTCTGCGATAAATTCTGATTTTGATAAATTAACAATAGATTTGGTAAAAGATTTCTTTAATATAACTGAAAAATAATCACATATTATATCCCCTAATGCAATTGCATTAGGGGTCGCTATTAAAAATTGTGGTTAAAACGATTGTCATCTACATAATGCATTCCATCTTTGATGGGAGAAAGTAAAAATTTTTCTTTCTGCTTTTCACTTGTTCCAAGGTCTAAAGTCACATCTACAAGTAAATATTCATTATTTACATATGCAACATTCCATGCATGAAGATAGTATTCATCTCTACTTTTATCATAAAGATTTCCAACTACATACACAACTTCTAATCCTGCAAGGTCTGCAAGATATTTATATGCATATGCAAAACCTGAACAAACAGAATGCCCCTCCACTATAGTTCCATATGCAGTTCTTGTATTTGGAAGTGAAGTTGTACTATCATAAATTGCATTTTTCCTAAGCATATCATGTATGTTTCTTAATTTTTGTTCATCTGTTCCAGATAAAGCTGAAATAAATTCAGATGATGTTTCCTCAAAATTTTCTATCATTTCTTTCATATTATTTGGAAATTCTTCCTTGGGTTCTAATTTTAGATAAATACTTCCTTCTTTAGAAAATATCGAGCTTTTATAAACATCAAACCATATATATGCTTTTGGATTATCATAAACATACGCATTTCTTACCTTTTTGACTGACTCTACATAGTCTTTTAAGTCTACTTTTGTTTTTACATCATATGCATAAATAGCAAAAACAATTTCTTCTCCATTTAAAAATTTCTCTTGGGATTTTATAAGATTATCATAAATCTCCTTTTGAACTGTGTCTAACTGATTATAGTAATACCTGTAAAAAACTGGTTCATTATAACTTGCTCTAGCTAGAATGTTAAAGCCTGCCATAATGAGAATGGAAATTACAAAGACTCTTTGAAACCGTGCCATCTTTTGGGTTAACATTTCCTGTACCTCCATTATTTAACTTAAAATAGCTGCAAAATAGTTTGCATATTTAATATATCATAAAATTGAATATTTTTCAAGAAAAATCGTTCGACAAAATCTGACAACTCTCTTTAAAGTTTATATCATGCATTAACTCTCTAAGCTTTTTCATTTTTATTAGAATTTCACAAAAATAAAATAGATTTTTCAAGAATATCTATTGACAGTCTCCTTGAAACGTGCTAAAATAAATACTGTTCAAATAAATGCGGATGTGGCGGAACTTGCTGAGGTTGTTAGAAGGTGAAACCTGAGTTACAACATCAGTATGTGTAGTCACAGAAAAACTTAAGCATATAGATTATGCGGATGTGGCGGAACTGGCAGACGCGCTGGTCTTAGGAACCAGTGTCAATGACGTGGAGGTTCGAGTCCTCTCATCCGCACCAACGACGTATCTGTTCGAACTAAATTGAACAGA
>JAAWDU010000094.1 GCA_022793905.1 Clostridia bacterium
CTACGCACCTAGAAGATAGGTCAAAAGAAATGTTGGAAAGGGCACACCAACCAAATGTCAAAACAATGAGAGCTATGGGAACATAGCTCTTTCTAATATATAAAAATAATTTTAGTTCTTATTTTGAACACTCCAGTCCACCAGAATCGAACAACTCTGTAAGTATTGAAAAATCAATATTTTACAGAGTTTTATTTTTGAATTTGATGCTTTAAATGATGCAATAGGAATTTTATTTTATATTTTGCATATATTCAACGTACTTGTTGACTTGCTCTTCTTTTAAATTTATCAAAAATAGTTGTATATGTATTTATAGTAGTTTGTATGTTTTTATGTCCTAATAGTTTTTGTAACACTTCGGCTGGCATTCCACTTTCAATACAACGTGTTGCGTAAGTATGTCTTAACATGTGTTGATTATAAGTACTTGTTTTAGACTGTAGTTCCTTTTCTCCGTCTTTTTTTTCATCAATTTTATCAGATTTTGGCTTTTCTACATTTAGCATAGGTTTTTTTAATATGTAATCACGTTTCATAGCTTCTATAAGAATTTTGAACTGACATTAATATAAATATTTACGATATTCATTTACAAAATCTTGATTATCTTCATAATATTTTAATATTTCTTTCGAATCCATATTATCAGTTTCCTCATAAAATTTACAAATTGATTTTAATCCGTCAGTGCCCTTATCATTATATACATTTATAAAATGATTAAAACGTGAATTTTCAATTCTCTCAACTTCTTTTATATTTCTTATTTCATTAATCAAATTATTTTGAATTTCCTTTATATTAGCTAAATCTTTACTTTCAAATTCAAATTTTACATAAAATGAATTGTTGAAAATAGTTGCATTATATTCTGTATCTAGATTATATTTACTTAGCATATCATTATATTTATTTAATTTATTCTCATTTGAATTTACGTCAATACTTTTTACATATTTTAATTGCTTTATGTTAAAGTTAAGACAATAAATTGATTGATATTTGTATCAATCGTTAAATGTGTGAAAAAAGTTGTAGATATCTACGTCAACGGCACCAACGACGTTTCTGTTCGAACTAAATTGAGCAAAGAGATACAGAAATCAATCAGAAAATAAAATCATAGCCCCCATACGATAGCTTTTACCAGAGATAGATAAGATTGGTGACTGAATTTCAAGTTGCATTGTATTTATTTAATAATGTTAAAACAAAAGTTATAGTATAAATTAAAATGTTATTTGACATATTGAAAAATTAATTATTTGATTATATTATATTATATAAATATAAAAAATATACAAATTTAAGAGAGACGTGATAATATGATAGAAAATAGCTATAATAAAAAAATTAGTGAAGTAAATTCAATAAATAGTGGAGATTTTGAATTTTCTACAGAAGGTGCTTTTGTTAAGGATAGAGAAGACTTGAGAAAAATAATTGAAGAACCATAAAAAGGTAAAGAATCTCAAACAAAAGATGAGATAAGTAAATAAATTTTAATTAGCATAAATAATATGTGGTACATTATTCTTAATACTGTTTGCAACCAATTCTATAAAATTACAAAAAATTATATTGGAGGAAAACTAAAATGAATATAGGAATAGATATAGATGGAGTTTTGATGGATGATGATACATATAGATTAGATACTATAACAAAATATTGTTATGAAAATAATTTGCCTGATTTAGATAATCCATATAA
>JAAWDU010000035.1 GCA_022793905.1 Clostridia bacterium
CTAGTATTACGATGATTACTATCATGATTATTAAAGCGATTAGGGTTATTCCTCTTTCGCTCTTGCTTTGGTTTATCCTTTTGTATTTCATTTGCTTTGGTTTTCCTTTCATTAAAATTTTTATTATTGGAAATAATATATATATTCCCTTATGGCAAGGAATAAAAACAGAAAAAAACCAAACCAAACCAAACTATTTTCATTCCCTCCCATAAAGAAAGTTTTAGTAATTTTACTAGTTTTCTTAGTATTCTTATTATACTAAGTTTCTTAGTAAAAGTCAATACTAAGTTTGTTAGTATGCTAAAATTTTTATGATAATATATCATTGAAAGGAAATAAAAATAAATGAAAAAGTTTAATGAAAGACTCAGAGAACTTAGAGAAGATAGTAACCTTACACAAAAAAATCTTGCAAAAGAATTAATGATAGATCAAAGAAGTTTATCATTTTATGAAATAGGTAAATATGAACCTAATTTAGATACTCTAAGTAAAATTGTTTTATTCTTTAATGTATCAGCAGATTATCTTTTAGGTTTAACTGATAATAAAATTCCATATCCAAGAGAAAATAGTATAAAATAAAGTGCATAAGCATAACTTATACACTTTATTTTATACTATCATCTTAATATACTACTATTATTCAGAACTAAAGTACTATACAAAAATAGCACATCTTTATTTTTTAATTCAACATATTTTTCTAAATCTTCAGCTTTCATATATCTAATATCCACTAAGGTAATCTTATTATATCCTTCTGTGAATAGAGGAACTAAACTACTGGCAAATGAATCTCTAAATATAATTAATTCTTTATCTTCCTTTGCATTTGGATTTGTTATTGTAATTAATGGAGTATTACCTGATAAATATATATCATATTTATCATAACTTTCTAATTTACTTTTATCATATATTTGAGTTTCTTTTCCATTTTCATAATTATACACACTAGATTTCTCAATTATATTATTTGTCAAAACGCAAATCTTATCCTTCTCTACTTTTGTATGAAGTTCTCCTGAATATATGCCATTAAATTCTATAATTTCTTTCTTTTCATATGGAGTATTTAATCTATCATAAAATCCCATTTTACTACTTATTCTCTCTACTACTTTTTGTAAATTTTCCTGTTTCCAATGAATGTCTGTTACATAGTAATCCTCTAAGTTTAGGCAATCAAAAATATTGATGTATTGCACATTTTTTATGTTCTCTGACATAATTTCTTGTAATTTTTCATAATCCATAGAAATATATTCAGAATTATTTGTAAAATAGTTTTTATCTGGAACTATTGAATAATAGCATTTCATATCACTAAAATATCTTTTTTGTATTTCATTTATCTTTTTTGTAGCATTTAATACAGATTTTTCGTTTAGAGGATATTCTATTTTAATAAGTTTATCTTTATACATATATATTGAGTTATTATCTTTTTTTCTAAATAAATAAAGTTCTAATTCTGATTTTAGCTTTCTAAACTCATCTCTTTTTATTATTTGATCTGTTGTATATTTTTCAAACTTTTCTTCAAAGCTTCCATCTAAAATATTTTTGATTGTTATACTTGGAAACTCTGCAAGTTTTCTTCTTTCTGTTATAGATATCTCTGTATCTTTTTTTAATAAATTAATCAGAAAAAATAGTATTAGTATCAAGATAAAAATTGATGTTACTATTACATTTTTTACATTATCTGACATTTTCCTAACTTCTCCTATATTAAAATCTAAAATATAAAAATGGATTATACGAACTATCTACTAAATATGAAGTAACAAATAACATTAGAATTACTATCATCAATGGCTCACAAATATTTATTATTTTTCTAATTTTTATTTTTTCTTTTAGCTTATTTACCGTATTTTTTAATAATGGTGTTGCCCCTATTATTGCTAATACAAGAATTACAAAATAGCTTTTTAAATAATATATAGTATAACTATTAATCAATTCTTCTCCATTTGATCCAAATAATCCTGTTATTTGTTTTATTGCCTCTCCTATATTATTTGCATTAAATATAATAAAACTAATCATAACTATAAATATAACATAAATATGCCCTAAAAATTTAGGCATCTTTTCAAGTTTTTCTAATAAAAATGTTTTTTCTATAATTAATAATATTCCAAACAACAATCCCCATAAAATAAATGTCCAATTAGCTCCATGCCAAAATCCAGTTAACATCCATACAACTAAAATATTTCTTACTAACTTAATTTTTCCTACTCTATTCCCTCCAAGTGGTATATATACATAATCTTTAAACCACGTTCCTAATGAAATGTGCCATCTTCTCCAAAATTCAGTTATGCTTTTTGATATATACGGGTAATTGAAGTTTTCCAAAAAATGAAAGCCAAACATCTTGCCAAGACCTATTGCCATATCTGAATATGCTGAAAAGTCAAAATAAATTTGTAAGCTAAAAGCAATTCCATAAATCCAGTAAAATATTATACTCTTTTCATTTGTTTGCAAAAAAATTTGAGAGAGCTCTCCAAGTTGATTTGCAATTAATACTTTTTTAGAAAGCCCTATGCAAAATCTTGTAATTCCTTGTGACATATTTTGAAATGTATGTTCCCTTTTTGTAATTTCTTTTTGGACATCAATATAACGCACAATTGGTCCTGCAACTAATTGCGGAAATAATGAAACATATGTTGCAAGTTTAATAAAATTTCTTTGAACTGGCACTTTTTCTTTATACACATCTATAACATAACTTAATATTTGAAATGTATAAAATGATATTCCTATTGGTAATACTAAGTTTAATAAGCTTATTTTGCTTTTTAATAAGCTATTTATATTTGTTATAAAAAAATCTGAATACTTAAATATTCCTAGAGTACCTAAACTTATAATAATTGAAGATATCAAAAATATCTTTTTATATTTTTTGTATTTATCTATTAAAACTCCATGTATATATGCTGAAAGTATTTCTCCTAGCATAACTAATATATAAATAGGCTCCCCATAAAAATAAAATAATAGGGAGCTTATTAATAATACACCATTTTTATATTTTGCAGGTGTAATAAAATAAATTATTAATACACATGGCAGAAAATAGTACAAAAAGTTAATACTTGAAAAAAGCACTTTTTCCTCCTATATTTCTTCTGTTTTTTCTAACTCTTTTCCTATATTGCCACCTACTACATTCTTAAATTCATCATATACAGGTTTTCCCCACTCTTCACTTGACATTACTAGAAAAATTACATCTTCATAATTAGTAATTCTAAGTTTTTCTGCTGAAACACATATCCATTTTCTCATATCAATACCTTCTAGCATTTCTTTTTTCATTTCTTCAATATTTGCATCTTTAGATACTTTTACCATTACTGCTGAATAGGCTTGTGCATTAATAAATGGTTCTGATACTATAACCGCTTCTACATTATTAGTTGATTTCAATCCTGTTGTTGAAGAAAAAGCAAATTCATCTGTTATATCTATTTCACGCACTTCTAAACCTGGAAGTGAATCTTGAAGTTTTGTGTTAATACTAGTCATTACATTTTGCATTTCTTGAGCTGTTTCTATTTTCACTCCTGTTTGAGTATTTGGCTTGTCCTCTTTTTTCCCTGTAATCATAAAGATTATAGCAATTATAGCAATAAGTATAACTACTGCTATTCCAATAATTACTTTTTTCATAAAAATTCTCCTTTTCTTTTTAATCAAATAATATATTTGTATACTATCATACTTTTAATATTTTGTATAGTACTTTTAATATATTTTATTAAAGTTTCATTCTGTTTTATTCTACATATGCTAAATTTCAATATCTCCATTAAATTTCTTCGCCATGGTCTCTTTTAAGCATAAATTTTCCTTTTTTATTAAGTCTGGATCATCTTCAAGAATTCTTATTGCTAAGCCTTGAACAGCTTTTAAAATTCCCATATCTTCAAAAAGGTTTGCAATTTTGAATTCTGGTATACCATGTTGTTTAGTACCAAAAAACTCACCAGAACCTCTTAGTTCTAAATCTTTTTCAGAAATAACAAATCCATCGTTTGTTTCTTGCATAACTTTCATTCTTGCCCTAATATTCTCTGATCTTCCCTGATATTTAAGTATACAATAAGATTGATACTCCCCTCTTCCTACTCTACCTCTAAGCTGATGAAGTGCTGCTAATCCAAATCTTTCGGCATTTTGAATAACCATTACACTTGCATTTGGAACATTAACTCCAACTTCTATTACAGTAGTTGATATAAGTATATCAATTTCTCCATTTTTGAAATCCTCCATTATTTTATCTTTATCTTTTTGTTTTAGCTTTCCATGAATATATGCAACTCTATACTCAGCAAAAATTTGTGTTTGATATTTTTCAAAAAGTTCAAGTACTGATTTTGCTTCTATTTCTTCACTTTCTTCAACAAGTGGGCATACAATATATGCTTGTCTTCCTTCTTGTATCTGTTTCTTTATAAACTCATTTACTCTATCTTCCATCGAAAGTCCGAACCGCAAAAGTATCAATCTTTTTTCTATTTGGAGGAAGCTCGTCTATTACTGATATATCTAAGTCGCCATATAAAATAAGTGCAAGGGTTCTTGGTATTGGAGTTGCAGTCATAACTATTCTATCCACATTTTCTCCTTTTGCACTTATCGTACTTCTTTGGTTTACTCCAAATCTATGCTGTTCATCAGTTATTACAAGACCTAAATTTTTGAATTTTACATTATCTTGAAGTATAGAATGTGTACCAATTATAACATCTACACTTCCGCTTCTCTATTTCTTCTAATATTTCTCTTTTCTTCTTAGCTGTAATATTGCTAATGAGAAGTTCACACCTTATTCCAAACTTATCTAAAATTTCCCTAAAACTTTCTAAATGTTGGCTTGCAAGAATTGAAGTTGGCGCCATTATTGCCATTTGATATCCAGATTTTACTGCTTTATATGCAGATATAATTGCAACAATTGTCTTTCCTGAACCAACATCTCCTTGAAGTAGCCTATTCATTACTCTATCACTTTCCATATCTCTATCAATATCTTCAAGTGCTCTTAACTGTGCTTTAGTAAGCTTGAATGGTAAGCTATCTATTATATCTGACATTTTTACATTTTTATTAAACTGAATTCCTGTTTCTTTTTTCATGCATTTATTTTTCAAGTTTAATAAAAGAAGTTGCATAGTAAGTAATTCCTCAAAAGCTAATCTCTTCCTTGCCATTTCAAATTCCTCAAAACTATTTGGGAAATGTATTTTATTTATAGCTGAATTTATATCAATCAATTTATACTCATCTAATACATACTTAGGCATAGTTTCTTTTAAAGTATTTTTTACAAGTCCTAACCCATTTTCCATAATTTTACGTATTTGATTTTGAGATATACTGTATGTAAGTGGATAAAGTGGTATAATTTTTCCGTGTATTATTTTTAGCTCCTTCTTTATCAAATACAGGAGAGTTCATTTGAGTATGTCCCAATCTTTTGGAAACTTTGCCAAAAAAGCTATAACTATTTCCGTACTTTTAACTGTTCTTTTAAATAAGGCTGATTATACCAAGTAATCTCACAATAATCTGTTCCATCATTAACAATCACTTTACAAATAGTCATTTTCTTAGTCTTTGCTCTAATAACCTGCATTCCATTTGTTACTTCCGCATTAATTAAAACTTCTTCTCCATCTGAGACTTCACATAACTTTTTAGCTTTTCCTCTATCCTCATAATCACGAGGATAATATGTAATTAAATCTTTTAAAGTAAAAATTCCAAGCTTATTTAAAGTCTTAGCACGAGCTTCTCCGTACTCCTTTAATAAACTGTATTTGCTTATCTAATCCCATAAAAACCATTCCAATCTCAAAATATTTTTCCTATTTTTTATTCAACAGTGTATTTTTTGGAATAAGTACACATATATTATTTTTAATTATATGCTATTTTAAATTAATAATCAATTGTTTTACTAAAAGAAAGCAGAAAAAGAATTGTCCATTACAATTAAAGGACAATTCCTTTTTGTTTTCTATTGTTCTTTCCATCAAGTATTCTCTATTATATATCCATTTGGCTACCTAAAAATCCAGCTGCTGACTCAACTACTTTTTGTTCTGTTTCTCCCATTTTTGTTTTTGCATCTTTTGATAAAAGTATAACTGAACCAATTACATCTCCTTGTGCTATTATTGGATATACTACTTGAGAATTAAATTTTCTTTCTTTATTATCATTTTTTATAACTGGAATAGACACTTCGTCATTATCTTTACTTATATATACTTCTTTATCATCCATAAGTTGTTCAAGTTCTTTTGATAAGTCTTGTTCTAAAAATTCTTTTTTAGCGCCACCAGATACTGCAATAACTGAATCTTTATCTGTTATACATGCAATATGCCCTGTTGTTTTCGAAAGTGTTTCTGCATATCCGACTTGCAAATTCTGAAAGTTCTCCAATAGGAGAATATTTCTTTAAAATAACTTCCCCTTCTTTATCTGTAAATATTTCAAGTGGGTCTCCTTCTTTTATACGAAGTACCTTTCTTATTTCCTTTGGAATTACAATTCTTCCTAAATCATCTATTCTTCTAACTACACCTGTTGCTTTCAAAACTATTCCTCCTTTTTATTTACTTTAAACCTATTATTTGTTATATGTTTAAAATTATTCATAAAAAGTTGAAATTTGTTTTTTTATATTTCTATAATTTAAAAATTACAATGTGTCATGTTGTTCTGTTTTTTTATGACTACAATATTTATGCGCCACACTTAATCCATGTTGACAACTATCACTGTTGATACGTCCCATTCCGTTGCATTTATGACAAGAAACTGACCTTGATATTGTAGGCATTCCTTGAAAATATGGTTTTGCACATTCTAACTTACATGCAACTGCGGATATTTCTGTACTTGATTTACACTGTTTACAAGTATACACCTGTTTACCACGATTATTAGTCATTATTCCACATGTCACACATTTATAAGCACTTATAACTGAGGTAATTGTAATTGCCTTGCTTGTATCAATATTCATAATTCCATTACTGCATACATTTCCTTTATTACCTTTACATAATGTGCAAATAATAGACTCATATCCTGGACAGCTATAACCGCTTCCTGAACAAAAAGTTCTAATTGCTTCTGTACTTTCTTCTGTTTCTTGAATTTTTCCATTACTTACTTCTACTTTCCAAAAATATTCAGTAAAAGTTTTTAATCCACTCGCTGTCAAAACAATGGTTTCTCCACTTTTTTGGTTTGAAAGTATTCCACTTTCTATCCAATCATTTTCTTTATTTCCTACGGTTTTTGTATATATCTTATATTCAAGATTTGCATTATTACTATCAATTGCAGTTACCTCAATTTTTATTTCTTTTGTCGTTTTTTCTTTATATTTAGAATTTAGTGTTATTTTTTCTTTGTTTGCTAATTTATCATCTATCTTTTCAACAGAATTTTTTACACTTTCATCTATTTTCTCCATATCTGCTTTTTCCAACATCTGCTCTTTTGCGTAATTTATAGTACCTTCTGTCACTGTTTCAATAAAATTATGTTTAATTAAACCATTTATTGTAACTGCTGCTAAAATCACTAGTACTACAATCGTAATTATTAATGCAACAAGTGTTATCCCTTTATCTTTTGCCATTTTTATTTCCTCCTAAATTTTATTATATTATATTTTGGTTTTTGAAATTATATATATATATTTATTTTATCACACTCACTTTATCATTTCAAGTTTCATTTGTACTTTTTCAAGTATTATTCTCTTCTATTACAGTCTTATTGTTGGTAAAATTCCTTTAGAGGTGTGTTTTATGGAAAATATTACAAAAAACTCTTTACAAGTTATTGGAAAAAATGTAAAAACTGCTAGACTTATGAGGGGTTTTAGTCAAGAAACTTTAGCTGAAAAACTTGATAAATCTATCAACTTTGTTTCTTTATTAGAAAATGGTAAAACTGGTTTTTCTATTCAAACTATTATAAATTTATGTTCTGCTTTAGGAGTGGACGCAAATTTTATTTTTGAGGGAGTTATCGTTCCACCTTCTACAACTACTGATTCTTATATTGCAAAATCGCTTTCTTTATTTAGTGAAACTGATAGAGGTATTGTTGAAAGCCTTATCACTTATATTCTTAATTCCAAAACTTAAATATAAAAAGAGATGTTCCAAAAACTTACTTATTCTTGGTCATCTCTTTCTTTATATATACTCTCTATTAAAAATTTATTTTATTTTGCGATACATTAATAAAGTTATTAATATATTTATCAGTAAAATTCCAAATATAATAGTAATTACAGTAACAAAAGTATTTCCTGTTTTTGGTAGTTCTACAGGTTTATTTTCTACTGATTGCTCTACTTTAAAATTTGCATTAGCACTTCCTGTTTTAGAATTTATAGTTATTGTATGTGTACCTACTTTAAGTGTTTTCAAATATTCTTCTTTTATTTCAATTAATGTACTTCCAGACTTTGCAATATAATACTTCGAATCTAATACATTATTATCAATCAAAACATTAACAAAATCTGCAAAATTTGCATTCGAACGGAACACTAAATTTTTACCTTTTCCATTTTGCCATACGCTTTCTTTTCCCTCAATCATTTCATGTACTACTTTATTTGGTTCAGAAGCATCTGGTTTTTGAGTTGGCTCTGGACTTGGTTCTGGAGTATCTGTTGGTGCTGGTGTTGGTGTTGGATTACTTGGTTCTTGTGTCTCATCATTTTCTTTATTTATTAGTACTTTTCCTTGTGCAATAGTAGTTTTTGTATTTCCTTTATAATGTACAAGAGTTAATATTTCATCAGTCTCTGTATTTTCTAATATTTTAAATGTAATGTTTGCAATTTCTGTTCCTGCTGATATTTTTGCTTTTCCTTCTATACTTGAAGTAATAGCAATTGAAAAACCGTCTGGTCCTGCTGGATGATTTTCTCTGTTTCCGCCTACTATTATTGCATTTGGAACAGTTGCTACACTTGATTTAATATATTGTAGCTTCTCTTTATTAAATTCTAATAATAATCCATCATTATCTATTTCCATGTCCTCTTGTACTAAAATTTTCAAATTAATATTTTCTCCTGTTTTTCCATTAATATCATCAATTTTTAATTTTCCTTTTACATCATCTACTTCTGCATTACATATATTACATGCAAAAATCAATCCTATCATTGTTAAAAATATAGCTAATACTATTATTCTTTTTAAATTTTTCATTTCCTTTTCCTCCTTTAAATTACATCTTGTCCGTGCTATATATAGTAAAATTTTCCTTGCATCTTCTACATCAATAAAACCATCTTTGTTTACATCTGCAAAATTCATTTCTTCATTTGTTAGTTTTATTTTTCCTATATAGTGCTCAAGAATTAGTCTTGCATCACCGGGTGTCTATATATCCATCTTTATTTACATCTCCTAATTTTTCTGTTTCTTTTAGTATTCTATATGTATTAAAAATACATTTGTTATTTGGATTTGTATTTGTAATAAGTACCATTTCTTCATTATTAACATCAGGTATAACTGCCTCAAATGTATATGTAGTATTTCCAGCTTTTCTTACTTTCCCGAGTACATATATTTCCGTCTTTATAGACAATTTTAATTTCTGGTAAATATTCTTCCTTAAGATTTTTCTTATATCCTCTAACTATTTCTTCAATTTCTAATATTAATCCAATTTTATAGCCTTCTTCATGTTTCACCTCTGTACGAACTATTGTATTTACGTTGATTCGTCCTCTATATTCATTCTTTTTTGCAAGAATAATCTCGTCCCAATTGCTATATTGAGGATTTAAAATCCCATCTATATACTGTTCTATTTCAAAATAATATTCAATATCATCTTCTCTATATCTTTCTATTTTGCTTACTTTATAAGTTTCATTCTTCTCTTCGTTTCCGTAGGTTTTATTTAAATATTTTTCAATAATTGGCACAGCATAAGCATAATATGCTTCATCACTATCATTTACAATATCAGGTATAACAAGCTTTTTAATAGTATACTTTGAACCATTAGCCTTGTAATAAAAGATTCCATCTTTATATAAATTTATGTTGTAATTAAATCTATTTCCACTAGCACTACCGAGCTTCTGCTTTAACTTCTATTGTTTCATCCTCTATTCCAGTTTGCTCTACAATGAGTGAAGCCCAGTCGTTCCATTCTTTACTTCCTTCATCTTCTGATTCTTTAATATTTCCGATTTTCATCCATTATTCTATACCATCTTTTATTGAAATCCACCCTTTTTGCTATATCTAGTATATAATCATATGTTTCTTGTTTCCATTCTGCACTATCTTCTGCACTTACCATTATATAATTGTCTCCCACTATTATGTTCATAAATAAAATTGTAACAATAAGCACTAAAATTAGTTTTTCTTTAAGTCTCATTTTAATTTCCCCTTTATTTTATGCAATATTTAAATTATAATGGAATACAAAAAGAAAGCCATGCTTTGCTAAAGGCTTTCATCTTTTGTTTTCATTATTTTTTAATTCTATCACATATTTCTCATTTTGTAAACAAATTTAGTCAAATTCTTCTATCTCAAGAAGGAAATATTTTTGATTAGTAAAAAATAAAGCGCTAATACAATTATACTATGGAATATTTAAAAGAATCTTAATTTTTTTAAAAAAATAGTTTTTTTGTATTGACATTCCTTAAAATATATGTTATATTATTTTAAGTCAACTGAATTGTTAAATTTTATGCTCCTTTAGCTCAGTTGGTTAGAGCAACCGGCTCATAACCGGTAGGTCCAAGGTTCGAGCCCTTGAAGGAGCACCAAAGTTTAGAGCCAAGCGAACTTTAAAAGTTGCTTAGCTCTATTTTTTATATTTTAATTACATTATACTTTCTAGTTCTTTTATCTTATCTCTTAATTCAGCTGCTTTTTCAAAGTCTAAGTTTTGTGCATAATTTAGCATTTCTTTTGTTAATTTTTCTATTACGTCTTTTATATCTTCATCTTCTTTTATATCATATTCACTTTGTATATCTTCTACTATTGTAGCCTTTATTGTATCTCTTACACTCTTTTTAATTGTTTGCGGAGTTATTCCGTTTTTCTCATTATATTCCTTTTGTATCTTTCTTCTTCTATTTGTCTCAGAAATTGCTTTTTCCATACTTTCAGTAAGTTCATCTGCATACATTATTACTTCGCCTTCTGTGTTTCTTGCAGCACGCCCTATTGTTTGAATAAGAGACCTTTCGGAACGAAGAAATCCTTCTTTATCTGCATCTAAAATTGCAACTAGTGAAACTTCTGGAATATCTAATCCCTCTCTTAAAAGGTTTATTCCGAACTAGTACATCAAATTTCCCTATTCTTAAATCTCTTATTATTTCCATTCGTTCTAATGCTTTTATTTCTGAATGCATATATCTAACTCTAATATCTAGGCTTTTTAGGTATGCTGTTAGATCTTCCGCCATTTTCTTTGTTAATGTAGTAACAAGTATTCTTTCCTCTTTTTCTGTTCTTTTTCTTATCTCGGAAATCAAATCATCTACTTGGTTTGTAACTGGCTTTACTGTGATTTTTGGATCTAAAAGTCCTGTTGGTCTTATTATTTGTTCTACTACATTTTCTTTTGAGTTTTCTTTTTCATAATCTGCTGGTGTTGCGCTTACAAATACACATTGATTTAGTTTTTTCTCAAATTCTTCGAATTTCAGTGGTCTATTATCAAGTGCTGATGGAAGCCTAAAGCCATAATTTACTAGACTTTCTTTTCTCGCTCTATCACCATTATACATTGCTCTTACTTGTGGTATTGTTGCATGTGATTCATCTATAAATAACAAAAAGTCCTTTGGCAAATAGTCTAAAAGTGTAAATGGAGAGCTTCCGTGGTTCTCTTCCACTTATGTGTCTTGAATAGTTCTCTATTCCTTGGCAAAATCCCGTTTCTTTTAGCATTTCTATGTCAAAATTTGTTCTTTCTTCTATTCTTTGTGCTTCTATCAATTTATTATTTTCTTTAAAAAATTTTATTCTTTCTTCTAATTCCTCTTCTATTGTTCCTATTGCTCTTTCCATTTTTTGACTTTGTGTTACATAGTGTGAATTTGGAAATATCATAACATGTTGTCTTGTTCCTATGCTTTTTCCTGTTAATGGATTTATTTCTGTTACTTTTTCTATTTCATCTCCCCAAAATTCTACTCTTATTGCTTTTTCATTTTGGTCTGATGGATATATTTCTAAAGTGTCTCCCTTTGCTCTAAATGTCCCTCTTTTAAAATCTATTTCATTTCTTGTATATTGCATGTTTATTAATTTTTTTAATATTTCTTCCCTAGATTTTGTCATTCCGTGGTCTTAATGATACTATCATATTTTCATAATCTATCGGGTCTCCGAAGTCCATATATACATGATACAGAAGCAACTATTATTACATCTCTTGTTTCAAATAGGCTTGCTGTCGCTGAGTGCCTTAATTTATCTATTTCATCATTAATAGATGCATCTTTTTCGATATATGTATCAGTTGAAGCAACATAACTCTCTGGCTGATAATAGTCGTAATAAGAAACAAAATACTCTACATTATTTTCTGGAAAAAACTCTTTAAATTCTGAGTATAGTTGTCCGTGCTAATGTCTTATTATGTGCTAATACAAGTGTTGGTTTTTGGACTTTTTCTATGATATTTGCCATTGTAAAAGTTTTTCCGTGAGCCTGTAACTCCTAGTAATGTTTGAAACCTTTTACCATCCTCTATTCCTTTACTTAAATATTCTATTGCTTTTGGTTGGTCACCTTTCGGCTTATATTCCGAATGTATTTTAAACATGTTTTATCTCCTTTTCCAACTTCATTTGCACTTTTCTAGTTTACCTTCTTTCAAATATCTTCAAAGTTTTTCTAAAACTTATGTTTGTATTTTATCATATTTATACTATTTTGTCAATTGATATTTTTAATATTACATCCATTAATTTTGGTATAATTTCTCATTTATTTGGAGAAAATGTTAATAGGTGGTGATTATTATGACGAGTAAAGAATTATCTTATGTTGAAGATGCTTTAGGACATGAAAAGTTTATGAAATCATGTAGTAAAAAAACTTCAAGTAAGCTTCAAGATGTAAATCTTGCAAATTATATGGCAGAACTTGAAAAAACTCATGGAGACTTGTATAGCAAGTTTTTAAATCTATTATAGTAGGAGGTAAAATTTATGGAAGATAGAGATTTAATGGAAAACGAATTATTAGTAATTAAAGGTGTTTGTGATTTATATATGCATGGAACACTTGAATCTACAACAGCCGAAGTACATTCAGCATTCAAAGATGCCTTAAATGTATCTTTAGATATCCAAAACAAATTATATAATTTAATGTCAGAAAAAGGATGGTACAAAACTTGCCCAGCAGAACAAACAAAATTAGATGAAACAAAGCAAAAATATTCAAATACTTGCTGTTAATTAAAATAAAGAAGAAGAGTTTGTGTCTTTATCATTTTTCTCTCCTTCTTTTTTTATAAAATATTCTGTAATATCCTTTTAACTCTAGATGTTACATACTTTGTTTCTGTTTTATCTTTAATATCTTCACACATTGTTACAATTAATATCTGTTTTTCATAATTTTCATCTGCGACAAATACATTAAACCAGCCGTAGCTCTGTTCCTTCTGTGTCTTCTTGTGTCTTCTTTATTTCTGCTGTTCCTGTTTTGCCTGCAAGCTTTACTTTGTCTAATTTTACATTATGAGCTGTTCCACCTTCATCTTCAATTACATCTATTAAGTCTTGTTTTATCGTATTCGCTACTTCTGCAGAAAAGGCTTGCTTTAATATATATTCAGGATTACTCGTATCTTCCTTGTATTCAATAAATGGTTTTATTATGTCTCCATTATTTACAAAGGCCGTATATAAAGAAGCCAAATGTAATGGATTCATCAATACTTTGCCTTGACCATATCCTGTATCTGCAAGTTGTACTTCACTTTCAAAATCTTCACTTCCTGAAAATTTTGACATTGTTAAACTTTGTGGAAAATCCATTGGCCTATTAAATCCTAATCTATTTAAATTATCTCTTAATTTGTCTTTTCCTATTCTAAGTGCTACTTTTGCGAAATATATATTATCTGAATATACTAAACCATTTCTTAGATTTGCAGGTCCAGAATATGTTTTTACAGTAGTTACATTATATGTTCCCCATGTAGTATCTTTCTGCCATCTCTTTCCACTTGCTCCTAAATCTTCTTCTGCTGTAATACTATTTTCCGCTAATGCAATTGCCCCAATTATAGGTTTAAAAGAGGACCCTGGTACCCACGCTCCTGTACATCTATTAAATAAAGGCTCTCTTTGGTCATTTATAATTGATTGCCATTTTTCGTTTGTCATTCCTAAAATAAATGCATTTGCATCATATGTTGGAGTGCTACACATTGCAAGTATTTCTCCTGTCTTAGGGTTCATTACAATACTTGCGGATTCATCATTTTTAAATTGCTGATACACTTGTTTTTGGATGTTTATATCTATTGTAAGTTTTATATCATCACCTTTTTTTGGCTTTCTGCTAATTATTGTTTTTTTCTTGTTAATACCCTTACTATCTGTTATATATACTTCATATCCATTTACTCCTCTAAGTCTATCTTCAAATGCTTTTTCCAATCCTGTTTCTCCAATAATACTACTTGAATTATACCCTTTTCCTCTATTTAATGCTAATGTTTCTTGATCTATTTTTTTTACATATCCTATCAAATGACTTATTTCTTCTGAATATGGATATATTCTTCCTGCCGAATTTTTTATTCTTATTCCAGCTATTTTCATTAGCTCTTTTTCTGTCCATTTATCATTTTCTGATATATTTGCTATTTGCACAAATGTATCTTCCTTTACATATTCAGCATTTAACAATTGCTTTATCATGTCTTTAGAAACTTTTAGAAGTTCTGCAACTCTTTCAATATCTTGTTCTGGGTTTTTGTTCATTTTACCTGGTACAAAACCTACATTTGATGTTTTTCCTTCTCCTGCAAGAAGTTTACCGTTTCTGTCGTATATACTTCCTCTTGTTGTTTCTGTCGAATCTATTTTTATTTTATCAGTATCTGAAAGTCCTGGAAATATAGTATTTGATGTCCAGATTATCTTATACTCATCATCTTCTTTTGTTAGTCTAACTGTGTTTGCAAATGTTAAATTTCCTGCAAGCGTTTCCATGCTTGCTTTATAGCTTACCTTTATTTTTCCGATTTTCTTCTTCTTCTTTCATATTGCTAGTTTGAACATTACTAACTTCTAATTGCTCATATATTGTTTGATTTCTTTCTATAAAATCTTCCTCTGTTATATTATTTTTTGAAATTGTTGCAAGCATTTTGTACATTTCTGAATACTTAGCTTCGTTTATATATGACATATATCTGCTTACAGTTTCCTCTTCTTTTGTTTGTTTTTGTACAATTTTAATATTATATGATAAGAGCATTATAGCAAAAATTATGATTGAAAGAATGGTTATAACTCTTATTTTTTTTAACCTTATTTTTTTTCTTTTTTTCTTCTTTTTGCTAGCTTTTGCCAAGTTTTTTCTCACCTACCATTATTACCTTTTGTATATTTCATTTTTCAAAATTATTCTATCATATGTGACAAAAAAAGTCTAGCAAATTCACTTTATCTTTAAAATTTCACAATTTTTTTCTAACATCTATTATGCTTCTAGTATTTAATTTTCCTGCTCTTGTTATAAATTTATCTCCATATTTTTCCTTTATTTTATCTATTGTACTATCCAAAGTATCTTGTTTTTCATTTTCCTTACTATCAAAAAGCGAAAGTTGAGATTTTCCTTTCTCTTCTAGACTATCTGCTCTTAATCCAACTAACCTTATAGCCATTCCCTGAACAAATAGCTCATCTAAAAGTTTTCTTGAAGTTTTATATATCTCTTTCGTGTTTGATACAGCTTGTTCCATTCTTTTTTGATGTGATACATCCTTAAAATCTTTCGTTCTTAGCTGAATATTAACTACATTTGCTAGCATCCCTTGCTTTCTTAACCTATATGTAACCTGTTCTGCAAGAGCAAGCAAAATATCTGAAATCTTCTCTTTTTCCCTTATATCATATGGAAGAGTTATTGAATTTCCTATGCTCTTTGGCTTTTCACGCACATTTATTACTTCTGAATTATCTATACCATTTGCATATTCCCACATCATAAGACCATGTTTTCCAAATTTTTTAACTATCTTTTCTTTATCAGCCCTTGCTAAGTCTCCTATCGTTTTTATTTGCATTAAATTTAATTTTGGCACTGTCTTTTTGCCAAGCATAAATAACTCTGACACTGGTAATTTCCACATTTTTTGTTCTATTTCATTTTCAAAAAGTGTATGAACTTTGTCTGGCTTTTCAAAATCTGATGCCATTTTTGCAAGTAGTTTATTATGTGCTACTCCAATATTTACTGTAAAACCAAGCTCTTTTTTTACTCTATTGCTAATCTCATATGCTTTATTTAAAATAGTATCTTTCATCAAATACCCGTGTCATATCCATAAAACATTCGTCTATGCTAAATCTTTCGATTTTATCTGTATATTCTAATAACATATTATATAGCTTATTTGAATATTCTTTATATGTTTTATAATCACATGAAGGAAATACCTTTAATTTTGGACACTTTCGCTTTGCCGAATAAATTGTTTCTGCTGTTTTTATTCCATATCTTTTAGCACTCATACTTTTAGCAAGGACAATTCCTGCTCTTCTAGTTTCATCGCCCCCAATAATTGCAGGTATTTCTCTTATATCTATAGTTTCTCCACTTTTTAGTCTTTCAAGTGCACACCAACTCAAAAATGCATTATTTACATCAATATGTAATATTTCTCTTTCCATAATTAACCACCACTGTCATTATAAAACAGTCGTTCGTAGTTTGTCAAGTATTTTTTATAAATAAGTTAAAATAAATTATTTTTCTTTATACATTCTAAATATATCCTTAAGTCCAGACTTACCATAATTTAGTATTGCATTTGAATAAATTTTTATAGAAACTTTTGCAATAACAAAAATTGTAAGTGCAAGTATTGTTATTGAAAGTATTATTTCTACTGGAGATGTGACTCCCATTACTAGTCTAAGTGGCATACAAAACGGTGATGAAAATGGGAAAATTGAAGCAAATGCATTAAGTGAACTTGTAGGATCCATCATTGTGAAATATGCTAAATAAAATCCTACAACAACAAGTATTGCAACTGGTCCATTTGCTGATTGCACATCTTCTGGCTTACTTACTGTTGAACCTGTTAGTGCATACAAAAATGCATAGCAGAAATATCCAAGTAAGAAATATATTATTGTTATAGCTAATACAAATATGTTCATATTTTCTAAGTTAATTATTTCTCCAAGCACTCCTTCTTCTAAAAACAAATTACAAGAAACTACTGCAACAGCAATAATTATTAAAACTTGAATTAATCCGAACAATTCCGTACACCAATTGTTTTTCCTAAAACAATTGTAGAAGGCTTAGTTGATGTAACTAATGTTTCTATAATTTTTGATGTTTTTTCTGTTGTAATTGAGTTTGATACTTGGTATGCACAAAAATATATTGCAAAGAAAAGTACTAACGATAAAAGCATCATTACTACTGGATTGCCTTCAACTTCCTTTTCTTCTGTTTGTGTAAGTCTAAAATCAAAATTTGGTGTAATATTTGCAACTTCTTCCATACTAAGATTTAATTTTGAAACTTGCATATTTGTATATATAGATGATAATGAAGAAACCAGGCTTTCTGGAATTTTATCCATATAAAGAAGATTTTTAACTATGTATTCCATATCAAGAATTCCTGCCATTTTATTTATCACAAGAGCTTCATCTATTTCTTCATTTTCCATTCTTTCTTTTATTTTCTCAAAAGATACATCTTCATTTGAAATTTCAACTTTATAGCCAATTTCCATATTATTTAAACTGTTTAAATTTCCTTCAAATATATTTTCTTTGTCTACAATTAGTAGCTTTTTTTCACTTTCTACTTCTTCTCCATTTATTTTATTTAATATGTTTGGAATATTGAATCCTACTACTATTAATGCTATTATTATAAGATTTGATATTATAAATGATTTACGTTTTATCATCTCTTTTATTGTAAATCCTGCAACTGTTTTTAAACCATGCATATTATTCACCTACCTTTTCTATAAAAATTTCATTTAATGAAGGTTTCTTTATCTCAAATTTTAAAACTTTTTGCTTATTTTCCGCAAGCAAATTAAATAATTTAAAACCATCTTCTTCACTTTTTATTTTTATTTCATATTCGTTATTTTTGCTATTTCTTATTTCTAGTCCAAGTTCTTTTATGTATTTTTCAGCATTTTCTTCAGTGCTTAAATCTATTCTATTTGCTGGATAGCTGTTTTTGATTTCCTTTAAATTTCCTTTTAATACTGTAACTCCTCTATTTAAAATTAAAACTTCTGTACAGAATTCTTCTATTGAGCTCATTTGATGACTTGACATAATTATATATTTGCCAGATTTAACAAGTTCTAATATTGCTTCTTTCAAAATCTCTGTATTTACTGGGTCTAATCCACTAAATGGTTCATCTAAAACTATCAATTCTGGATTATGCAATATTGCTGTTATAAATTGCACTTTTTGTTGATTTCCTTTAGAAAGCTTTTCTGCTGGCATTTCTAAATATTCATCTACCTTTAACTTTTTTGCCCATTTTTTTATTTCTTTATCTGCTTCTTCTTTTTTCATTCCTTTCAATTCTGCAAAATATATTAATTGGTCATATATTTTTGTTTTTGGGTATATTCCTCTTTCCTCTGGCAAATAACCAAAATTTACGTTTTTCCTATCAACTGGCTTATCGTTCCAAGTTATTTCTCCTTTGTCTTTTTTTAGTATTCCAAGTATCATTCTAATGGTGGTTGTTTTTCCGAGCACCATTAGTTCCTAAAAGTCCATATACCCCTGGTTCTTTTAATTCTAATGAAATTCCATCAACTACCGTTTTTTCTCCATATGTCTTTTTTACATTTTCAAGTTTTAGTCCCATCTATTTTTCTCCCTTCTAGATTTTTCTAAATTTTATCACATATATACATGCTTTTCAAGAGGTATCAAAAAAGAGATATTTTGAAATAATGCAAAAAAAGAGCCTAGATAAACCGTGAACTGAACCCAAAAAGTTAGACACTTTTTGACTAAGTTTATGTTAGGCAACTCTTATGGAATGAATTCTGTAATTTACAGGACTCATTCCTTTTAATTTGCCCTTAATTCGTTTATTTCTCATCCTTGTTTCATCTTATGAATGCTGTGTTATGTAATATCTTCCGTATGAGTCTATGTGTCCACAGTAACCGTGTGTATAAGCATAGCCGTGAGTGCACTCTTTCGTAACGTTCCCAATTCCCCAGCAACCCAAACATGTTCTGTAGGAGGAGGTGATACGGATCCACCCTTTTTGTAATCCTGTTAAGAACTCTTGTTGTGTCAAGTTTCCTTCTCCTTTACCGTGAGACTTGCAAGTTCCGCAAATGGTTCCGTTAATTATATCTCCGTTTCCACCCCTTGCCGTTATCCATAACGAACCGTGCGCCCTCTTCGTTCGCCCAGGTTTTCCCGCAAAATGAGCATGTTCCTTGTCCTAGGTTGTGATGTACAGAAGACGTCATTCCTGTAATTTTTCCCCCAAAGACATCCTGAATTCCCCATCCGATTGCAACCTGAACAGATAGTGGTCCCGCCCGCTCATTACAACTATAGGTTGTTCCACTACAATATGTTCTATCTCGCCCTGTTCCTGATATACTTGCATTATTGCTATCTTTTACTGTGACTGTCCAGTTATAATATGTGTATTCCGATAGTCCAGATACTGCACTGAATGTTACATAGTTTCCACTTGTTCCTGTTGCTGTTCTTGTTTGTCCATTTAACGATAATGTGTAGGTTAGTGTTTGGGCTGGGCTGTCGTTATCATATGCTCTTGCCCTTATCGTCATGCTTGTTGTTGTTTTGCTTGAGCAGTTTGTTGTTAGGTTATATGGTGGGGTGTTTGCTACTTTTGTTGTTCCTGTTGTTTGTGCACTGTTTGTTCTTCCTGCTCCGTCTGTTACTGTTACTTTTAAGTCATAAGTTTTGCCGTCGCTTAGTCCTGTATAGCTATTATTTGAAAATGTTGCTGTTTTCCACTCACTTGTTCCGTTTTCTTTGTATTCGTATTTGTAGTTTGTTATGCCGTTTGTGTCGCTTGCTGTTATTGTTACTGGTATGCTGTTTGTTGTTCCTGTTCCTGCTGTTATGCTTATACTTGGGTTTATTTTATCCAATATGAAGCTATTTGTGTTTACCCATGTTGATTTGTTTCCTTGTGCGTCTTCTGTGCAAGCGTAGATTTGATATGTTCCGTCTGTTGTTATTTTGAAGTTCCCACTTGTTCCGTTTATTGTTTCTTCTCCTGCACTTGATGTCCTTTTGTATTTTATTTTGCTAGCTCTTGTTTTTGTGCTTTCTGCTGTATCTTGTATGCTTATGGTTATGTCGCTTGTGTAGTATTGGTTTAGTGTGCTTGGTGTTATTCTTGGGGGTAGTAATTGTCCTTTTGTTGTTATTGGTACTGCGTTTGCTTTGTCGTTTACGTTGTTTGCGTTGTCATATACTTTTACTGTTACACTGTAGTTTGTGTTTGGGGTTA
>JAAWDU010000036.1 GCA_022793905.1 Clostridia bacterium
CAACGATAGCCCAGCCCAAACACTAACCTACACATTATCATTAAACGGGCAAACAAGAACAGCAACAGGAACAAGTGGAAACTATGTTACATTCAGTGCAGTAAGTGGATTATCACAATATACAACCTACTCATGGACAGTGACGGTAAAAGACACTAACAACGCAAGTACATCAGCAACAGGTAGTGATAGAACATATTGTAGTGGAAGAACAAATTATTGTTCGGGACCAGGTTATGCTTGCTCAAATCATGTTTTAAATAAAATTTGCTCATTCCATCCAACAGCGGGTTTCGCGGTCAGCGCTTCCTATGATTCTAATAGACTTTGTTCAGGATGTGGTGGTTATACTAAGTTACATGCGACTGTTTATGTATGTGCGACTTGTCGTAAGGAACTTTTGTATCATACAGAGGAGACAACTTGTGCCAACTGTGGATATCGTACGCCTAATCAAAACGAATTTAGCACTGTTGCTGTATGCAGTAACTGTGGTAAGCATGACAATTCTCTAAACACAGTATGTTCTTGCTTATATAGAAAAGGTTCAGCTCATTATTATTGCTTACATAATGGAAATGGGTTAGAACACTAGAAGATGAGTAGTACATTTGAACTGAAACAATAGAGCTTACCAGAAGTCAAATACCTAATCTTTCCACTAGAAGCAATTCTTTGAAATATGAGACAATGGGGATGTAGATGTTTGTCGTACATTAAAAAATTATATGGTTGTGCTTTACATAAATTTATGTTATAATAAAAACATTCTTTGAAAAAGAATGTAGAAATTCATAACTATAAAAAGCAGAAAGGAGCGCTTTTCGAGTGGACAAAAAAGGAAATGGCTATGGGCAAACAATTAAGGAAAAACTGGAAATGCAAAAGCGAAAGGATATCATAGGAGAGAATATTCGGCTTATTTGCAGAAGAGAAGCAATAACACATAAAGAGCTTGCAGAAGGCATCTATACTTCTCTTGGCAACTTACAGAATGTTCTTTATGGAGGAAGATATTCCTACAGCCTTTTAGAAAGGGTGGAAGAATTTCTTGGTGTAACGGAAGAAACACTTACAGACGAAAAACTGAGCAGGAAACTCGATGAAAAAAAGGTGTATTTAGAAAGCAATATTTGGCTACTTTGTATGCTTAATAGCATGGATTATACTGATATTTCAAGCAAATCAGGAATTGCATCTAGGACAGTAGCAGATATGGCAAAAGGCAAATATACCTTGAGAAGCTCAAGTCTGGCTCGTGTTGCAAAAGTCTTTGGAATTACAAAACAAAAACTTTTGTACTACGATTTTACAAGAGGAAGAAAAGAGAAGCTCGGCAAAAATTTGTATGCTTTACGCATAAAGAAAAAAATGGGCAGAGGTAGACTTGCGATTAAAGCAGATGTCAACGAGCGTACAATAAAAATGATAGAAATAAAAGCAGGAGTGTTTAAGCCTAAAGAATTAGAAAGGCTCGCTAATGCCTTAGAAGTCACAGTAGAGGAACTCATTTTCGGCAAATTTGATTAAGAAGTTATGAAAGGAAGCAAAAAGGAAGAAGTCATAATTTTGACTACTTCCTTTTGCTTTTTTAGTAAAAAGCACCAGTTGACAAATAAATGAAAAATGAATTATAATAAAATCATAAAAAACAAGTAATCAAAAGATAGATATAGGAGGAAACAGAAGAAATGAAGGAAAGAGAAACAGCAACAGCTAAAAACCTTGGAACTGTACACACATATGTTTTTAGAAAGAATGAGAAAGGAATTACATTAGTTGCACTAATAATCACAATAATAGTATTAGTAATATTAGCAGCGGTATCAGTATATAGCTTAATAGAGGATAAGTTTTTAGAAGTAGCGTCAAATACTCTAATAAACTATACAGAAAAACAGTTAGAAGAAGAAAATGAGTTAAATAAACTGGACAAAAAAGCAAAAAATGCAATTGAAAAAATCACAGGTTCGTCAAGTCAAGATGAAGAAAGTGAGAAATTTATATTAAAAAATATAGCTCTAGAAAAAGATATAGGAGAAACAGTAGGGAGCTGGATAAAAGTAAAAGCAATGGCAGTAGGGAAAGAAAATGAAAGCTTGAAATATACATTAAAAATATGGAAGAAAGAAAATGAGAAAGTAAATGAAGATAAATTGATCCAAGAAACACCAACAAAAATAGGTGTAAAACATGATGCGAGATCAGGAGAAGAAATAGAATTAGTCATAGATGGATTAGAAGAATATACAGAATATATCTATATATTGGAAATAGAAGATACAAGTAACAATATTATAAGAGGAGAAAAAACAAAAGTAAGAACATATTGTTCAGGGACAGGAAAAATATGTAAAGGAAAGACAGAATGCATATACTGTGATCGGAACTACTAAATGTAAGCATGAAGAGATTATTCAATTAGATCCTGTTAAGTGTACAATAAAACTTACGTGTAATGGTAATGGAAATAATGGAGATACTTTTTGGCGGAGGTCAATGTACGAATTGTGGAGAGAAATTATGGTATGGAGCTGGTCATTACCATAATCTGTCTGGTATGAGTACTTTGACATATGCAGTCAGGTACGATGAACCACAAGCAGGAGAAACGTATGATAGGCATGATTGTTGCTATATACGCGATAGAAATGTTCCAATAGTTAAATATATATTTGATGAAACTATGCCATTTGGGTGTAAGCAATGTGTAGGTGGATATTCTGATTGTATACATGGTTATAGTAAAGAACATAGTGTATGTGAACACGAACAAACTAATAAACATGATAACTGATTTGATAGATATTTTTAGACAGAATGTAAAATTTTATAGATTTAGTAAAAATTATTCACAAGAACAACTTGCAGAAATGTGTGGGTTAAGTACACGTTACATATCTGATATTGAAAATGGAAAATATAGTCCATCAATTCCCACTATTGAAAGAATAGCAAAAGCACTAGAAATTTCAGCAGATTTGCTTTTCATAGATAATCCAAAAGCAAAGAAACTGTCGGCAAGAGTAGACATTCATCGCAAAAAATAGTTCAATTTCATTTTTAGATTAGTATAGCAAAGGGACAATTACGATATTTTTACATTTTATATGTGAAAATATAAAAGAGTGAGGTGTTGTAATGGATAATAAGAAAGAGTTAGAGAAACAATTAAGCAAGAACTATATGCCTATAATATATAAAAACATAAAAAAATTTAGAAAAGCAAGTGGATACGAACTAAAAGATGTAGCTGAAATATTGGATATAATCGCAGAATGATGATGTAAAAACTTGCTTACTAAAACTATTAATAAAATTTAGTATATTGTATAATAAAAAGATTGATGATTTTTTAAAGGAAGAAAACTGATAATATTGTCAGCTTTCTTTTTTACATTTAGTTGAAATAAAATTATACAAATGCTATAATAATTTGAAAGCCAAATAGTAATTTGTATGGCAGATTGGAATTTATCTGTCTTTTATTATGTGATGCTAACAAAAGTTAATAATTTGTAATGAGGAAATTTTATAAAAAATATTTTTAAAATAATTGTCACTTTTTGATGAAAAAAATTATAA
>JAAWDU010000037.1 GCA_022793905.1 Clostridia bacterium
AGCTGACCAATACTAATATATCGAGGGCTTAACCACGAAATGGTATGAAGATATCATGAATGATTAAGATGAAACGGTTTTAACCTATTCAATTGTTACATTATCTATGCGATTTTCAGTGTACTTTTTAAATATTAAAAAAAATTAATAAAACTATTGATTTTTTTATATAAATAAAGTATAATATTAGAGTACATTGTAAAGAATACAAATAGTATTTATAATTATGTAATATATATGTTAGTTTACTAGCATTTATATAAATTCTTCTAGTGACTATTACATAAGGGTAATACCTGTTCCCATGCCGAACACAGAAGTCAAGCCTTATGTGCTGAAGATACTTGCGGATTTCTCTGCTGGAAAAATAAGTCGTCGCTAGATTTTATATTCCTCGTTAGCTCAGTTGGTAGAGCGCTCGGCTGTTAACCGATAGGTCGCTGGTTCGAGCCCAGCACGAGGAGCCAGAGCATTAGAGCCAAGCAAACTTGAAAAAAAGTTGCAAGGCTCTATTTTTTTTATATCAAAAGTATTCAAAAAAAAAAATAAGTATTTATAGAAACAAATGATACTTTACAAATAACAAGAGAGCAAGGTTTTCCTAGCTCATAATATCTTTTAAATCACAACCAATAACAAAACATAATTTTGATAATACATCTTTGTCGAATCTTTCAACAGTTCCATTATAATTTCTTATGTCTATTGATACGTCTAATTGTAACAGGAGGACGATCTACAAATAACTCATGTGGTTCTATTTGAAAAATATTTGCGATAAGGTCTATATAGTCACAAGATAGATTTCTTTTTGCGTTTTCTATTTCAGAAACGTAACCTGGACTTGTTTCTAACAGCTCAGCTAAATCTTCTTGCGACATATTTTTACTGATTCTAAAATAGATAATATTATTTGCTACTATTTTTCTTGTTCGAGTAATTGTTGACACCTCCTTATAATTTCACATGTTATTATTTTATTATGTACGAGAATCTTTTAACATATAACTAAATCGTAAGTTTATTCAAAATAGGAATTATAGTAAGCAAAAAATAGTTGGAAAACTTGGAATTATATACTTATATAATGGTACAACTTGTTGATTTAATGATAATGCTTTTTGTTAATGAAATAGGACATATTATTGAATGGAGATTATGATAATAAAAAGGCACGGAGAATCCAAATAATAGAAAAGTATTTATAATGAAAACAAGTAATTATTTATATTGCAAATTGTTTGTTTTTATGTTATTATAGTGAAAATAAGATAGAGTAACTATATAAATGTCAATAGATTTTAATGAAAAATCTACAATATTTATAGAATAGTTAAAAGTAGGAAGAAAGTAGAATGTTTAATGAAAGAACAAACTTGATTCAAAAAATCGTAAAAGAAGCAGGAGAAAGTATTTTAGAGATTCAAAATGGAGATATGCAAGTACATGAAAGAGGGTGTAATGATGTATTAACAATTGCTGATACAACAAGTGAAAAAATGATTATTAATGCAATTTCTGAAATATTTCCAAATGATGGATTCATAGCAGAAGAAGGAAGTTCAAAAGAAAGTAAATCTGGATACACATGGGTAATTGATCCACTTGATGGTACTATGAATTTTTCAAGAAATATGTCTTATTATGCAGTAAGTATAGGATGGCTAAAAGAAGGAAAACCATATGGAGGAGCTGTATATATTCCTAAACTGAAAGAATTGTTTGTATGCGAAAAAGGCAAAGGAGCTTATTTAAATGGAGAGCGAATCCATGTTTCGGTGAATAATTTAAATAAATCTCTTGCAGTTATTGGCTTTAATAATAGTCAAGAAGATTTTAGAAAATTACATTGCAACATACATAAGAATTTACTTGATAACATTATGAATGTTGAAAAGATTTTTTCTACAGTTATAGGTCTTTGCTATGTAGCATGTGGAAGAATTGATATACATTGTGAATTAAACTGCTTTTTATGGGATGTTATGCCATCTTGTTTGATGATTGAAGAAGCAGGAGGAAAAATCACACAAATTGATGGAAAAGATATAGATTTTGCTCAAGTAGAAAAACAATGTGTTGTTGGAACAAATGGATTAGTTCATGATGAAATTCTAAAACTATTAAAGTAATGATAAGTTATGTGGTAATATTTTGACATGACTAATAAACATTTTTTCAAGCGCTTTTAAAACTATGAAATTACTGATACTAAGCTACTTTATTAGCTTGATACTTGGTATTAGTTTTTAATAAAGAATAAATAACACGTACTAATTTTTTTACAACATGTCCTAAAGTAACTCTGTAAGGTTTACCTTCAGATAGTTTTCTCTCTTTAAAGGTAATATCATTCATACAAACCATTCTAGCAATATTCATTAAAGTAAAACATAAGTATTTAGAACCACGTTTAACCATAACAGAATGAGTTGAAAAGAATTTATAAATAGTTTGAATACAATTATTAACAAATAATAAAATATCACGAGTAGATTTAACAGAAATGGCATTTATTATGGATTTAACAGAATATATTAATGATAGTTGGAGGTAAAGAATCCATAAATTATAACAGACAAATGTCGTATTTATGCTATAATACTTGTAGGAGGAAATTATGCAAGTAAATAATAGATTATTTGAAATAGTATATATATTGATGCTAGAGGAAAAATATTTATTGAATATGAGCTAATAGAAACAGCTTGGGTACCTGCTAGTGGAAAAAACTATGAATATATCTATTGCTTATAGGTAGATGGAGGAAAGAAGTATTAATGAATTTGATTTTAGAGACAGTACAATGTATTATGGCAATCTTAATTATCATTTTTGATATTGTATTGATAGAATATGTAATGCGTGCAAAAACTAAGAAACCAACAAGAAAGTTAAGAAAAGTTGCAAACATAAAAAAGAATAAAATAAATAAAAAAATGTTATATGAAATAATTCCAAAAGGAAAGTTAAATTGCGATTTTCAAATTCTTTATTTTCATGGTGGCGCATATTCAGGAGGAATCAATCAAACACATTGGAATTTTGTTGCACAATTATTAAAAGATACAAATGCGAATATTTTGTTGCCAGATTATCCATTAGTGCCTAAAAATACCTATAAAGATGTATTTTGTATGGTGGATAAAATTTATGAAGCATATTTAACAGGAAAAAAATTTATTATAATTGGAGATTCCGCTGGTGGTGGAATTAGTTTAGCTTTTGCTCAGAAGCTTGGAGAAGAAAATAAAAAAATGCCTGAAAAAGTTATTTTAATTTCTCCTTGGTTAGATATAACAATGAAAAATGAAGAAATTGACAAGATACAAGAAAAAGATAAAATTTTAAATAAAAACATATTGAAGTTAGCTGGTAACTTATATTGTGGTAAAGATGATCCTAATGATTATTTTGTTAGTCCAATTAATGGACCAATGGATAAAATAGATAATGTGTTTATTTTTACGGGAACATATGATATTTTAAACCCAGATGTAGCCATTTTAAAAGCTAAATTAAGTTCTGAAAAATTATTGGTTTTTGAAAAACAAAAAGCACAACATAATTGGATTTTAAATGTAGATAAAAACAAAGAAGATTATCAAAAGTTATTAAAAACATTATTATAATAAAGAAAGGAAATAATAATGCCTAAGAAAAGAATAAGATGGAGAAAGTTGGATAATGCAGCTAAAATATTTCCTATAGTCTCTAATAAAAGATTTACATCAGTTTTTAGAGTATCAGTTATATTAAAAGGAAAGATTGATAAGGAAATTTTACAAGAAGCGTTAAATCAGGTTATAGAAAAACAAGTATCTTTTAAAGTTAAATTGACGAAAGGTTTTTTTTGGTATTATCTAGAAGAAAATCTTAAAAGACCAGAAGTGAAAGAAGAAAATGATTATCCTTGTAGATATATAAATTTTGATATGAATAATGGATATTTATTTGATGTAACATATTTTGAAAATAAAATTAATTTAGATGTGTTTCATTCATTAACAGATGGGAATATAGCGATTAAGTTTTTACAGGAAATAACATATAATTATTTAGATATAAAAAATAAAACTGAAAAGGAAGAGAATGAAAAAAGAAAAAGCATTCTTTCCAATAATATAGAAGATAGTTATTTGAAAAATTATAATAAGGAAAAAACAAAACGAGAAAAGTCTGAAAAGGCATATATTTTAAAAGGAAAGAAGCTTCCTTTGGGAGCAACTGGAATTGTTCATAATTTTATTAATTTAGAGCAACTGAAAAAAGTTGCAAAAGAAGCAGATGCAACTATAACAGAATACTTAGGGGCAGTGTTTGTTTATTGTATTTATACAGAAAATTATAAATTAAGCAATTCTAAAAAACCTATAAAAGTGTGCTTTCCTGTTGATTTAAAAAAATATTATCCTTCTAATACGATTACAAATTTCTTTTCTTATATATCAGTAGATATTAATGTTGTAGAAAAAAATGAATATAGCTTTTTAGATATATTAGATTTAGTAAAAAAACAATTTAAGAAAAAATTAGTGCCAAATGAAATTGAAAAAACGATGGGAGCTAATATAAAGATTGGAACGAATTTCTTGATAAGATTAGTTCCATTATTTTTAAAGAGAATTTTGGTTAATATAAGCTACAAAGAAATTAGAAAATATTCTACAACAACAATTTCAAATTTAGGTAAAATATCTGTAAAAGAAGAATACCAAAATGAGATTGATAATTTTTTATTTTTGCTATGTGGGGAAGCTATTGAAAAAGATAAGGGAGCAATTGTTTCTTATAACAATAACCTAGTGTTTACGTTTACTTCAATATTAGAAAATAGTAAAATTGAAAGAGCGTTTTATGAATTTATAAAAAGTCAAAATATTGAAATTTGCACAGAAGGAAATGGGGTGTATGATGTTATATCCTAATATTATGAATATCAAAAAAAGTAATTTTGCAATGAAGATATTAATTGGTATTTCGATTGTAATAATATTTGTTTGTGTTTTAATTAATGAATTAGTTACACCACAATTAAAATGGTCTTTTTTAGTTGTGCTTGGAATTGTATATGTATGGATTACGACATTATATTCGATTCAAAAAAATGTTAATATTGCTTCACATGTTTGGGTACAAACAATAGTAATGTTAGTATTTTTGTATTTGATTGATAAAATTGTTGGTTATAAAGGTTGGTCGATAAATATAGGAATGCCGATTGTGATTGGGGTTGCAAATATTACTATGCTGATTTTAACAATTGTTAGTAGAAGAAAATATTTTAAATATAGTTTTTATCAAATGCTATTATCCTTAGTAAGTATTATTGTAATTGTATTATTAATGTTAAAAGCAAAATATAGAATTATTTCAGTTAGTATAACTAGCGGAATTGCGGTAGTAACACTTATGTTATCAATTATTTTATGTGGAAAAGATTTAAAAGAAAAAATATATCGAATGTTTCATATTTAGAAATTGATATTTAACTTTATTATGACAGTAATGAAATTCAATAAAATTTCAAGGTTTAACTTATAAAATATAAAAGGTGATAATAATGAAAATTTTAATAATTGAAGATGAATATAGTCTAGCAGATGCTATAGCAGAGACCTTGCAAAAAGAAAAATTTGGGGTTAATATAATAACAAATGGAGAAGATGGAGAAAATGAGGCTTTGACCAATATTTATGATTTAATATTGTTAGATGTTATGCTACCAAAAAAAGATGGATTTGAAATATTAAGAAATTTAAGGAAAGAAAAAATAGATACTCCAATTATAATGCTTACAGCAAAGTCAGAAATATCTGATAAATTAAATGGACTAGAAAATGGAGCTGATGATTATATTACAAAACCATTCCATACGAGAGAATTAGTGGCTAGAGTAAAAGTTATATTAAAAAGAAAAATTAATATGCAAGACACAAATATACTAGAATATAGTGATTTAAAATTAGATTTGGGAACTGGAAAAATGTGTGTTAATGATACTGAAATTGCTATTAATGGAAAAGAATTAGATTTACTAGAAATATTATTAGTAAATAAAAATCAAATAGTTAATCGAGAATTACTAGTAAATAAAATATGGGGATATAATAGTGAGGCAGAATACAACAATGTAGAAGTTTATATATCATTTTTAAGAAAAAAATTAAAACTTCTTAAATCAAGAGTAAAAATAAAAGCTGTACGAGGGATAGGATATAAGTTGGAGGAATAAAATGATAAAAAAACTAAATCAAAGAATATTTTTAGTAATTATGGTATCATTATCTATTATAATACTAGGAACAATTATATTATTTACTGTTTTAAATTATAGCAATACGATTAATACAGCTACTTTTATGATGGATAGATTTATGGGAGAAGAAATGAAGAAAGGTCCAGATGAAAGAGCCGATGATTACAAAATAAAACCAGAAACAACTATTGATGGTGTATATAATTTTTTAGTACAAGATTATATAATTGTGCAAAGTTCAAATCTATCAAACGACAAAGCAATAAATGATTATGTTATAAAAATAGCAAAGAAAAATACTGAAAAAGGAATAATCGGAAAATATATTTATAAAGTTAGAAAAACAAATCCCAATACAGTAAGAATTACATTTGTGGAGAATGAAAATACCATTTCACATATAAAAATGATATTTATATTTTCTATTATTATAGCTATTACTTCACTTTTAGCAATTTATAAATTAGCAAAGAAAGTATCTAAAATGATTGTAAAACCAGTAGAGGAAACATTTGAAAAGCAAAAGCAATTTATATCAGATGCTTCACACGAACTAAAAACACCACTTGCAGTAATAGAAGCAAATAGTGATGTATTAGAAAATGAAATAGGCAAAAATAAATGGATAAATTATATTCAAAATGAAACAGAGAGTATGAATAAATTAATTAATGAACTATTGCTACTTGCTAAAATAGAAAACGTAGATAATGTAAAAGAATATGAACAATTAAATCTTTCAAAAGAAGTAGAAATTATACTTTCTATGTTTGAAAGTATGGCTTATGAAAAACAAGTAAATATAACAAGTAAAATTAGCGAAAATATAACAATGAATGGTAATAAAGAAGATATAGAACATATTGTATCTACTTTAACAGATAATGCTATAAAACATACAAAAGCACCAAAAGAAGTAGAAGTTGAACTAAAAAAAGAAAAAAATGAAATTATATTAGAGGTAAAAAATATGGGAGATCCAATTCCAGAAAAAGAAAGAGAAAAAATATTTGAGAGATTTTATCGTATTGATAAATCAAGGAATAGAAATGAAAAAAGATATGGTTTGGGATTAGCAATTGCAAAATCTACCGTAGAAAAATATAATGGAAAAATAGAGGTTTTTTATAAAGATAATTTTACAGTCTTTAAAGTAACGATTCCTAATTAATATATAAGAACCAGACTCTACTATGCAATCAAAGATTGCAAGTGGGTACTCCTGAACATTGTTGTTTCATAATAAGAAGTATTAACAGAATTAAAAAATGTTAATACTTTTTTTCTTTTTCAATAATTCTTCAATCTTTATGTATTATATTATGAATAGATTAGGAGGTAAGAAGATGTATATTTTAAAAAATAGTTTAGTTTCAATTATTAGAAATAAGGGGAGAAACATTTTAATAGGAATTATTATATTGGTAATTGCAGCAAGTTCTACTGTAACTCTAGCAATAAGAAATACAGCAAATAGACTTGTGAAAAATTATGAAGAATCACATGACATTGTTGCTAATATTTCATTTGACAGAAAAAGTATTTCTGGAAATTTCAAAGGTGGAGAAGATGCTAAAAAAGAGAATATAGAGGCATTTAACAATATAGAATCATTTACAATTGATGATGTGAAAAATTATGGAAATAGTGAATATTTAAAAGAATTTTATTATTTATATGCAACATCTTTAAATAGTGATAGTTTAACAAAAGCAACAGATTCATTTGAATATGAAGTAGAAGATAGGAAGACAACAACCAGTTCATCAAGCACAACTACAGGTGAAAATAGTAGAATAGGAAAAGGAACAGGAGGAGAAAGGCATACTACAATAAATAATAATACAACTACTGTAATAACGAAATCAAAAGAAGTATTCCAAAGTTCAAGAAATTTAACAGAAGATTTTGAAATAGATGGATATTCTTCTTATGAGGCAATGACCGATTTTATAAGTGGAACATATAAAATAACAGATGGAGAAATGATAACAGATTTTGAAAGTTATGAATGTGTAATTAGTTCAGAACTCGCAACATTAAATGAAATAACTATTGGAAGTAAAATAACTTTCAAAAATCCAACCAGTAGTGAGAAAACTTATGAATTTACAGTAATAGGAATTTATACTGATAATTCTAATACCGATGATACAAAAAATATGTATTCACCATCTGCTAATAAAATTATTACAGGAAGTGGAGTGATTGATTTATTAGTGCAAGATGATAGTAGTCTTACAACTAATATAACACCATCATTTATAATTAAAAGTAAAGATGATATTGATTCATTTATAGAAGAAATAAAACAAAAAGGATTAAATGAATATTACACCATAAACACAAATTTAGAAGAGTTAGAAAGTGCTACGAAATCCATAGAGAATGTAAAAACCTTTGCTACAACATTTTTAATTATTACATTAATTATATCTTCTATTGTTTTATTTGTAATTAATATGATTAATATTAGAGAAAGAAAATACGAAATAGGTGTATTTAGAACAATAGGAGTAAGCAAATTCAAATTAACAATGCAATTTGTGCTAGAATTGCTAATAGTAAGTATCATTATGCTAATGATTGGAGGGGCTTGTGGAAGCTATTTATCAAAACCAATAGGAAATATGCTATTACAAAATGAAATAGAAGATACACAAGCTGAGGAACAAGAAATCTCAAATAATTTTGGAAAAGGTTCAATGGATATGAGGTTTAATGGCAATAAACAAGTAGAGGAAATTAGTACAATAGATGCAGTTGTAAATGTAAATGTTATAATAGAATTACTTGGAATAGGAATACTTTTAACATTGATTAGTAGTTTAGCTTCAATGATTAGTATTCAAAGATTTAGTCCACTTACTATATTGAAAGAGAGGTCTTAAGTATGGGAATATTAAAATTAGAAAATGTAGGGTATAGGTATAAAGACGCACCAAAAGATTCGTATGTGTTTAAAGATATAAATTATGAATTTGAGCAAGGCAAAATATATGCGATTAAAGGAAAAAGTGGTAGTGGAAAAACAACATTATTATCACTTATAACAGGACTTGAAAAATGCACAGAAGGAAAAGTAATATATAATGAAAAAGATTTAAAAAAGATAAATTTAGATAAATATAGAAATACAGATATAGGAATTGTATTTCAAAGTTATAACTTATTACCAAGATTAACAGCAGTAGAAAATATTATATTATCTATGGATGTAAGTAAAGTAAAAATAAAAGATAAAAAGAAAAAAGCACTAGAACTTATGAAAAATGTAGGACTTTCAGAAGAACATAGCAAAAGAAAAATATTAAAACTATCTGGAGGAGAACAGCAGAGAATTGCTATTGCAAGGAGTTTATCGTATGATCCAAAAATCATTATTGCAGATGAGCCAACAGGAAATTTAGACAAAGA
>JAAWDU010000095.1 GCA_022793905.1 Clostridia bacterium
ATTAACATATACATTATCACTAAACGGACAAACAAGAACAGCAACAGGTACAAGCGGAAACTACGTTACATTTAGTGCAGTAAGTGGATTATCAGAGTATACGACTTACTCATGGACAGTTACAGTAAAAGACACTAACAATGCAAGTACATCAGCAACAGGTAGTGATAGAACATATTGTAGTGGTAAAGGGGCTATTTGTCAATATCCTAATGTAACATGTAGTGCATGTGGCGGTGGCGTTGGGACAAAGGTCTGTGGGTTGTGCGGTAAGGCTGTTAATGGAGGACCCTTCAATGTGAAATGCACTAACAGAGCCATTGCTACTGAGAGCTGGGAGCCCTGCCCAGGTTACTATAGGGGAGAAGCATATTGGTGTTCCTATTGCGATGGATATTGGTCTACTGCGGGGTATTCAATCGGTTCATGTAATGGGGGGAACCCAGGACATGGGTCGGGTATTGCTGAGCTAATGAAGGCTTTCCCTCGGGATTAGTGTAAATCGCAAGGATCGGAGTTCGTCCTGTGGCTTGTCAACAGTGTTCTGGAACGGGTTCTGTTAGGGGAACTTGTACACATGGATTTAAAGAGGGAATTCAGCATTGTGTCCATAGACAGACAAGTCAACATTAAATAGGGGATGACTGCGGTGATGTACCCACTTTTGAAATTAATAATTTTGGCATTAACTTTTACTATAAAAAGATAACCAAAAAGTAAGTGTTCAAAAAGAAATCTTAGTGACAGAACAATATAAATATGCTATAATCAAAAGAGAGCCTAGCCATACTGAAGTGATTTCAGTATTGACTAGGCTAAAATTTATTCTGCTATCTTTAGTTCTTAATATTCACCTACGTAATTTCTAACATCATCTGGGAGTTCGACAGACCAAGGTAAGTATTTCTCAATTGCTATATTATTAAGTGCTTCTAATTGTGGTAATTCTTCTCTGGCTGATTGTTACTACGGTTTCTTTTTAATAGCTTAAAAAAACATTAAATTGACAAAATAGGTAATGTATGTGATAATAAGAATTATATAAATTGTATATATATGATAGACAAAAAAGGGGAGAAAAAATAAGCATGAATACAAAAATTTATTCAATCGAAGAAATAAGAAAAATACTTAGTGAAATATTGATAGATACAGAAGTGAAAAAGGCAATTTTATTTGGTTCATATGCAAAAAATATGCAAACAAGCAATAGTGATATAGATATACTAATAGACAGTAATGGAAAAATTAAGGGGCTTAAATTTTTTGCAATAGTGGATATAATAAAAGAAAAATTCAATAAAGATGTTGATGTTATAGAAAAATCAGAAGTAAATAAAAATTCAAAAATAGAAAAGGAAATACAAAAAACAGGAGTAATAGTATATGAAAAATAAAGATAAAATAATATTAAGTAAAATATTAACATATATACTTGAAATAGAGGAATTTATAAAAGGATATAGCAAAGAAAAGTTTGAAAATGACAGAAAAACAATAAATGCTTGTGTATTTAATCTTAGCCAAATTTCAAAATAGAATAAGCAAATTTAATTGCAAAGCTTGGAGTGGAAACTTAAAAAATACCAGTTGACAAATGAATGAAAAATGAATTATAATAATAGCATGAAAACCAAGCAATCAAAAAAAGCAACTAGGAGGAAGAAAAAGAAATGAAGGAAAGAAAAATAGCAACAGCTGAAATCCTTGGCGCTGTACACACACACACACACACACACACACAGGTAGCTTTAGAGGCTGTTTAGCATGTAAAAAAATAATAAGAAAAAATAAAAATATAAAGGC
>JAAWDU010000038.1 GCA_022793905.1 Clostridia bacterium
GAATATTCTAGAAAAGGTAAATTAAAAAGTAAGAAGCTTGCACCAGCTAATTACTTGATAGTATGTGAAGGAAAACAAACAGAGCCTAATTACTTTAATGGATTAAGAAGAAAGATAAATGAAAAGTATGGTAGCAAAGTTGATGTGTTAATCCCTAGTATTGAAGTAAAAGGAACAGGAAAGAATACAACTGATTTGGTAAATTATACAGAAAAATATGTGAACTATGCTAATAAAAGATATGGACAGGTATGGGTAGTGTTTGATAAAGATGATTATAGTAATGAACAATTTAATCAAGCAATAAAAAATTGTGATTATAATGTGGCATGGTCTAATCCAAACTTTGAACTTTGGCTATTATCACATTTGAAACGAGTTAGCAAGGTTATATCAAAAGATGAAATACTAGATGAGTTAGATAAAGAATTTCAAAAGAATGGATTAGGTACATATAAGAAAAATGATGATAGAATTTTTGAGAAAATAACTAAAGATGGAAAACTAGATACAGCGATAAACAACTGTGAGTATATGGAAGAGTTAAATAAAAATGGACAAGCATCAGATAGAAATCCAATGACTAGAGTTTATAAAATAGTTGATGGATTGAAAGAATATTTAGAATAAGGTTTACAAAAGATAAGCAAAGTATGAGAGTAATAATAGTTACAGGATTATTTTGCTTTTTTTGATAGTAAAAGACAAGTTTCGACAAATTTGGCAATAAAAATATGATATATATAATAAGGGAGTAAATATGTTAGATAATATAATAGAAAACAAGGTTAAAGTTTTTATAAGTTCAAAATGTAATAATAGTAGGTACACAACTATGAGAAGAGGCTTAAAGGAATTACTAATAAGTACGGGATTAGTAGAAGTATATATTTTTGAAGACTCAGCAAGTAGTAGTTTATGTGTAGAAGAATCTTATTTAAAAGAATTAGATAGCAGTGATTTATGTATATTTATAATAGATAATTCAGAAGAAATTACAGAGGGAATATTAAAAGAATATACAAGAGCTAAAACATTAGGTAAGAGATCTATGTATCTTTTTTGTGATGAAAGTAGTAAAGAAAAAAATAAAATACAATTAGAAATAGAGAAACAAGGCTTAGAAAAATATAGAGTAATTCATGAATTTTCAGAAATAATTCATGAAGCTTATAGAGCTATAATGCAAGATATTACTAATATATATAAATATAAAAATACAACCAATGAACGAATTAAAATACAGCAAGTTAATGAAGATAGTGAAACTACTATGTATAAAGTAAAAAAGATTGACAGTAAGGGTTTACAATTAACGAATAAGGAATTATTAAAAGGAATATTAAATGTTGAAAAAATAGATGAAAAAGAATTAAACGAATATGATGTATTATGTGCAGAATTCTTAAAAGCTGTATTAAGAAGACAAAAAATTAATAATAATAAATTTGAATTATTAAAGAACAAGATATTAGAAATGTATAATGGTAATTTAAAAAATTTAATTGGTATAAGATTAGAAGCTGTTAAATTGTATTATAATGGAAATATTGAAGAATGTATACAAAAATTAAAAGATATTATAGATAAAGCAAACGATAAAGTTCCAGAATGGCTTTTAAACGATATAGCAATAGATTTAAGAAACTTGGAAAATATACAAGATGAACTTAATAATCAAATTCGATTTGAAAATGATGGACAGAGATATTTAAACAATTGTGAAGAATCAGTATATTATCCACTTATTGATAGAGTAGATGAAAATAGAAAAAAAGAGATATTGAAAAGATTAATAAATTACCAATTAGAATCACCATATAGCATTAGTATAGAAAATATTGAATATATATTTAATTTTATTTCACTATGCTTTTATATAGCTTTAATAAATGGCTCTATTACACATTTAAGATTGACATTAGATAGGATTAAAGAAACATTATTGGCTTTAAATATGAGATATGATGATCACGATATGTATGTACAAACGATAAAGTTTCTCATATTAACACAAGATGATAAAAAAATAGGTAAAATATTAAGAACTTATAAAAACAATATAGATGTTATTAATTGTGATGATATTAATAATATTTATAATGATATTGAAAACACAGAAATAGAGTATTATAAAGTAATTTCAGAATGTATATTATTACAATATTTCAATTTGTATTTTTCAGACAATCAATATAACAAGCTTTTTGACAAAGTATGTTCTAATATTAGAATATGGATGGATAACGATAATAGAATCATTAATTATGGAATGTATTTTTTTGATATGCTAAAGAGTAATATACAAAGAGGAAACAATCAGATAATATTAGGAATTATTTTAAAAGTTTTTGATAACCAACTAAAAAGATTTTACGATAATGCTTTAGAAGTAATACAAAGACTAGATTATTCAAATATATCAAAGAAAGAACAAGAAAAATTAATGAAATATCTAAAAAAAATTATAAAGGAAAAAGATGAAAAAAATAGCTGCAATCAACTAGAAAATGCAATAATTTATTTTAGAAAGAACTCAACATTAGCAAATAAAAATAATTTAGACAGTTTTATTGAAAATAAAATGTCAAAAAATTTTATTAGCATATATAAGTTGGAAACAGAAGAAATAAATAAAAAACAAAAGAAACTATATATTAAAAAATGCATAGAAAATATACATAATCAGAATTTGAAACAAGGAAAGAATGGAGTATATACATTAAATAATTCTAATGAATATGGTACTATACGAAATATTATTAAGTATGATAATATTATACTTGAAACAAAAGAAATTAATAAGTTAATGGATGTTCTAATAGAAACAATATGTTGCGAAAGACAAACAATAAATGCTAAAAATAATGCAATACAGTTGATAATATATCTTAAGAAAAAATTTTATGAAAGACGAATTTGGAAGAAATACGGAGAGATTATTACAAACAATAAAGATAATGTCATTTGCTGTAAAAATGTTATGTTTTTAGATAACGAATCAATTTTATCAATTAAAATTAATATGCAACTATTGTATGCTATATTTAACTTGACTAAAGAAAAAAATGAAATAGATTTAATTATCACAACTGTGCAAGCGAGAGATATTGATAAAATAAGAATATTAGAAAATATATATTATTTTTTAGAAGAAATAGATTATGATAAAGTCGAAAATAAATTAATAGAAATATTATTACAATATGCTAGTATTATGATGAATGAAACAGAAAGAGATGTTAGGTTTTGGGCTACTAAATGTTTAATACAATTGTCATATTCTAGATATAGAGAGGTTGCACTTCAACAATTAGCAAATATTATGAATTCTGGTAATGGTGAACTAAAAATAGCTCTCATATCAAGAATAAAAGAAATATCATTAGATGATAAAAATAATGAGTTCATAAAATTTATTATAAATAAAGGTAAAGTGGATAATAATTTTTTGGTAAGAAGAATAGCGTTAGATTACATTAAAGGAGGAGATAATATTGAAGATAAAAAATAATTTATTAGATAAGAAAGTGATACAACAATTTGTAAGTCTTATGGCAATAATAGAGTTATTACTATCATTAATTTTAATATTTATCGATATTCCTCAAAATTATAAGATAGGTTTTGGTATTACTTTTTCTGTTATATTAATTATTATATACATTATTATTTGGATTTTATCTAATAAAATTATGGATATTAATATAACCATAAATAATTCAAAAGTAGAAATTAAATATGGAGATATATTTGAAGAAAGCGGTAAAAAGGTAATAGCATTTAACGAATATTTTGATACTTGTGTGGATGACAATATTATTAATTCACAAAGTATTAATGGACAATTTATTTTAAATAATATCACAGATGTAGATGAGTTTGATAAATTAATATCTCAAAAATTAAGTGAAAGGAATAAAAAGCCAATAATTGAAAGAAATAGGAAGATAGGAAAAAAAGAAAAATTTAATTTAGGAACAATGATAAAATATAATAAAGATTTTTTACTAATGTCATTTACAAGATTTAATGCTAATAATTGTGCAGAGTTAAGTATGCAAGAGTATATAACATGTTTAATTGAAATGTGGAATGAACTAGATATTTTATATTCACAAGATACTATAGTTATTCCTTTATTAGGAAGTGGGACTACTAGATTTAAAGATTATAAAATTAGCGAACAAGAATTATTAGAATTAATACTATGGACATTTAAGATAAGCAAAATTAAATTTACTTATCCGTCAAAATTAATTATTGTTATTCATCCATCATTAATGGATAAAATAAATTTATATAAGATAAAGGAGGAATATAAATATGTCATATAGAAATGGTACATATGTTGCTTTTGATGGCAATGATACAACAGATCCAACTAAAAGTGATATGAAATATTATGGATTATTACAATCATGGAATAGTAATAAGAATATAGAATTTTCATTTAGTGATAGCCATAAGAAAACTTATCAGGTCAATGATAGTAGTCAAATTGAAACATTAAAAGCTAGATTACAAGAAAGAATGAGAAATTCAAAAAATATGCTTATAATAATATCAGAAGATACTAATTGGAATAGGGGAATGCTTAATTTTGAAATTGAAAAAGCTGTAGATTATTATAATATTCCTTTAATAATTGCATATGCAAAATATAATAAGATAAGAGATGTAGACTCATTATCAGAAAAATGGCCTAAAGCTTTAAAAGAAAGGATAGATAATGGAAAAGCAAAATGTATACATATTCCTTTTAAAAAGGAACCTATATTAGATGCGATATCTCAATTTTCATCTAATAGCAAATATCCAAGTTCCCCAAAAAATGTATATTCAGAGAGTGCATATAGAGAGTGGGGAATAAACTAATAATAAAAGTGTGAAAAACAATTTTTAATATATAAAGTCGTTTTTCACACTTTTTTATAATTATGCTATAAAATTATGAATAGTAGCACAGATGTCAATGCTGTTTCTCACAGCATCCACCGATCAACTGCACGCCATCACAAAAACCATTCCTATAATACTTCTCATTCCAATAATCAATATAATCCATAAAATTCTTATCAAGCTGATCAAGTTGTTTTTGAACATACTTCTGATTTTGTTTAGGAATATTTTTAAGTATTCTTTCAGAAATCTCATCAAAATAAATATGATGTTTTCTATCTTCATCACAAGTCAAAGAACATAAATCCTCCTCTCTAAAATTTAACCAATCTTTTAAAATATCATTATTAACTTCTCTTAAATTATTCATTGTTAAAACCTCCATTTTTATAAATTTCAAAATTTAACACATCAAAACACAATAAAACTTGCAAATA
>JAAWDU010000039.1 GCA_022793905.1 Clostridia bacterium
CACCAGGTACAACAAGCATTCCAGTAACAATAACAGCAAATGATGCCAATGGAATTGCTTCTTATAAATATGATTATAGGCTCCAAAATGGAACATGGACAACAGCAAAATATTCAAATGGAAATTTCACAGGCTTAAGTGACGGAAAAACATACGAGCTAAGAGTAACAGTAACAGATAATGCAGGAAGAACTAATTCTGCCACAACAACAGCAACAACAAAAGTAGCAAATACTCCACCTTATAACCTAACAACATGGTGCTCAAGCAAAACTACAACAAGCATGACAATAAGTGCAAAAGCTTATGATTATGACACACCAGCTCAAACACTAACATATAAACTATACTGGGGAAATAGCACAACAGCAATGGATACAAAAACAAGTACGAGTGGTAATACGGTAACTTTTACTACAAAAACAGGATTAACAGAGTACACAACACAAACTTATTCTTGGAAAGTAGAAGTAACTGATAATGCTGGTGGAAATGTGACAAGCTATCGGAAACGATAGAACATATTGTTCGGGAACGACGGATTTTTGTTCAGGTGGATCGTACAAGAGTAGGTGCGAAACGTGTGGAGGTAAAGGTACAAGAAGTCTTTGTGTTTATTGCACCTATAATAGTCAACTATCTGATTCGAGCATTATTAAAGGTATGAACTGTATGGCTTGCCGGAAGAGAACAAGTTATAACTAGAACAATTACTTGTTCCGCTAATGGGCAGCATGAGTGGACTATATATATATGTAAACCTGGAAGCGGATGTGCGATGTATTTACGGAGTTATAGCAATGCCTGACGGTGCCGTGACATGTTCTGCATGTAAGGGACAACGGTTATACAACTGAGATTTGTGTACATTCCAAAACACGGTCCACATTACTTTTGTTCCCATAATTGCAATGGCATTCAACATTAAATGCAAATAAATAAAGTGCACTGCAAATATTAAATACCATCAAAACACATATAATATTTGGAAGTGCACTTTAAAGTTAAGGTTTTACTCAATCTATATACTTTTTAAATATTGTATATGAGCTATCAATTCTTTTTATAATTTTAGTATATTAGTATAAAATTTAATTCATAAAGTAATTAATGATTATTTATCTTTCCATGTATACAATGTCTTTGCCCAAAAACAATACCATGCTCACATTTTTTAGGAACACCGGGTGCCATCACATTTCAGGCAAATATTAAACCAGGCTCCTAAATTACCCCAACCAGAGTGGTAAGAGTTACCATCGTTGCCAGTGACTGAACTCAAAGAGTAACCACTATGAGCCCCAGAACCGTAAAGTACATTCAATTCGTTTTTGAGTTACCCAGACATCTTCTCTAAGCCCCCAACAATTTACCGAACAACGATAACCCGTGACATTAACGGTTCTTGAACAGGTTATATACCCCGTACCTTCACCCGCCCAATAATCCAGACCGCAAGATCCAGTGCTAGACGAAGAAATCAAAGAGTGTCGATTTTTACAAAGGCTGATTGTTCCATTGCAAGCAGTACATGTTCCACTTGGTTTAGAACATGTTCGATTAGCTCCCGAACAATAAGTTCTGTCACTTGCCGAACCTGATATAGTTGCATTGTTAGTGTCTTTTACTGTAACTGTCCATGAATACGTTGTATATTCACTCAATCCAGAAACTGCACTAAAAGTAACATAGTTTCCGCTTGTTCCAGTTGCTGTTCTTGTTTGTCCATTTAGTGATAATGTATATGTCAGTGTCTGTGCTGGACTATCGTTATCGTAGGCTCTTGCCCTTACTGTCAACGAATTTGTTGTTCTACTGCTTAGGTCTGTTGTTAAATTATAAGGCGGAGTATTGGCTACTTTTGTTGTAGCAGTTGTTGTAGCAAAATTAGTTCTGCCAGCATTGTCTGTTACTGTTACTCTTAGTTCGTATGTTTTTCCATCACTTAAGCCTGTGAAATTTCCATTTGAATATTTTGCCGTTGCCCAGCTTCCATTTTGGAGCCTATAATCATATTTATAAGAAGCAATTCCATTGGCATCATTTGCTGTTATTGTTACTGGAATGCTTGTTGTACCTGGTGTACCGGCTTTTATGCTTACACTTGGGTTCGTCTTGTCTATTTTTATTATTTTTTCTGTATAATTAGAACTTTCTGTTCCAGATTTGTTACCTGCCTTATCTACTGTGTATGCTCTTATTACATGTGTTCCTTCTGTCGTTAAAGTAGGTGAATAAGTTAATGTATTAGCACTTGTGTTTGCCCAACTTGTACCTCCATTTAATGTGTATCTTATATAACTTGGTCCGTGATGTTGCGTCTGTACCTGCTGTTATTGCTATTCCTACATTTCCTATATACCACCCATTACTTCCATTTGGACTGCTTGGATTTGCTGTTATATTTGGCTTATTTGGTGGTGTTGCATCTCTTGTGAATGTATTTGTTGTTGCCCAATCTGATTTATTTCCATTCGCATCTTCTGTACAAGCATAAATTTGATATACTCCATCTGTATTTATCACAAAACTTCCACTTGTACTATTTATTGTTTCTTCTGTTCCGTGATGAATTTCTTTTATATTTTAACTTTGTTGCTCTCGTTTTGCTTGCTTCTGCTGTATCTTGTATATTTATTGTTATATTTCCTGTATAGTATGCATTCAATGTGCTTGGCGTTATACTTGGCTTTAATAGCTCTCCTTTAGTTATTGCAGGTATGCTTGCACTAGTATTTGATAGTCCTGCATTATCAAATACTTTTACATATACTTGATAAGTTTTATTTGGTATTAATCCGTGTTGGTGTAAATGTTCCATTTTTATCTTCACCAACTTTACTTCCGATCTAAGTAATATTCATATTTTGCGACACCAGATGTCTCATCCCTTCCTGAAACTACTATTCTAAAACTATTTTCTGTTTCTGCACTTATTCCGTGGTGTCCCAATTTCTGGCTTAACTGTATCTTTGTGTATCTCTACTGGAAATGAACTCGATTTATTTCCTGCCATATCATGTGCGGTTATTAAATATTTCCACTCACCATCTGTTTCTATTGGTATTTTTACATCTGTCTTTGTTATTTTCTTATTTTCACTTTGTTTCACATCATTTATGTCATATACTTCATAGGTATAACCAGCTAGAACTCCTTCTGGGTCTCTTGCAACTACTGTTATTTCTCCATTTGTTACAAGCCAGCTTCCATTCTTTGTTCCACTTGTTAAACGTGTATTATTTACATCTATTTCTGGACGCACATTATCAAACTGTACATCTACAGGGAGAGTTTCTTCTGATGACCAGCCTGCTTCGTCTTGTGTCCATGCATATATCACATATGTTCCTACTTCATTTAATGTAAATGGTTGTGTATACAGTGCACCATCTTCAGGTGGTGTTGTTTCAATACCATCTTTTAATATCCTATACCTTATTTCTTTTGCAACTGGATTATCTGTTCCTTTATCTATTGTTACTTTTACAGGAGTTATATACCAATCATTTAATCCATCAGGTGTAGGTTTATCTAATATTATTGTAGGTACCTTTAGTCTGTCTGTTACATTTCTAACAATTACATCTTGCTCAATAAATATTTCTTTTCCTGATGGTGTCTTTAAATTTGATACTGCTCTTACAGTATATGTTCCAACTCCTATATCCTTTACATCAAACATTTCCTCTTGCTTTGGATTCATGATTGTCATATTTTCTAATTTTTCATTTTTGTAAAATAATTCAAGTCTTGCTATTCCATGACCTTCATGTCTTGCATTTGCCACTATTTTTGCTATGTTCTTTTCATATCTAGCTTTTAAGCTCGGCAAATTGTCTACAAGCGGAAAATCTGGTTCATCTTGTCCAAGATATTTTATAATAACTCTACCTGTTACACTATCATAGTAAACAATGTAAGTATATCCTCCATCATTTACTGTTACTATAATATGTGGAGTTGTTACATCTTCATTGTTATTTACTATTGCTGATTTTACCCAAGATTCTCCTGGGCACAATGCTTCTGCTATATCATTTAGTGTTGGCACTTCTCCTTTTGCTGTATATGCAATTATTGTTTTATGCACAACTTGTTCGATTTGTTCCCAGTATGACATAATTTTCCAGTCATTTGCCACATCTGCTGTTGTGTCAACTAAGCTATGGTTACCGAACTAAACCACGAATTGTCACAGCGGAAAGTATTACAATTATTACAACCATGACAATTAGAGCGATAAGTGTGATTGCACTTTCGCCCTTAAATTTACCTTTGTCTGATTTATTTGGGTTCATTTGTATCCTCCTCGTTTTTTTCTTTTTACTCTCCTTATGGTTAGGAATTAAAACAGCCAAAGTCAAAACCAAACAAAACCAAAACTATTTTCATTCCCACCCATAAAGAGAGATAAATTGAAATCACGCACTTTTCGTTGAAGTTTTCTCAACTTCTTCAGTAAAAAAATATTCCATTACTTCAAATGGTTCTAATCTAAATATTTCAATACTTCGCATTATTTCATCTTGCTCAAAAGGCGTTTTCTGATTTAATTTATTGTTTAAAGAAGCATATGATATATTTAATTTTTGTGCAAAATCTGATTGAGATTGAAATTTCTCTTTTATTTTACTTTTTAGTTTTTCATAATTATATCTTTTCATTTATACCTCTTTTCTGTTGCCTATTTTTCAACTTTTATTGTTTTTATATTATCAAATCTACTTTTATTTGTCAATACTTTTTCTATTTTTTATACCCTTTTTTTACCTTTTTCATTCTTTTTTTACCTTTTTATTGCTAATCTATTTTTTAAAATTTTATATCTTTTTACTTTTTTATCTCCTAAGCCTTGATTTCTTGTTAATTTACCCTTATAATGTATAAATATAGGAGGTAATTCATGGAAATTATAGAACAATTTAAAGATAGGCTAAAACGAGCTTTGACTTTAAGAAAAATGCGTCAAGTAGACCTAGTTGAAAAAACTGGTCTCGATAAAACTTTAATTAATAAATATTTATCTGGCATAAATAAAGCAAAGCAAGATAAATTAACAATTCTTGCAGATGCTTTAGATGTCAATGAAGTCTGGCTAATGGGCTACGATGTTCCTTTAGATAGAGATTATGGAAAAGTAAAAAGAGAAAAGTCAGTAACTATGACAGATAACCTTATGGCTCCTATTCTTGGTCTTGGTGATGTTGCCATTTTTAAGAATTGTAGTAACTTTCTAGGTGATGGAGTATATCTATTTAAACTAAATGGTGAGCTTCTTGTTAGAAAACTTGTTAAAATAGGTGAAGATTTCGAATTACAATTACTTGCTCCAAATGATGATTATATTCCAAAACAATACAAAAAAGGTGAAATAGAAATTTTGGGTAAAGTTATAAAATCTGAAAACACTAGTGCTTTTAAATTTTAATAACTTTAAAGTAATTATTTTTTCCATAACTTTCCTATTCCCTTTTTGCAAATTTTATAGTATAATAAATATATAGTTCAAATAAGAAAGAGATGGGTTTTTTTAATATGAAAATTGAAAAGCTTAATGAAAATAAGATACGAGTTATCTTAAATATAGATGACTTGGCTGAAAGAGATATTGATTATCATTCTTTCATGTCAAACTCTATTGAATCACAAAGTATATTTTTAGATATGCTACATAAAGCTGAAAAAGAAGTTGGTTTTCGAACTGACGATTGTCGAATAATGATAGAAGCTTTAGCTTTACATGATGGAACTTTTGTCTTCACTATTACAAAATGCGCTAGAACTGATAATTCTTTTAAACCAAAAGATACTAATAAAAAACAAAAATCTTTACATATAAAAAGAAAAACTCCTATGCCAGAAAATTCTAGATTAATTTACTGTTTCGATAGTTTTGATACTTTCTGTGAATTTTGCTCATATATAAAAAACAGTAGTTTAAAAAATGAATTAGAAGAACTTTCTCATTTTTCTAGTTTATTTGAGTATAAGTCTAACTATTATTTGATACTTAGAAAACTAAACTCAAATTCAAAAATAGCTAATTTCATTTGTTCTTCACTCTCTGAGTTTTCACACTTTATAGAAAATCCAGAATTATTTGAAAGGAAACTCATTGAACATGGTAAAGTAATAATGGTCAAAAATGCAATTTTAACTTGCATTGAAAACTTTGTATAAATCTATATCAAAAAATAAAAGAGGTAAAAGAATAATTTTAGTTTATCTTTTACCTCCTTTATTTATTTGCATATTTCTTTTTTTCCCTCTCTATAATATTCAGCTATTAATTCATCTAATTCTACACTTATTCTGTATATATGTTCATAATTTTTATTTTCTTCAATACTTTTATTTAGCTCTTCCCTTTTTTTACGTATTTCATCATTTAACATTACATTATCCTCCACATATATATTTTTTTCTTTGTTAATGATAAAATATCACAAAAACTAACTTAAGTCAATGAATTTTGCATTGCTTAATTTTTTTTCGTAAGTCATAATTCTTCTTTTTCATCATTTTTTTTATGGCGTTTAAATTTTTTCGACATTTTCAGTCAGCACTTTTCTTCTTTGTAATCTAAATGTAACCTTTTTGTAACAAGTTCATCACAATTTCTACAAAATTATTTAACAATTGATGTTACTCTTTTTTCTTCTACAAATACTTCATTTAATATTTTTTCTGCATATTCTTTTGTAACTTCTTCATATTTGTCTAAATATTCGAAAGCACTTATGCCTTTAAAGTAATCTGTTAAAAACATTCTTCCAGTCTCTTCTACACTATTGTATTCTATAACCATATTTCCATAGAAGTTCTTCTTATTTCTTATAAAATCAGCTTCATTTAATCCCTCTTTCTTTGCATTCTCAATTTCTTCTCTTACTCTTTTCACAACTGCCTCAGGATTTCTAGATACTCCAGATATAATCAAAAAAGCATAATTTTTAGAATAATCATATTCATTACTTAAAGCTCCTATAAGTATGTTTTGCTCTGTAAGTTCTTTATATAATTTTGAACTTTTTCCAAACAATATTCCACAAATAATTTGAATTGCAATATGTCTTTTTACCATATCCTCTTGAACTTTATCTTTATAACCAATCGTGAATATTGGATTACTTAATTTCATATCTTGAATCATTTCTTTTTGAGCAATTTCTTCTTGTTCGTTTGGATAAATTCTCTTTGGCAATTCCCTATTTTCATGTTTTACAATTCTTTTTTTAATCTCCTCTAAAATTCTTTCTGGTTCGAAATCTCCACATACTACAAGTGCCATATTAGAAGGTGTATAAAAATTATCATAGCAAAGGTAAAGAGTTTCTTTTGTAATTTCTTTAATTGATTTCACAGAACCCGCTATATCAATTCTTACTTGAGAATCCTTATACATACATTTCATGGCATTCAAATATGATTTCCACTCTGATGAATCTTCATACATATTAATTTCTTGCGCTATTATTCCTTTTTCTTTTTCTACATTTTCATCTGTATAATATGGATTTTGTACATAATCCATAAACTCATCTAATGCCTTATCAAAATTGTCTGTTGCCTCATAGAGATATGCTGTGTGGTCATTTGTAGTATATGCATTGGCATTTACACCTAAAGCTGATAATGTATCTAAACTATTTATTCCGCTTCTCTGTTCAAACATTTTGTGCTCTAAAAAGTGAGCAACTCCATCTGGTACCTTTTTTGCCTCAATCTCGCCTGGCAATATAAATTCATTATCTATAGAACCAAAATTTACTCCCCATATTATATACTTTTTCATGACATTTTCTCTTGGTAAAATCATGACTGTCAAGCCATTTTCTAATTTCTCTAAATACATCTTTTCTTTAATATATTTATTTTCTATTATCTTCATTTTTTATCTAATCTCCCTTCTAATTTCTTAAAAAATATATTGTGTCTATTGAAACTTTTTTTGCAAATTCTTGTATGTCTTCTTTTGTTACCTTATTAACGTTCTCTTCATATTCATCCAAAGACATTTTATTTTCTGATAATTCTTGCCCTAAAAAATATGCTATTATCGTATCTTGTTCGTCTGGTATCATTTTTATCGTTGAAATAACTGAAGTTTTTGCATTTTCAATATCTTCTTTTGTAAATTCTCCCTTTTCCATATCTGCAATTTGTTCTCTAATTAAATTTAAAGTTTTCTCATAGTTTTCTATTTCTATACCACACCTTACAAATAAACTATTTTTGTGTCTTAAGTAATTTGAAGAAGCTGTATATGCTAAACTATGCTCTTCTCTTACTATTTTAAACATTTTTGAAGTCGCGGTTCCACCAAATATCGCATTATATATAACTGCTGAATAACTTTCTTTTTTATCTATTTCACTAACAGAAAGTCCAAGAACAAGATTTCCTTGGGTTACATCTAGATTTTCTATTATTTCTCTTTCTTCTCGTTTTTCTAACTTCTTACTTTTTCTATTATATTCCCCTTCTCTTTCATTTAATTTTTTCAATTTTTCATTTTTTAAAAATAACTCTATTATTTTATCTTCTTCTATATTTCCTGTAACAAAAATATCAATCTTACAATTATCAATTATTCTTTTATATTGCTCATATAAATTTATTTCATCTATTTTATCTATATCTTCTATATAACCATATTTATATATACCAAATGGAGTATCTTTATACATCTCTTCTTGGCATCTTAAATTTGCATACTGCATTTTATTATCTTTTTTTCCTTCTAAAATAATTTTTAATTTCTCTTTTGCAGTATCTACATATTGCTTTTCAAACACTCCATTTTGAAGTTTAGGGTCAAAAACAATATCTATTAATGTTTGTATGCATTCTTCTAGTATTTCTTCTTCTGAAGGTAAATATTTATTATCTATACTTTCTAAATAAAACTTTAAAACCTGATTATCACCTGTTTTATCTATACCACAATCAAATCCAGCACCATACATCTCTTCTAAATGTTTATTTAAATTTTCTTCTGTTTCTAGATTAGCGCTTCCCTTCCTTAATACCATTGGTATAATTGCATTTTTTGTTACATCTTCTCTTGTAAGTTTCGTAGTCAAAAACACAGTAATCATGTCAGTTTTAAAATTATTAGCTTTAATACAATGTAATGTTATACCTTTTTTTATCTCTTTTTTATTATCTTTCATATCCTCAAATCTCCTTCCATTACTTACTTTAGTATACTATATTATTACTACTTTATACAAGTAGTTTTAAAAAAATAACATACTAAAAAAAGAAGGTGTGGTACCTTCCTTTTTATTTCACATTATACTAAAACTTTCTTTTTCTTGCTGCTTCTGATTTTTTCTTTCTTCTTACACTAGGTTTTTCATAATGTTCTCTTTTTCTAACTTCTTGCATTACACCATTTCTTGCACATTGTCTTTTAAATCTTTTTAGAGCATCTTCTATATTACCATTATTAACTTTTACCTCTGACATTATTACTCCCCCCTATCTGAAGTGTATTTGCTATTTATTTCAAATTGCTTTATTATTATATATCTTATCTTACAAGTTGTCAAGCTATTTTTCAAATAAATCTCCCATTGGCTTATGTTCATACAACCTTTTTATTGCTTCTGCAAATAACGGAGCAATAGAAAGCACTTTAATTTTTTCTAATTCTTTTTCCTTTGGTAAAGGGATTGTATTTGTTATAACTAATTCTTTAAAATGAGAATTCTTTATCCTCTCTATTGCTGGTCCAGATAAAACTCCATGTGTACATCCTGCATAAATTTCTTTTGCTCCAAATTGATTTAATACATTTGCTGTTTCTATCATTGAACCTGCTGTATCTACTTCGTCATCAAATACTACTGCTATTTTACCTTCAACATCTCCTATTACTGTTGAAGCAATAGCTCTATCATCATTTCCCTCTCTTCTCTTATCAATCATAGCTATTGGGCAATTAAAGAATTTAGAATATTTATATGCCTTTTTTGAACTGCCTGCATCTGTTGCAACTATTACCATATTTTCAAAATTCTTCTCTTTAAAATATGCCTGTAAAATGTTTTGTGCTGATAGTCTGTCACAATTTATGTTAAAATATCCTTGAATTGCTGGGTTATGCAAATCACAGCTTATTACTCTATTTGCTCCTGCTGCTTCTAATATTTCTGCCATTAATTTTGCTGTAATTGGAACTCTTGGTTGATCTTTCTTATCAGATCTTGAATACATATAGTATGGGAGCACTGCTGTTATTCTTCTTGCTGATGCACGCTTTGCAGCATCTATCGCAATCAATAATTCCATTATTCTTTCGTTTACTGGCGGAGTTGTTACTTGTATAAAATATACATCCTTATCCCTTACAGTTTCCTCTAATTGTAAAAAATTATTATCATTTTTAAATTTCATCCTGTTAATTTTTCCGTATTTCAATCCCTAAGCTGTCGCAAACTTCTTTTGTAAATCCATCTGCTTCATTACTACATGAAAAGACCTTTAAATCTTCCATTTTTTCCTCCCCTTAAATTAGTCTATCTCTTAGACTAAAAATTAGACTTGGAGTTACCCTCCAAGTCTATTTTAGCCTTTTTTTTTCGATTAGTCAACCTTTTTGGCGAAATTTGCGAAAAAATATTATGTGAACACATTTTAACTTTCAAATACTTTTGAAAATTCTTCTCCATCAATTTTTTCTTTCTCAAGTAATATTCCTGCAACGACATGAAGTTTATCAATATGCTCCTTTAATATATTCTCTGCTCTTTCATATGCTTTATCAATAATAGTCTTTGTTTCTGCATCAATTATAGAAGCCGTTTGCTCAGAATAATTCTTTGATTGTGCAAAATCCCTTCCTAAGAACACTTCTTCTTGACCTGCTCCAAACATTATAGCTCCAACAACATCACTCATTCCATACTTTGAAACCATGTCTCTTGCAATTTTAGATGCCCTTTCAATATCATTTGATGCACCTGTTGAAATATCATTTAATATTAAGCTTTCAGCTACTCTTCCTCCAAGAAGAGATACTATATTTTCTTCCATTTCAGACTTTGACATAAAAGATTTATCTTCACTTGGTCTATACATAGTATATCCACCTGCCATGCCTCTTGGAACAATAGAAATTTGATGTACATCATCTTGTGTCGGTAGAAATTTACTTACTACCGCATGCCCTGCTTCATGATATGCAACAAGCTTCTTTTCTTTTTCACTTCTTACTCTTGTCTTCTTTTCTGGTCCCATTGTAACTTTTACCATAGCATCTTCAATTTCTGCCATACCAATCTCTTTTAAATTTCTTCTTGCTGCTAACAATGCTGCTTCATTCAAAACATTTTCTAAATCAGCTCCTGAAAACCCAGATGTATTCTTTGCTATTGTTTTTAAATCTATTTCATCAGATATCTTTTTCTTTCTTGCATGAACTTCAAGTATTTGTTCTCTTGCTCCAACATCTGGCGAAGATACTACTATTTGTCTATCAAATCTTCCGTGGTCTTAATAAAGCTTTATCTAATATATCTGGTCTATTTGTTGCTGCAAGTATAATTACACCTTCATTTGCTGCAAATCCATCCATCTCAACTAATAATTGATTTAATGTTTGTTCTCTTTCATCATGTCCTCCACCAAGTCCTGCTCCACGTTGTCTTCCTACTGCATCTATCTCATCTATAAATACTATACATGGAGAATTTCTTTTAGCTTGTTCAAACAAATCTCTAACTCTTGAAGCACCAACACCAACAAACATTTCAACAAAGTCTGAACCACTTATTATAAAAAATGGAACTCCTGCTTCTCCTGCAACTGCTTTTGCAAGTAATGTTTTACCTGTACCAGGACTACCTACAAGAAGTACTCCTTTTGGTATTCTTGCTCCCATATCTGTAAATTTCTTAGGACTTTTCAAAAATTCTACTATTTCCTGTAACTCTTCTTTCTCCTCATCAACTCCTGCTACATCTGCGAATGTTATCTTGTTCTTATCTGCTGATGTCATCATTCTTGCAGTACTTTTTCCAAAACTTAATGTTTTATTATTTCCTTGAGAAGAAGAATTCATTGTGAAAAACCAGAAAATAAGTGCTATTATTACTAAACCAAATGGTGACAATATCTCTAATATTGTTATTAGTATTGATTGTGACTTTTCACTAAATTCAATTGTTCCAGATTTTAGGTAATCAGTAATATAATCCATAAAACTTTCTGTATTTGGTATATTAACTTCTTTTTCTACTGGATTATTCTTTAATTTTACATTTGCAGTTTTCCCATTATACTCCATTTCAATTGAAGTTACATCTGATGTTTCTATCTTATTTATAAGTTCTGCATAAGTCATTTTTGTATCACTATTATCTAAAATCGAAGTAAGCAACACTATAAATATTATACCTACTATTAGCCACATTGCTAATGTTTTTATACTGTTTTTCAAAAAGTATTCCTCCTTTATTCTTAAAGTTCAAAAATTAATTTTAAACTTAACATTTTCTTAAATTGTTAAATGAAATATTATCATATTTAATACATCTTTTCAATACCTTTTATAAAAGTTTTTTTCCTCTACTCTTGGCTTGTATGTAAGTTTTCTTACGGGTTTAACATTTACACTTGTTTATGTTTTTTTTGTGACAAAAAAACAAATTTTTCCCTTTCCCACACCTACTTTTATACGTTTATTAGGTGTTAAGTACTTGTTCCCTACATTATTTTCACATAATTTTATAATATCATCTATATGAATTTTTCCAATGCCATTTGTATCTTTCAAAAGTTTCTTTATGCATAATATAATTAATCTGGATTTAATTGCCTTATGTTCCTTGTTAAATTCTCTCAAGTTTAATATTATTTCCTGTTTTTCGTCCTTTATTACAAGTTCGTCAAAAGATTTTTCTGTTTCTTTCTCTAAATAATCATTTTCAAGGGCTAATAACTTTGAAAGTCTGTCTAAAGTTTCTATAATATTAGGATTAAATTCTTCTTGAATTAATGGAATTAGTACATTTCTTATTTTATTCCTAGTATATATATTTTCATCATTTGTTTTATCATGCTTTGGCTCTAATGAATTTTCTTCTATATACATCTCTATTTCAAGTCTTGAAACTTCTATAAGTGGTTTAATATATATTTTATCTCTAATTGCTTGTATACCTCTTAAGCCGAAGTGTCCCTGTTCCTCTCATAATATTCATCAGCACAGTTTCTGCATTATCACATTTTGTATGTGCAGTTGCAATTTTGTTTGCTTTATACTTTTCCATTATTTCTCTAAAAAATTTGTATCTTTCTTCTCTTCCAGCTTCTTCTGTACCTATTTTATTCTCCTTTGTAATTTTTTCTATATCTACTCTTTTTACTTCAAATATAATATTTTTTTCTCTACAATACTTTCTCACATATTCCTCATCTAATACCGCTTCTTCTCTTATCATATGATTTACATGGCAAACTATTATTTCTAACTCTAATTCTTCTCTCATCTTACATAAAATATCTACAAGACAAATAGAGTCGGGTCCACCAGAAACACCGGACTACAACTCTATCTCCTCTTTCTATTAACTTATATTTTTCTATAGTATCTAAAATTTTTTCCTCTAGCACTTAATCTCCTCTTTCTTAAATATCTCTATATGGGTCTGTATTTACAAACTTAGTATAACTTCCAAGCCAACCAAGTTTAACAGTACCTGTTGAGCCACTTCTTTGTTTTGCTATAATTACCTCAGCTAAATTTCTATCTTCACTATCTGGATTATAGTAGTCATCCCTATATAAAAATATAACAATATCTGCATCTTGCTCTATTGAACCAGATTCACGAAGATCAGAAAGCATTGGTCTGTGATCAGTTCTTTGATCTGGGCTTCTTGAAAGCTGTGAAAGTGCAATTACTGGAACATTAAGTTCTTTTGCAAGCACTTTAAGTGACCTACTTATCTCAGCAATTTCTTGTTCTCTACTTCCGTTTCTTCTACTATTAGTACCTGCAATAAGTTGCAAATAATCTATAACAATTAGTCCAATGTTTTTTTCAAGCTTAAGCTTTCTACATTTTGCTCTTATTTCAGTAATATTTATACCTGGGGTATCATCAATATACATTTCCGATTCAGATAGTGGTCCGAAGTCTTTCAGAAATATTAATCAAATCTTCTTCTTCCATTTTACCTGTTCTAAGTTTATTACTATCTATCATTGTTTCACTTGCAAGAATTCTATTAACAAGCTGTTCTTTTGACATTTCCAAGCTAAAAATTGCAACAGGTACTCTTGCCTGAACTGCTGCATTAGTTGCAATATTTAATGCAAAAGCTGTTTTCCCCATAGCTGGACGTGCAGCAACCAAAATAAGTTCAGAACCATGAAGTCCTGCTGTCTTACTATCTAAATCTATAAAACCAGTTGGTATACCCGTTATTGCATCCTTTTGATTATAAAGTTTTTCTATTTGTTCAAATGTAAGAGCTAAAACTTCATTTATAGGAGTAAATCCCTTTTTATTTCTGTTTTTGACTAAATCAAAAATTCCTTTTTCAGCTTTACTAATTATCTCATCAAGTTCAAGCGTTTGATTATATCCCAAGTCTATTAGCTCATTAGAAGTTTTTATTAAGTTTCTAAGAATTGATTTCTCTTCTACAATTTTTATATAATTTTCAGCATTTGCAGTAGTAGGAACTTTGTCAGAAAGTTCTGCAATATATTCTATCCCACCACAAACATCTAGCTTTCCGAAGAAGTACAAGTTCATCTTTTACTGTTATTATATCAATAGGCTCAGATCTTCCATAAAGGTTAACCATAGCACTAAAAATAAGTTTATTCTCTTCACGATAAAAGTCTTCTGGTTTAAGTACTTCAACAGCAGAAGTAACAGCTTCTCCATCTAATAGCATAGCTCCTAGTGTTGCTTGTTCTGCTTCTATGTCATTAGGTTGTATCTTTCCAACATCCATAGTTTTTCTCCTAACCTATTCTTGGATAATATTTATGTTTAATTTAGCACTAACTCCTTCAAATAATTTAAGTTCTATTGTATGAGCACCTAAAGTTTTTATCTGCTCTTTAATTACTATTTTTTTCTTATCTATATCAAATCCATATTCATTTTTTATTGTTTCACATATTTCTTTTGAAGTTATGCTACCAAAAATTTTTCCATTCTCTCCTGCTTTTGTTTTTATTGTTAACTTTATTTTTTCAAGCTTTTCTTTTATTTTTATAGCTTCTTGTCTTTCAATTTCTTTTCTATGGGCTTCTGAAGATTTCTTTGCATTCCATTCATTCATGTTTTGTTTATCTGCTGGTATCGCAAGTTTTTTAGGAAACAAAAAATTTCGTGCATGACCATCACTCGCATTTACAATTTCTCCTCTTTTTCCCATACCTTTAACATCTTGCTGTAAAATAACTTTCATAATTTCCTATGCCTCCTATTCTAAATTCTCTTCAAAATACTCATCAATCTTTTGTAATAGTTGCTTTTTAGCTTCTTCAATTGTAATACCTGTAATCTGTACACCTGCGACAGTATGATGTCCTCCCCCTCCGAAGCTTTTCTAAAATAAGTTGTACATTTATATCACCAATTGACCTACCACTTATGCAAACAGTATCTTTAACAACTCCTATTACAAAAGAAGCTGTTATATCACTAATTGTAAGAAGTTCATCTGCTGATTTTGCACATATTAGATTTGCATTTTCGTCATTTTCATCATAAATAGAAATACCAATTGTTCCCTTTACTACTTCTGTATTTTTTACAACATCTGCTATTACATTATAACTTTCTAAATCACTCTGGAACCATTTTTTTACCTTTATTATATCAATATCATTTTTTCTTAAATATGCTGCAGCTTCAAAAGTTCTAACACCTGTTTTAAAGGTAAAGTTTTTAGTATCTACCATTATACCTGCATAAAGACTTTCTGCTTCAAAGGTTGTAAGCTGTGCATTATTTTTTGTATATTGTAGCAACTCTGAAACAAGCTCAGCAGCAGATGATGCATATACTTCATGAAACATTAAAATTGCATTATCTATATAGTCTGGTCCTCTTCTGTGATGATCTATAACTACTATCTTATTTGTTTTTGTAAGAAGTTCTGGAACTTCTACATATGTTTTTTTATGTGTATCTACAATAATCAATAATGTTTCTGGCGTAATTAAATTTAGTGCCTGTGCTCTATCTATTATTACATCTTTATATTCTTCCTCTTGTTCAACTGCTTCTATAAAGTCTTTTAATGTCATACCATAGGTATTATTCACTATATTCGCTTCTTTTCCAAGAGATTTTACAATTCTATAAACTCCAAGACTAGACCCCATAGAGTCTATATCTCCATTTGAATGTCCCATTATTAAAATATTATCTGCTTCTTCTATTAGTTCTTCTAATGCAGTTGCTACTGTTCTTGCTTTTACTTTTGTTCTCTTCTCTACTTCTTGTTTTTTTCCTCCATAAAACTCATATTTACCTTTTCTTCTAATTACAGCCTGATCTCCTCCACGTCCTAGAACTAAGTCCATGGCTTCCATTGTAGCTTTAAGTTTCTCACTATTTGTTTCTCCGCTCAGCGCATATTGCTATACTTAAAGTAGCTTGTATTACCCCTTCTGTTTCTGTATTTTTTGTTTCTTTTAGGATTTCAAATTTATTTTCTATGATAGTATCTAGGTATTTTTCTTCAAAAACAAAACAAATCCTATTTGTATCAGTTTTCAACGCTATACCATCTATTTTTGCAATCCAATCATATATTTTAGTTTCTATCTCAGTAACTAGTTGTACTTTTTCTTCTTGGCTTAAATTTTGAACTAATTCTTCATAGCTATCTATCATAACTATTCCAATGCAATTTCTAGTTTCTTTAATCTTTTTAGAAATTTCTAAAAAATCTGTATCATCGATGAAATACATAACCAACATTATTTCATCTTTTCTTTTTTTATTTCTTGCTTTTGACGCAATCGTTTCTATTATTACCTTATAATCTTTTTTTTCAATTTTTATTTGCTTATTTATAACTTGCCTATCATTTCTCTGCTCTGATTTTTCTATCTCTACAATTGTTTCTTTTATCATACCTGATAAAATATCTTTTATATCTATATTACCAAATTCGCTTACAAAACTTGAACTTTTCCAAGTAAGCGTTCCATCTTCTTTTGCTATTACAAGTGGAAATGGTGAATTTATAAGTGCATTTTTTGCTACTGTTTCAACATTAAATGTAAGTTCTTGAATGTGTTTATCTAATTCTGTTTTATTTTTGCTATTTGTCCAAAATGTATATGCAATCAAAATTATATACAACAATACTGAAGATGGTATAAAAACTATATTTTGCATACACAAAATAATAAGCACAATTCCTATCACTACAAGATATACTCTCGTTTTTGTAAATATAGATTCAAATGTCTTCTTACTATTCTTTGGCATACTGCCTCCTTTTATTTTATATGCTTATTATTGTACAATAAATCTTACGATTTGTCAATTTCATCGGTTTTAACCATTAATTTATTACTTCTAATCCTGCAAATTTTGCCATTAAACGTTTGTGTCCGAACTTTATCAAAGTTTATATCAACTTTGTAGTCTTCTCCCTCTTCTTCTACATAATTTATAGTTCCTTCTCCAAATTTCTTATGATATACTCTTGCACCCTCTTTATACTCTGATATATCTATACTTTTGCTCTTTTTATTTGTGTTTAATCCATTTAAGAAACTTGCTGGTGTCTTAAATGAAAATCCACCTGCAACTGCTACTTTTCCTAAATTGGGGTTTAAGTCTATATTATAAGATTTAATGTTAGATTTATTTCCATATGACCATTCATAGCTTCCGCTATTATCAAAGGTTCCCTCTAAAGAAGTTTCACCCAAACTAAGTACACTTTCCTCACTTAAATCTTCTTCTGGAATTTCTTTTAAAAATCTTGAAATACTGTTATATGACGTTGAGCCAAATATTGTTCTTGATTTTGCACATGTCATAAATAAGTTTTCTTTTGCCCTTGTTATTCCAACATAGCAAAGCCTTCTTTCTTCTTCAATTCCGGTTAGGGTCGTCTATAGATTTCTTTCCGTGGGAATATCCCCTCTTCCATTCCTGCCATGAAAACAACTGGAAATTCTAGTCCTTTCGCACTGTGAAGTGTCATTAATGTCACTTGTTCTTCTGGCTCTGTTAATTCATCTACATCACTTGAAAGTGTTATATTTTCTAAGAATTTTCCTAAATCGTTTTCTGCTTCTTCTTCGAATTCTTGTGTTACTGTCAAAAATTCCTCTAAGTTTTCTATCCTATTTTCTGCTTCCTTTGTATCTTCTAACTCTAGTGCTTTTACATACCCTGTCGCTTTTAGTACTTTTTCTGTAAGCTCACAAACAGACATAGTTTCTAAATGTGTGCTTAAATAATCAATACATTCTATAAATTCTCCGAGCTGATGCTCCCACTCTTGCAAGACCAAATGCTCCTGCATTTTTTATAACATCATACATAGACATATTTTCTCTTACTGCAATTTCTTCTATTTTATCTAAGCTTGTTTTTCCGAATTCCCCTTTTAGGTTCATTTATGATTCTCTTCAGGCTTAGATTATCTTTTGTATTATAAATTAGTCTTAAATATGCTATAATATCTTTAATTTCTTTTCTTTCATAGAATTTTAGTCCACCTACTATTTTATATGGAATATTTTCTCTTCTTAAAATATCTTCTATACTACGTGATTGAGTATTCATTCTATAAAGAACTGCAAAATCTGAATATTTATAATATTCTTCTACCCTCAAATGTTCTATTTGTTCTACAATATATGTTGCCTCTTCATATTCATTTTTTGTAAGATGTGCTGTGACTTTATTCCCTTCATCATTTTCTGTCCAAAGTTTCTTCTCATATTTTACTTCGTTATTCTTTATAACTTCATTTGCAACTTTCAATATATTTTTTGTACAACGATAATTTTGCTCTAGCTTAATTATTTTTGTACCTGGAAAATCTCTTTCAAAGTTTAGTATATTTGATATATCTGCACCTCTAAAAGAATATATTCCTTGGTCATTATCTCCTACTACTGTAATATTTCCATTTCTTGCAGAAAGTATTGTTATAAGTGTAAACTGAGCTTTATTTGTATCTTGGTATTCATCTACTAGTACATATTTAAATTTATCTGAGTAATATTCTAATGCATCTGGTTCAGACATTAAAATCTTTATTGTATAATTTATAATATCATCAAAATCTAGAGCATTGTTATCTCTAAGTTTTTTTTGATATAAACTATATACTTCTTTTGTTACTTCTTTTCTTCTTTCATTATTAGTCATTTGCGCATAGTCTTCTGGTTCAAGCATATCATTTTTTGCATTTGAAATTTCTGCCATAAATCCTCTTTCATTGAACATCTTATCATCTACATTAAGCTCTTTCATACATTCTTTTATTAAACTTTTTTGGTCTGATGTATCAAATATTACAAATGAAGATGTAAATCCTATTCTATCTATATATCTTCTAAGAATTCTAACACAAATAGAGTGGAATGTCCCAATCCACATATCATTTGCAATATCTCCTATTAAGTTTGATACTCTTTCTTTCATTTCATTTGCTGCTTTATTTGTAAATGTTATTGCAAGTATATTCCATGGTGCAATATTTTTTTTTCCTATAATATATGCTATTTTGTGAGTTAATACTTTTGTTTTTCCGTGATCCTGCTCCTGCGATTACTAAACAAGGTCCATCTGCTGTAAGTACAGCTTCTTTTTGTCTATCATTTAATCCTTCTATTATTTCCATTTTTTACCTCTTAAATTATATCTAAAATTTCTATATATTTTTCTGGTTCTTCTTCACTTATTTCATACGCCATATTTATATTTAATTTTGCCTTATCTATTTCTTCTTCTTTATTTGTATGAATATATGCAAGAATATCTCCTTTTTCCACCTTATCCCCTATCTTTTTTTCGAGAACTATACCGTGCCAAATGGTCTATTTCATCTTCTTTTTTCATTCTTCCGTGCTCCTAAATCGATTGAAGCTTTACCACAAATTTCTGCATTTAAAGTTTTTACATATCCACTTTTCTCTGCTTTTACTCCTTCTATATATCTTGCTTTCGGGATATTTTTTAAATATGATACATCACCATTTTGTTTTGTCACAAGTTCTTTGAATTTTTCATATGCAATACCGCTCTTCTATTACATTTTGTATTTTCCTTCTACTTTCTTCAAAATCCTGACTAACTCCAGCAAGCTTTAAAATATATGTAGCAATTTCAAATACAATCTTCTTTACATCTTCTTCCATTTCTCCATTTAAAGCTTTTACAGTTTCTTCTATTTCTAGAGAATTACCAATTGCTTTTCCGAACAGGTTCATCCATATTAGTGATTATACACACAGTTTCAATTCCTGCAAGATTTCCTATTTCTTTCATAGTTTTGCTTAAACTTATTGCATTTTCTTTGTCTTTCATAAATGCACCATTACCGGCATGTTACTTCTAACACTAGTTTATTACTACCTGCTGCTATCTTTTTACTCATTATACTAGATGCAATTAACGGTATGCTTTCTGTCGTTGCAGTTACGTCTCTCAATGCATATAACTTTTTATCTGCTGGCGCTAAATTTCCTGTTTGTCCGTATTAAGCTTATTCCAATTTCATTAATATTATTTTTGAATTCTTTTAAACTTAAATCTGTTCTATACCCGGGAATTGACTCTAATTTATCAATTGTTCCTCCTGTAATTCCAAGACCCCTTCCTGACATTTTTGCGACCTTCACTCCAAGACTTGCAATAATTGGCATAACTATTAGTGTTATCTTATCCCCTACTCCTCCGCTTGAATGCTTGTCTACGATTATTTTTGATACATCTGATAAATCTAGTATTTCTCCAGAATTTGCCATAGCCAAACTTAAATTTTTAGTTTCTTCTTTTGTCATTCCATTTAAGTAAATTGCCATAAGTAAGCTTGATGCTTGATAATCTTGCACTTCTCCATTCGTATATGCTTTTATAAAATAATCTATTTCCTCTTTTGAGAGTTCTTTTTTATCTCTCTTTTTCGATATTATATCAATTATGTTCATTTTTTTCCTCCGAATATTATTATACTATATTTATAATTTTTATTCTAGCGAACATATCAATTTTTTACTTATATTTGTAATTACTAAAAAAGAAAAAAGACACAATTTTATATTTTGTGCCTTTTTATCTCTTATTGAATCTGTAGTTTTGCTAGTAATTTTTATTTTCCTTTTAATAGTCTTTTTATATCTTTATTTTTTGTTTTTAAATATATTAGTAATATTATTACTGAGATTACAAATATTAATGCTATTCCACCTAAAATATAAATCATAACTGATTTTGTTTTATTTTTTTCTGGTGCAATCAAGTTTAAATCCTTATTTAGTTCTTCTTCATAATCTGGTGTTATTACTGGGGTTGGGCTACCGTGTTGGCTCGTCTACCCAAGATCCGAGTAGGAACTGGAGTCGGTTCTTGACTTCCATTTTGTTCTACATCTGTTTGATTGTTTGTATTTGGTCTTTGTACAGTTCCTGTACTTCCTCCTTGATTTCCACTTGGCTTATTTGTTCCACTATTGCCTCCTTGGTTATTGTTTGGAGCTTGTGTTGGAACTGGTGTTGGATTTGGTACTTGTGTAGGAGTAGGAGTAGGATTTGGTGTGGGTTTACTACCTCCTGGTGTAGGTGTAGGTGTTGGATTTGAAGTTGGAATTGGAGTTGGTTTGCTTCCTTCAACTGTTATTGCAATTTCAGTTCCATTTTTTCTTATAGTCTCTTTATTATTCGATAACTCAATTCCTGTAAACTTCATTACTATATTTCCTGCTTTTATGGCTTCAAATTCGTACTCTACTATTGTTGCATCATCTCTTTGGAAGCCGCGCTGTTGACCTTTTTATCAAAAATTTTCCATTACTATCTTGTATTCTTGAAGCTTCAAAATCTCCTACTTCATTTTTTCCTTTATATGCTAATATTTTTTTATCATAATCCACAAATCCTCCTAGTGAACCAATACCATTTTCTCCTGTAATTCCTGTTAGCTTTATACTTATTACTATTTTATCTCCAACAGAAACATTCCTTTTATTTGCAGAAATAACTACATTACAGTCATAACTTGCACCAGTAACACTATAACCTGAATATCCACTAATCACTAAAATTACCAAAGTAATCATTAATATTATTTTCTTAAATTTTACCATTATATGCCTCCTTGTTTAATAACTCTCTGGTTAATTAATTTGTTTTTCTATTGTCTATAAGTAGATATATTTGTTGTAACATTGAAACATCTGTTATATCTCCGCCTTCTCCATCATTATTTAAGTCTGCTGCCTTTAAGCTTAATCCTTCTAAAGCTTCTGTCTCAAGGTAGTGTGATTGCATTTGTGATACATCTGTAACATCTACCACACCATCTCCATTTATATCTCCTGTAACTATTAATGTGTATGTATTTGCTCCGATTGTAACAGTAGTTCCTGTTTTTATGATATTTTCATCTTTTAAATTATCAAATATTAGCCCTTCTTTTGGAGTTATATTGTTTATAAATTCTGCTTTAGTTGTTCCAACTGTAATTCCTGATATATATCCATTCTCTATTGTATATACACTTGATGTAATATTAATATTTCTAGCTTTTATTTTTACAGTTTTTTCAGCATCATTTGCTTCTATCTTTGTTCCTCTCATTGTTTGAAGGTCTGGAACATATGCATTACTTCCCTCTAAGCCTTCAATTTTTATTAATGCTTCTTGTGTACTTGCTAAATCTTTTACTTTTAATGTTATTTTTAACACTTCTCCATCATTTACAAGCGGACTTCCATCTTCATTTCTCGTTCTGTCAATTATAAATTTAAAGTTATTTGTATTAATTGAATTTACATCAATATCCCATCCATTTTGTCCAACTAGATTTGGATTTTCAAATACAGCTGGATTAAATTTTATGTATCCGCCTATTGCAACTAAATCATTATCAATATTTTGACTATTTTTTACATTTAATGTAGCTGTCACAGTATCTCCTGCTGTTACTTCTTCTTTATCTAGTGTAAGTTCTGCATCAAAACTTGCAATACTTACTGTACATGCGCCTACACTTTCTACTGTTTCACTTAATTCTCCTGCATTTACTGTCATTTTTAATGTATAAATTCCAGCGTCTTCTTTACTTGCTTTGCTTATTGTCAATGTAGCATTTTTTCCTATATCACCTAATGATTTTCCATCTTTAAACCATTGATATGTTCTATTTTCCTCTGGAATTTCACTATTAATTGTAGGTACAATTGTTAATTTTTGTCCTGCTCCAACTGTTTCTTCATTCTTTGTTATTGTCACTGTTCCAGGTTCAATTTCAACTGTAACTGGTGTTTGCCCTTTTGCGATTTCTTCTTCTACTATTTCTTCTGGAACAAAGTTTGCATTTATTATAACATTTTCTTCTGAAATATCTACACTTCCTGCGTTTCTTGCAATTGCTCCATTTGTAATTGTTATATTTCCACCTGCTCTATCAATTTCAACTGTCTGTCCACCTATTGTTAAACTTTCTACTATATATCCCTCATCTGGTTCTACTTTAATACTTTTGCTTTCATTTAATGCTAAGCTAACTATATTTGCACTTTCATTTGAATTTGAACCATCTGTTATCTTTCCTCCAATTGTTGATGTTAAAACTGCATTTCTCTCTTTACTTTCATTTCCTTCAACTGCAACTATTGCAAATGGGCTGAAAGAATCACATACAATAACTAAACCTAATCTTGTTACAACACATGGTATTTTTTCTACTGTTCCATCACTCTTAAAGTGATATGCTTCAAATGTAACACCTTCATCGTCTGGTCCATATCCTGCTGGAAATCCAACTGATAATTTTAGTTTGTGACCTTTAGGAATAGCAGGAGTTCTACATATATTTAAGTCAATATTATATGTTTCACTAGAAAGCACATTCTTTTCACTTAGTAGTCCATCTTCTAATTTTTCCATCATTTTTTCTTGTTCTTCACCTTGTGCCTTTGTAGTAACTAATGCTATTTTTGCACTAACTAAATTTGATACCTCTTCTGTTTTTGTCTCAATAGTATTTTCCCCTTCAGAATTTGTTGTTACAACATCTCTACTAACAGTCCAATCTTTTTTTGAAAGGTCTTCATTTTCTAGAAGAGTAGGTGTACCAAAAAATTCCCAACTACCAGTTGCTAACATACATTTAGTACATCCACTTGGTTTTCCTACTCCTATTGATATTGGATTAGGTACCTTACCACTATCTACACCAACTAAATTATTCAAATATACTGAATAATTTGCTTGTGAATCTGCATACATTTCACTTACTTTTAATGTAATTGTTACATTCCTTTTACCATCCCATTCATAAGATGTTACAGTTGCATTTTCTGTAGCTGTTGGTTTATTTGCTGTTATCTTTACTAACTCTTTTATTTCTTCCCAATTATCATATTTAAAAGCTCCATTCTGCTCTTTTGAATTTGCCATATTAGTCAATTTTAAATCATCTGTAAATGTTGCTGTAATTGGAATAGAATAATTATTTTGAATTGTATAAGCCTTATTTTGTGGTGGTGTTTGTCTTAATACATATGGTCTTGATCTGTAACTTCCATTGTCATTATAAAGCCATTCTGTTTGAGCAATTATTTTTTCTTGTTCCTCTTCTTCTTCTGGATACCATAAACTAGCATTTCCTCCATTTGCATAATGTCCAGGTTTTCTAGTGGTTACAGCAAATTTAATATATTCGGAACTATATATTGGTATACATGTATATTCTTCTCTATCTTCCATACTTGGATATAATTCTGGTGTTATATATCCCCAGTTACTTTCTTCCCATTCCTCATCTGTTCCTGCCTTTGATGCTTTATATGTTTTATATTTTATCAAAATATATCTTGCATTTTCACCATCATTTGCTGAATTTCCTGGTATTGGGTCATCTGTATCACGAAGAGCAGATATTCCTTTTCCTCCATAATTAACGTAATATGCTCCTCCTGTTACTTGTTCATTTGTTATTGGATCAGTTGATGTTATTCCATTTTGGTTATATTCTATATTTAAATTTTTTCCATCTTGAGTAGCAATCGATGTATTTATAATCCCTTCATCATTATCTACAAGTTCTGGGTATATAAATTCATATCCACCTGCTGCTTGAACAATTCCAATTGGTGTATGTTCCATACACATAGTTCTATTTCCAACAAGTAAATATCTTGTATTCTCAAATCCATCAACTATTATTGTATATTCTTTTTTTTGATCCATTGCATAAATAAAAGGATCGTCTAATGTAGCATCTACTGCATACCATTCTTCTCCTATTCTAACATAATTCCACATATGTTCAACTGCAACTTCACCTTCATTTTGATGCATACCTTGCACTAATATGCAATCCATATCTAAATTTTTTGCTTCATCTGTTTTCTTTATTCTATCTAAAATAGTTTTAAATGCTCTTGCATACCCTTCACATAAGCTATTTCCTCTTACAAGTGCTCCATATGGTGTATTTACATATACTCTATTGTCTTTTTCTGGTATTATTCCTCCTGTAAGACTATCAGTTTCATAAGCATTTAATTCTGTTCTGTAATTTGTAGTTTTTACTACTTTTTCATGTGCATATTTAATTAATGCTTTTGCATATTCTTCATCTGTCATGTCATTTCTCTCTGTTTTTTCAGCTACTATTTCATCTAATTTAGCATTAAATTTGTCAATTGCTGTTCCTATATTCTCCTTTAATAATGTTGTCTCTTCTAAAGTAAATCCTTCATGGAAATAGTTTAAGTTTGAACCTGCACCTAGATTTGCATGATAATTTCCAGCTGTATCCTTTGTTATTCTCAAATTAATTTTTGGAAAATCAACAAAGAAAATTTCTGGAAAATCTGCATAAAATGCATATCTTGCAGCATTCATTGCAGAAACCAAAGTAGTATTTCCTTTCTGATATTTTATGGCTGCTTCTTCTGATATATATGTATTAACTAAATCAATTGTTTCACCATTTTCTAATTTTTTGCTATCATACATATCATATAAAGCCCTATAAATTTCTTTTGCTAAATTTGAAATTTCGTCATTTTTTGCACAAATCTGTCTATAATGCCATCCTGTTAATCCTTGTGCTACCTCTGCTTCTGCTCTAATGTCTACTGCTTGTGAAATATTAGTAAACATTGGAGTTATCAGCATTATTAGTAACATTATTGGTATAAATTTTTTAAGCCTCATATACTTTCCTCACTTTCATATTAACCTTTTCTTTTGGGCGTATAAATACTAATTTTATTTTATCATAAACTAGTTTTTTTAACAACATTTTTCGCCATTTTTTTATTTTTATTTTAATTCAACTCGAAATATATAATAAAGCCTTCAATTATTAAATTGAAAGCCTTTTTTCTTAATTTCTATTCTTTACTTGACTCTGATTTCATAGAAAAGAATAAAATTCCCCCTGCTATTGACAAAATAGTTATTCCAGCTATTGCTATAGTTTTTGTAGATGCCTTTTTTCTATCTTGAACACCAGCTACTGCTGATTCTAATTCTGAACTTCCGTGTAGGTTCACTTGAAGGTGTAACTGCTTGTACTTCTGGTGTAGTTGTTACTTCTGGTGTTGGAGATTGCGTAGGAGTAGGTAAAGGTATCTTTGGAGCTTTTGTTGGAACTGGCGTGCTTACTGTGCTTGTACCACCTGATGATGATTCTTGATATGGTGGTGGTGTAGTAGGCTCTTCATATGGAGTAGGTGTTGATTCTGGTTCCCATTCCCAAGGGTCTGGTGTTGGCTCTTCAATTATATCTAATGTTGGGTCTGGTGTTACATCAAATGTCGGTTCTGGCGTTATACTTGGATCATCTGTTACAACTGGTATATCTGTTGGCTCTACTGTTGGTTCTATTGTTGGTTCTATTGTTGGTTCTATTGTTGGTTCTATTGTTGGTTCTGGTGTAGGTTCTGGTGTAGGTTCTACTACTGGATATATTGTTTTATCAGACGATATAACCTCAGTTAAATTTGCATTCCCATAGCACATCTTATTAAGCGCAAATAAATTCATTTCCAAATAAACTTCAGTTGCATTTTCTCTAAGCATATTCTTAACCCTGACATTTTGATTTATAACATTACTTGGGTTTAAACTTAAATTCATTAATTCATCTCTCTTGTTTGCAACCTTTTTATAAAATGCTAACATTTCATCTAATGAACTAAAACTTCTCTCTGAATTACCTATCATTCTATTTTTTTCTGAATATGGAACTATAATTGTTACTTCTTCATTTTCTAATACAGCGAAATCATTAATATTCCAATTTGCCATAAAATTAGATTGATTATCTCCATAGCAATAATAATCAAGTGGTTTAACAGTCTCATCATATTCTATACTAATTTTTTCAATTTTTGATATATCTTCCCCTCTTGTTAAGCTAGAAGTTTTTATAAATGGAATTGAAGCTATATTTTTTCCGTACAGATTGCCCTGCTCCTGTTATATTTAATGTACTTTCTTCTGCTTTTTGATTTGAAACCATAGTAAGTACTACATTTGTTGTAGGTGATACTGTACTTACTTTTACATTTGTATTTGCAGGTAAATATATTCCTAAACTTTGCATATCTTCACTATTAGCTTTTCCCGCTATATTTGAGATATTTGGGTTTGTGTATAGTGTTCTTTCTACTACTATTTTTCCAGTATATTCTGTACTTTCTTTTGTTCCTTCTGTTATTTCTTCAACTACTGAAACTGGTACAACTAATACCTTTTCATTTGAATGTGAATCGCTAACTCTATATGTAATTTCATATTCACCTACTATACTTACATCTACATTTCCAGATGCAATTATATTTTGAGTTAAATCTCCATCTTCAAAATCTCTTGCAAATATTCTAAATCTTGAATCTTTTATATTGAATTCATCTATACAGTCTTTTGTTAAAGTTATCTTTGTTGCCCCATAGAATACTGGCTCATTTTCTTCACTCCAATAACTATCTGGATTATTCTTTGAACTTTTTGCACTTTCACTTTCTGCGTCTACTGCTAGATTTTGTGTTTTGGTGTTTAATTTATAAATTACTTCTCTATTTAATAAACACATACATACGACCACTAATAGTATCAATGGTACTATAATAATCCATCTTCTGTCTGCTTTTTGGTGTTTCCCCTTGTTTGCCATATATTGCCTCCTTTGTTTTTTACTATATTTATGTTTTATTATAGTTGACTTTTTAATTTCTTTCAATACCAACAAATACTGTTTGATTTTTTCTAAACCTCAATTCCGTTAGCTTTTACCATTTTTAGACTTGTATCTAACAATTGTATAACATTTTTGTAAATTTTTGTAATATTTTATCTTAAATGTATTAATACTACAATTTCCGTAGTATTTTGTTTCATATGTTTAATTGTTAACTTATTCTTTTGATTCCTTAGCTTCTACTTTTTCAACTTCTAAATAAGGTAATACCTCACTTAGAATCTTTCCTGCTGTTGGCGCCGCAACAGCACCTCCTTGTGTTAAGCTCCGTTTATTGCAGTAATGATTTAAAAAAATAAATTTAACCTTTGTTAAATTTTAATATTTTTACAAATTAAAATTAATCTTAATTTTATCTTTAGAATATATTTCAATTTTGTTTACAATCTCTCTTAAAAATTCATTATTTATAGAATTTCCATTTTTAAATTCATTAATTAATTGTTTTAGTTTTTTCTCTTCTATTCTATTACTTTTATTTTTTGTAAAATCTTCAATTAAATTTTCAAGTCTGTCTATTTCATCTTTTGCCCTTACATATTCTATTTTAAACTCTTCTATTGTTATGTACTCCTCACATTTCTTTTTATATAAAATACTCTTCTTTCTTTCTAATTTCTTTATTTCATCTTTATATTCTTCTATTCTTTTCATTTCTTCATCATTTTCTTTATAATATCTGTTCAGTTTATTTATCGCTTCATCTGCCTTAATTAGTTTTAATCTTTTAACAACTTCATTTTTTATAATTTGGTTTAAATCTGTTTCTCTAATATATGTTTTATTTTTACATCTCTTTTTATAAAATACACTACAATTAAAGCCACTACTTTCATATAAAAATCTCTGTTTATCTCCTGACTTACAAATCTTATATTGCATTTTTCTTTTGCAATCTCCACAATATAATAAATCTCGTAATAAATATTCATGTTTTACTTTTATTTTAGACTGCTTACTTAACTTTATTTCTTGTACCTTATCATATTTTTTCTTTTCAATTATTGGTTCGTGTGTATTCTCTTTTATAATCCAACTATCTCTATTCTTATTTTTTTTACAAGTCTTTGTTATATAATTAGTTTCATATTTATTCATTATTGTATTACCGGCAATAAAATGGATTTCTTAAAATTTCATTTATTTGCTCTGCACTCCATTTTCTACTTCTATTTTTTAATTTCATATACCTACTAGGATTTTTTATATTATTATTATTGAAATAATTTGCTATTTGACTACTTGTTTTTCCATCTATATACATATCATATATTTTTCTTATATTATCTGCTACCTCTTCATCTATAATTATTTTATGTTTGTCATCCTCTCTTTTTTTATAGCCATATGGAGCATAAAATTCAACAAATCCTCCTGATTCTTTCATTGCATTTTTATTTGCTCTTATTTTTTTTGATATATCTGTAATATAATATTGATTTGCTATTCCTCTAAGCATTATACTATCATCTATCTCATATCTATCTCCACTATCTATAAATTCTGTTACTGATATAAATCTCACATCATTATCCGGAAAGAATATTTCTGTGTACCAACCAGTCTTATTTTTATTACGAGTTAATCTGCTTATATCTTTTACTATTACCATATTTATGATTCCTCTTGATATATCTATCATCATTCTATTTAGTGCTGGTCTTGAATCTAATATTCCAGAATATCCATTGTCAACATATTCATCAAAAACTTTATATCCCTTTTGATTTGCATACTTAGTTGTAATTTCTCTTTGTGCCTCTATACTGTTATTTTCTTCTTCATGCTCTTTTGATAATCTTAAATATATTCCTGCTCTATACTCTTTTATATTAAGCCACCACCTTTAAAATCTCCTGATTATAATATATGTATATTTGATTATCTTTATCAATTTCAATATTGTACAATATGTCTGCTATAAGTTCTTTACTTAATTCTTTCATGTTAAATATATCTTTAACTAACTCCTTTATTTCATCTTCATTCATCATTATTTTATTACATTCTTTTCTTTCTAAAATTTCCAGTTCGGATTTTATTCTATTTTTTTCATCAACCTTTTCCTTATAATATTTTTTGTAATCATCTTTATCTAGCAATTCTTCTTTATAATCTGAGTATAGTGTCTTTATCTCACGTTCTACTTTCAGCAATTCTTTATTGAGTATTTCAATATCCCAATTGTTTTCATTTATTTTACTTCTCTTCTGTTCTTTCATTATCAAGTCTATTATTTTTTCTTTACTCAATTTATCTATTATCTCTTTTAAATTTTTGCAAACTATAGTATTAAGAATCTCCTCATCTAATCCTTTACTTCCTTTAATGCACTCTTTACCTATGTATCTTTTTAGTCCATTTAAGCAACATATTTTTTTAGATTTTAATTCATTTGGATTATCTCTTTTATATTCAACTTTTAATGTCATTTTAGCTCCACATTCTTTACATTTCACAATACCATTCAATATCCATTCATGTTTTTTTCTCTTTATAGTCTTGTTTTTATTTATTTGGTTTTGAACTTTATTAAAAAGTTCATCCGTAATAATAGCTTCATGCATATTGCAAACAATTTTCCATTCTTCTTTTGGAATATATTTTACTTTTTTAGACTTATAACTCAAATTAATTCTTTTTCCATATTCTATATGTCCTAAATATACCTTGTTACTGAGCATCCTTTTTATTGTTTCTTCTCTCCATTTATATCTAATTTCTCCATTATTACTATTATTATTGGGACTTGGAATATTGTCCGATTGTAGCCCTTTAATTATTTCTGGAATATTTCTCCCTTTGCTATATTCTTCATATATTCTTTTTACTATTCTAGCTTGTTGTTTGTTTATTACAAGTTTGTGTTTATCTTTTTTTGATTTATTATATCCATAAGGAGCAATTCCGCCCATAAACATGCCTTTTTCTTTTCTTGCCCATACACTAGATTTTATTTTTCTTGAAATATCTTTGCTATACCAATCATTTATAAGTGTTTTAAATTGTATCATATCATTATTAGAATTTTTTGTTCCTGTATCTACATTATCTAAAACTGATATATATCTTATATTTCTTTCTAGAAAATACAATTCTATATAATAATTTGCTTCAAAACTATTTCTTGAAAGCCTTGATAAATCTTTTGTAATAATGCAATTTATATTTCTTTTTTCTATATCTTGTATCATTCTTTGAAAGTTTGGTCGATTAGTATTTAATCCTGTATATCCATCATCAATATAATAATCTACTATAAAAAAATCTTCTCCTAATTCTTCTACTTTTCTCTCAATTATATTTCTCTGACTCACTATACTATCGCTTACATCTTTATCACCATCTTCTTGAGATAGCCTTAAGTAAGCTGCAACTAAATATTTTTTATTCATAATTCTATCACCTCTTTTTTAAGAAATATATTTTTGCTTTAGAAGTATTTAGTACTAAATGTGCAAATTAGAATTTATCTGTGAAATTGCATATTTACATATGATTTCATATAATTTTTCTGTACTTTGCATATTTTTTTGACATTCTGTTATTACTGTATATTTTTTATTGTCTATTTCATAAATTGTCACATTTTGCTTCTTTTTATCATCTTGTACCATATACACACCTCCTAATTTTCCTTTTAAAAAATATTAAGCTTGTGTTAAATTTATGACTCATTTAATACAAAAATACCAGAAGAGTTTTATTTCTCTTCTGGTATAAATAACTTTCTTATAAATCTTATTATTATTTAAGTTCTGGATATCCTTTAACACTAATTGTATCAAAATCCCATATGCTTTCATCAAATCCTAAGTTTCTATAAAATTCTATATCTAAGTCAGATTTTGTAATTGTCTCTAAATGTCCTGTTGTTGCTTCGCTTACACGGCTTGCTCCTATGCATTCTGCCACTTCATAACATTTTGTTAAGCAAGCTATTACTTGACTTTCTTGTGCTCCTACAAATTTGTATGGTACTAATTTATTTCCTTGTGCATCTTCATATCCTATCATATCTCCAAAGGCAACACTATTTTTAATTGCTGGTGTGTTATATATATTTCCTACTAATGATGCATTAAATATACTATTTGCTACATTAGTATATGAATTGCTTGTTTTAGTAATATTTACATCTGTTATTACATTTTCAATAGTTCCTCCCTGTTGCATTGCACCTACTAGCCCACCATTTTCACTTCCTGTTACATTTAGTGTACCCTGTACATAGATATCTTTCATCTTTCCATTATATTTTCTACCTGCAAATGTAGATACATATACTCCTGTTCCTGTTACATTTGCATTTTTGATAGAAATATTTTCAAATATAGAATTTGCATTTTCTCTTCCATCCATTCCTGTTACAACTGCAACATTGTTTCTTCCAGATAGTGTAATATTTTCAAATCTCATATTCTTAAATTCTGCTGTAAAAGTTTCTTGTGCAAAAGCTGTAACAAAGTCTCCATTTCCTCTTCCTTGACTTGTATTTGTAAAGTCACGAATGTTTAGGTTTTGTACTTTTCCTCTAAAGTTTGCAAATAAACTTACATTATTTAAGTTTGAAAGTGTATGTCCATTTCCTTCTATTTTTCCTGTAAAAATGGAAGTTACAATAGCATTTGTTCCTGTATAATCTGTAAAGTCAATATCACTTGTAATATTAAATATTCCACTTGGATCTTCTTGTAATTTGCTAAAGTCTGATAAGCTTGCTATTTGATATGTTTTTTGCTCTACTTCGCAATTATCGTATGATACACCGC
>JAAWDU010000040.1 GCA_022793905.1 Clostridia bacterium
CAATAAAATTATATAATTTGCATATAATATTATTGCTAGAATAGCAAAAAAGTTGGTGAATCCAGCCGTAAAGTTGGAAGTTAAAAAAGCGGTGAATCCAGCCATAAATTGGAATTTGAAAAAGCGGTGTTTCCAGCCATTAAATTGGAACTTAAAAAAGGGGGATTAGAGGTAAAACTCTAATCCTTTTGCATTATTGTATTTTTATAAATTTTAATATATAATTGAAATGCTAAGGAGGTAATTTGTGATGATTATAAATTTAAAAATTGTTAGAGTCAATTCAGATTATTGTGATTATTTAAGAAAATTTGATAATAAGGTGGCTTATAATAAAAATGAAAAAGAACTAAGACCTTTTATAGGAATATTGTTTCAAATAGACACTTGTGAATACTTTGCACCATTATCAAGTCCAAAACCGAAACACAAAAATATGAAAAATACTTTAGACTTTTTCAAAATTAAAGATGGTGAATTAGGAGCTGTTAATTTTAATAATATGATACCAGTAAATGAAAATAATTACTCTTTAGTAGATTTAAACAAAGAAACTTTAACTATTGCAGAATTAAAATACCAAAAGCTATTAAGAGAACAATTGGATTGGCTAAATGCAAACTATAAACAAGTTAAAAATAAATCTTTTAAATTATATCAATTATATAGTAATGGAAAATTACCAGAAAATATAAGAGTAAGATGTTGCAATTTTAAATTATTAGAAGAAAAATGTGTTGAATATAATAAATAACACCTGAGTGACAAATTCTTTTGGTCATCAGCTTTTGACTTTGTTTCTTTATTATGTATTTCTTTTTCTTGTAATCGCTTATTATAAGAAAGTATAGCACCTTGCTCATGACAAGTCTTTCCCTTTTCTTTTAATAAGATAAACTGCATACCTTTGAGAATGTGTAAATTGCTTTAATTCTTCTATTTAGTTCAAAACTATAATCTTCGTTTACATCTCTTAATATTTCAAAACCATAAGCATAGAAGAAATCTTTATAAGCAGATTCATAGGTAGATAGGTCAGCATTTAAAAATCTAAGTAGTAATAAGCCAAACCTTTCAACAAATGGAAAATATAAAATGCCAGGGTTTTTTAGCCCCATATCTGTACGTTCACTTTCTTTCCACTTTATAAATCTAGTACCACCACAAAAAGTTAAGCCATAATCAAAATCCAAACTTATCCTGTTGCAAAATTAACATAAATATGATATAATACCCTAAGCAATTTAAAACAAGCAAAAAGGGGTAGAGCATATGGAAGTAATAATCTTGTTAGTAGTAGAAAACAAAAATACTAAAAGCCGAAACCTTGTGCTTATGGTATGTGGAGGAAGACTAAGTATAAAACTCAAAATCAAAGAAAAAGACATAAATGACTTGCTATACGAATTCCGAGTAACAACCCCAGGAGACTTAGCAGGCAAAAAAGCCATAATAGATATAGATGGGGAATATATCTTCAAGAAACCAAGCAAATCGAGCCTATTGGAGTTCAGCAAAGAAAAGCGCATACTGATACCATTCAGAGCTTCCCTACCAAGAATGTATAAATAAAAAGCACAAGGAAATTAACCCCAAGCCTAAGGTAAGTATTTTTTTACTTTAGGCTATTTTTTTGAAATACCTCTTCCATTTTTAGGAAAAATAGTATATAATAAAAAAGTAAAGAAAACATAGAGGTAATGTAAATTGAAAGAAATTACAGAGAAACTCTTAACTTCAAGAGAAGTAAAAGAGTATGTAGAAAAGCTAAAAAACAAAATAAGCCCAATAACAATATTGGGCTTATCTGACATATCAAAAGCATGTATTATAGCATTAACAAGAGAAAAATTAAAAAGACCTATAGTTATTATTACATATAATGAACTTCAAGCACAGAATTTATATAAAAATATTAAAAGTGTGATGCCAAATTCAAACTATATACCTAGAAAAGATATAATAACATATAATTATGATGTACAAAGCATGGATATTCTATATTCAAGGCTAGAAGGAATTTTAAAGTTGTATGAAGATAATGCAGAGATTATAGTAATAAATGCAGAAACAGCTATGCAAAAAGTGCTAAAACCAAAAAAACTAAAAGAAAGTATATTAAATCTAACTCTTGCAAATGAATATAATTTAGAAGAAATAAAAGAAAAATTAATAATATTAGGATACCAAAGATGTGATATAGTAGAAGGCAAAGGAACTTTTAGTGTTAGAGGAGATATACTAGATATTGCAATATCTAGCAAAATTGGTGTTAGGATAGAATTTTTTGGTGATGAGGTAGACCAAATAAGATATTTTGATATTTCCAGCCAGAGGTCAACAGAAAATATAAATCAAATAAAGATTTATCCATTATCTGAAGAAATAGAAGAAAAACCAGAAGGTAGTATTTTTGAGTATTTGCAAGAAAGTGCAATTATTATTTTTGATGAATTAAACAAAATAAAATTAAGAACAGAAAGTATTTTAAAAGACAATGAACTACTTATAAAAGACCTAATAGAAAAAGAAAAAAATGTACCATACATACTTGAAAATATGTATAGTTTTCAAGAAATAGTGAAGCAAACAGAGAATTTTCAAAAAGTAAATATAGATTCAGATGATATAATAAAGCAAGCAGAAAATGTAATAAATATAAAGTATGAAGACATAAAGGAATTTGATTCAAAATTTTTAGAAGTTACAAAACAAGAAAAAAGAGTATATAAACAAAGAACAAGGTATTCAGCAGAATTTAGAGAAGCTGAAAAGGTAACATTTAGTGATTTAAAAGTACGGGGATTATGTTGTACATAAAAGACATGGAATAGGTCAGTATATAGGTGTAAATACAATTAAAACAGATGGAGTCACAAAAGATTATATTAAAATAAAATATACAGGGGAAGATATTTTATATATACCAACAGATTCACTAGATAGTATTAGAAAATATATTGGAGGTGGAGAAAAGGCACCTAAAATTAACAAACTTGGGGGAAAAGATTGGGAAAATACTAAGAATAAGGTTAAATCTAATTTAAGAGAAGTAGCAAAAAATTTAATTGAATTATATGCAAAAAGACAAAAAATTCAAGGCTTTGCATTTGATAAAGATACACCTTGGCAAAAGGAATTTGAAGAAGCTTTTCCATATACAGAGACAGAAGACCAATTAAGATGTATTGAAGAGATAAAACATGATATGGAAATGGGAAAACCTATGGATAGGCTTCTATGTGGAGATGTAGGGTACCGGAAAAACTGAAGTTGCAATGAGAGGCGCTTTTAAAGCTTGTATGAGTGGAAAGCAAGTTGCATACTTAGTTCCAACTACTATTCTTGCTAGTCAACAGTATGAGACTTTTAAGGATAGAATGGAAAATTTTGGAGTTAGAGTTGAACTTCTAAATAGATTTAGAACTACAAAAGAGCAAAATCAAATTATCAAAAAATTAAAACTTGGTGAGATTGATGTTATAATTGGAACACATAGATTACTTAGCAAAGATGTACAATTTAAAGATTTAGGTTTATTAATAATTGATGAAGAGCATAGGTTTGGAGTAAAGGATAAAGAAAAAATTAAGGAAATAAAAACAAATGTTGATGTTTTAACAATGACTGCGACACCAATACCAAGAACACTTCATATGTCGATAGTAGGAATTAGAGATATGTCTGTGATTTATGAGCCACCACAAAATAGAAAGCCTGTTAGAACTTATGTATTAGAGTATGATGTGGAAGTTGTAAGAGAAGCTATAACTAAAGAGTTAGAAAGAAAAGGACAAGTGTTTTATTTATATAACAAAGTTGAAGGAATAGAAAAGAAAAAGGCACAGATAGAAGAACTTGTACCAAATGCGAAAGTGGCATTTGCACATGGAAAAATGAATGGAGAAGAGCTTGAAAATATAATGATTGAATTTGCAAAAAAAGAAATTGATATAGTTGTTTGCACAACCATACTTGAGTCTGGAATTGATATTCCAAATGCGAATACAATAATTATTGAAAATGCTGATAGATTAGGTTTAGCTCAGTTATATCAAATTAGAGGGAGAGTTCGGAAGAAGTGAAAAAGAGGGTTTTGCATATATAACATATAAAAGAGATAGACTAATTTCAGAAGTTGCAGATAAAAGACTTAAAGCAATTAAAGATTTTACAGAATTTGGGTCTGGATTTAAAATTGCAATAAGAGACTTAGAGATAAGAGGTGCAGGAAGCATTATTGGTGAATTTCAACATGGGCATATGGAACAAGTAGGTTACGATATGTATTGTAGACTTTTAGGTGAAGTAATGAATGAAATGCAAAGTGGCATAAAGACAAAAGAAGAAGTGCGGAGAAGAAATACAGATTGATTTAAATGTTTCAAGCTATATACCAGATAGTTATATTGAAAATAGTAATATAAAAATTACTATATATCAAGATATTGCTTTATGTAAAAATGAAGATGAAATATTAGATGTAACAGATGAGATAATTGATAGATTTGGTGGATTACCAAAGGAACTTGAGAATTTACTTGAAATTGCAAGAATAAAAAATATATGTAAAGAAAAAGGAATAACTAAAATAAATCAAAGAGTGCGGAAGCATTATATTTTATTTTTCAAGTGATAAATTTAATATAGATTGCATAAATAAATTAATTGAAATTTTTAAAAGTAGGATTAAATTTTCACCTTCTGCACTTCCATATATTACATACAAAATAGACGAAAATAGGTCAATACTAAAACAAGTGAAAGATTTTTTAAAGGAGATTTAAAACAAAATGCAAATAATTACTAGTAAAGATAATGAGATAATTAAAAATATTAGGAAATTAAAAGAAAAGAAATATAGAGATTTAACTAATTCATACATTGTAGAAGGTGTCAAAATGATTAAAGAGGCGATAGAGGAAAATGCAAAGATTAAACAAATTATAGTATGTGAAGATTGTTTAAAAGAAGATGGGTGTACAGAACAAAAAATATTGTACCAAATTGCAAGGTATGATTGTGTTTATGTTTCAAGTAAAGTTTTTTCATATTTAACTGATGTTGTAAATCCACAGGGAATGCTTGCAGTTATTGAAAAAGAAAGTGGAGAAGAGGAGATAAAATATACAGAAGACATAATAATAGTACTTGATGGAATTCAGGATCCTGGCAATTTAGGAACAATTTTAAGAACAGTTGATAGTACAGGACTTAGCCAAATTATTCTTTCTAAGACTAGTGTAGATGCATATAATCCAAAGGTTGTGCGTTCAACTATGGGTGCAATTTTCAGAGTAAAAATAATCGAAGCAGAAGATTTAGTACAAACTTTAAAAAATATGAAAAAACATAAATTTAAAGTTGTTGCAACTTCACTTAGTGGAACAGAAAATATATATGAAATGGATTATGAAAAAAAGGTTATAGTTATTGGTAATGAATCAAAAGGTGTTTCAAAAGATATAATTGATGTTGCTGATACAAAAACTAAAATACCTATGCTTGGAAAAACGGAAAGTTTAAATGCAGGTGTTGCAACAGGTGTAATGTTATATGAATATGTAAGGAGAAAAATGTTTGAAAAACATTGACATTAACATAAAAGTCTAGTATGATGAAATATAAAGGTGATATTATGAATTATAGTAGTATTGAAAGAGAAATTGGATACACATTTAATAATAAAAATTTGCTTAAAACTGCACTTACTCATACATCTTATGCACATATGCATGGATTAGAGAGCAATGAAAAATTAGAATACCTTGGAGATAGTATTTTAGAATTTATAATAAGTAAATATTTATTCAAAAATTATACAAAACTTAACGAAGGAGAAATGACTAAAGTTAGGGCAACTGTTGTATGTGAAGAGAGTTTACATGAGATTGCAGTTAAACTTGAGATAGGAAAATTTTTAATAACTAGTAAAGGAGAAGGATTTGGACATGTTACAAACAAAGCAATTCTTGCAGATGCAATTGAAGCAATAATTGCTGCAATATTTTTAGATAGTGATATTAGTGAAGCGGAAAAGTTTATTATTGATAATTTAAAAGAAGCTGTAGAAAATGCAAGTAAAAATGTAGGAACAAAAGATTATAAAACAGTACTTCAGGAAAAACTTCAAGTTAATGGAAATGTTAAAATAGAATATGTAGTAATTCTAGATGAGGGACCAGACCACAATAAACATTTTGTTTCACAAGTTTTGTGTAATGGACTTATTTTGGCAACAGGAGAAGGCAAGAGTAAAAAAGCATCAGAAATGGAAGCTGCAAAAAAAGCTTTAGAAAATATGAAAAGCTAGGAGGAGTTTATGAAACTAATTGGTGAAATATTTATAGGAAGTCTTACTGGGAAAAGTTTAGATGAACAAAGAGAGATTTTAGAAAAATTTAGAGAGAATAATAGGCAAGATAGAATTAAGATTTCAATTGTGCCAAATCTAGTAAATAAAGAACAGCTTAAAATGCTAAAGAGTTTTTATGTTACAACTATAGAACTTGAAGTGCAATCGACCAACGGATACATACTTAAAAAATGTGGATATGAATACACAATTGAAGATATAAAGAAAGCCACAAGAATGATAAAATGGAAAGGATTTAAAGTTTCTTTTCAAGTACGGAGTTCGGACTTCCAGATAGTACTAAAATTGATGAGATGAATACAGCAAAAGAACTTGCTAAGCTTAAGCCTAACCTTGTTAGAATATACCCGATGCTAGTTGTAAAAAATACAGCACTTGAAGAGGAATATAATCAAGGAACTTTCGAGCCTTTGACTTTAAACCAAGCAGTTGAAAGATGTAAAGAGATGATATATGAGTTTAACCGAAAGAAAGTAAAAGCTATAAACATTGTAAAACAAAATGAACTTAACAAATCTAAAAAAACAGAAATTATTGCAGGGGCTTATCATGAAGAGTTTGCACAGCTTGTTGCTGATAGTATTTGGTATGATAGTATTGTTGATAAAATTAAACATTATAATGTAAAAGTTAAACTTGTAAAAATAGAGGTTAATCCTAAAGAATTACCAAATATTTTAGGGCACGAAAATGAAAATGCAAAAAAATTTGAAGAGTACTATGATGTTGAAATTAAGGCAGAAGGAAATCCGAATATCAAACCTCGGAAAGTCAGTTATGACAGTTTTAGAGGTTTACAGTAACTAAGGAAAATTTGAATAAATAATCTTTTCCTGCTCATACTAATAAAACTAGGAGAGATTATGAAAAGGTTTATTGAAGATTTTATTTTAATCATAATTGGATGTACTTTTATGGCTTTAGGAGTTGTTTTATTTTTGCTACCTAATCAGCTTTCTTCTGGGGGATTTAGTGGTATTTCTACAGTTTTGTACTATTTATTTAATTTTAAGATTGGAACTGTAACTTTACTATTAAATATCCCTCTTTTCGTTTTTGCTTTCTTTAAATTTAAAAAAAGTTTTTTCTTTAAAGCCATTTTTGGAACTGTAACTTTATCATTGTTATTGAATTTTTTTGAAAATCTCTTATCTGATATGACTGTTCTTACAGAAGATAGATTATTAGCTAGCATTTATGGTGGACTTGTTGTAGGAATTCGGTAATTCCATTATTCTTAAATTTGACGCATCAACTGGTGGAACTGAGCTTGTTGGTAATATTATTTCAAGAATTTTTCCAAGGTTTAAAACACGGAAGTTTAATGACTTGTTTTGATATATTAATTGTAGGTATTAATATGTGGGCTCTAAAAGAGATTGAAATTGGGTTATATTCTGCAATTAGTATTTATATTATAAATAAAGTAATTGAAATCATTGCAGAAGGAATAAATTTTACAAAAATGATATTTATAGTTTCTGATAAATATGAAGAAATTGCAATTGAAATAAGTGAAAAACTTGGGAGAGGAAGTACAGCAATAAGTGCTATTCGGTATGTATGAAAAATCAGATAGAACAATTCTTTGGTGTGTGGCTTCTAAAGGTGAAATTACAAGAATTAGGCAAATAGCCTATAAAATTGATAAAAAGTCTTTTATGTCTATTTTCAATGCAAGAGAAGTTTATGGAATGGGATTTAAGAAAATATAGTCTTGAGAAATTTAAAAAGTTGTGATATAGTCTAAATATAAAGAGGTGATGAAAATGAAATTAGAGGGCTATAAATCTGGAATTTATACTAGAGTTGAAGATTATAGAGCCTTTATCTTAAGTAAAATTAACTATAATTGGAGCTGGGAAGATACGAAGATTAATAAAGTATTAGAAGAAGCATCAAGAAGGCTTGGAGAACTTAATTCGTATTCATTACTTGTACCTAATATGGATGTATATATAAAAATGTTTGAAAAGACTGAAATAGCTAATTCATATAATATTGATGGAATAGATGTTAAAATAGAAGAGTTTTTTGGAGAAAGTAAAGAAACAGAAAATGAAAAGTTATATGATATAAGAAGTTTAGAAAATTATGAAAGAACAATTGCTTTAGGAAAAGAAAAAATATCAAATTCAGAAGAAATTGATACAAAGCTTCTTTTATTACTTCATAAAAATCTTATTGAAGGAACAAAAGAAGAAAATAAAAATCCAGGAAGATTTAGAACCTCACAAAATTGGATTGGAGGTGTATCACCAAAAGAAGCAAGTTTTGTACCACCACCACATACAGAAGTAGAAGAATGCTTAATGGATTTTGAAAAATTTGTGAAAAATAACGATACAGATACACCAGAACTTGTAAAAATTGCAATGCTTCATTATCAATTTGAAACAATCCATCCATTTTTAAGTGCAAATGGAAGAATTGGTAGAATGCTTATACCACTTTATATGCAAAGTAAAGGGATGCTTGAAAAATCATGTTTATATATTTCAAAATTTTTAAAAGATAATCAAAGTACATATTTTGCAAAACTAACAAAAGTAAGAGACACAAGTGATATGATAGGTTGGATAAAATTTTTCTTAACAGGAGTACTTGAGATAGCTAAAAAGCAAAAAGAGCAAATTTTAAAATTAGAGGAACTTTCAAAAGAAATAGAAAAAATTATAAATGAACTTCCAGTAAAGCCAGAAAATGCAAGAAAAGCTGTAGAAGTTTTATATAATGAGCCTATAGCTTCAAGAAAAAGAATTCTAGAAAACAGTAAGATGAAACCGTCTACTCTTAATACAACAATAAATTCTTTGCTTGAGAAAAATATGATAGAAGAAATAACTGGGCAAGGAAGAAATCAAATTTTTGCATTTAGAAAATATATGAATATATTTCTTGAATAAATATCAAAAAAACTCTTGACAAAGAGTTTTTTTTAGTATAAAATACAAACAAGAATTCGCAAAACGGAGGTTTTGAAATGATTAGTACTTTACATATAAAAAATGTTGGCATTATAGATGATGTTACAATTGATTTGAACGAAGGATTAAATATACTTACAGGAGAAACAGGAGCTGGAAAAACACTTATTATAGATTCTCTTCAAATAATTTCTGGTGGTAGATTTTCTAAAGAGATGATAAGAAAAGGGCAAGATTTTTCTTTTGTAGAAGCTTCAATATATTTAAAAAGAAATTATGAAAACCAAGAAGAAAATGTAGTTATATCAAGAGAAATTTTTGCAAATGGCAGAAATACATGTAAAATTAATGGAAGACTTGTAGCTGTGAGAGAATTAAAAAATTATATGAAAAATATAATAGATATACATGGGCAACATGAAAATGTTTCTTTGCTAGATGAAAGTACTCATATTAAATTTTTAGACAATTTTGCTGAAAAAGAAATACAAATATACAAAAGTGAATATTTAGAAAAATATAAAAGGTATAAAGAGCTTAAAGAAGAAATAAATAAAAATTTTGGAGATGAGAAAGAAAAACAAAGAGAATTAGATCTTCTTAAATATCAAAATAGAGAAATAGAAGCTTCAAAATTAAAAAAAGATGAAGAAGAAAATTTAGAAGCAAAAAGAAAAGTTATTTTGAATTCAGAAAAAATAGCAAATAATTTAAAAGAAGCAAGTTCTCAAATTGGAAGTGTTTCAATTGAGTCTATAAGTAAAGCAATTAGAGCTTTAGAAAAAATAAGCAACTTAGATACAAAATATGAAAAATCATTAAATGCTTTAAAAAGTATATATTATGATATGCAGGAACTATCAATAGATATAGAAGCCTGTAAAGAAGAAGTATATTTTGAAGAAGATAAAAGAGAACAAATTGAAATGAGACTAGATTTGATTTATACTCTCAAGAGAAAATATGGAAATAGTATAGAGGAAATACTAAGCTATAATGAGGAAGTAAAAGAAAGGATAAGTAAAATAGAAAATTCAGAAGAATATGTTGGGGCATTAAAAAAGGAACTAAAGATGTTAAAAATAAAAATGGAAGAGCTATCACAAAAAATGCATACAATTAGGGGGAAGCATGCAAAAATCTTAGATGAAAAGATAAATAATGAGTTAAGTTCTTTAGAAATGCAAAATGCAAAATTTTCTGCAAAGTTAGAATATAATGAAGAAAAAAATTTGGAGTAAATGGGGTTGATAAGCTTGAATTTATGATAAGTACAAATATTGGAGAAGATGCAAAGCCTCTTATAAAAATAGCATCTGGAGGAGAAATGTCAAGAATAATGCTTGCTATAAAAACTGTACTTGCAGATGTAGATAAATCATGGGTTATGGTGTTTGATGAAATAGATACAGGAATAAGTGGGAAAACTGCAAATAGTGTGGGTGAAAAGCTAAAAAAGATTGCAGAAAAGCATCAAGTGCTTTGCGTTACACATTTAGCAAATATTGTTGCAAAAGGGGATTACAATTATTTTATAAGTAAAGCAGTAGAAGAAAACAGAACAAAAACAAGTATAAAAAAACTAACAGAAGAAGAAACAATAAAAGAAATAGCAAGGATAGCAAGTGGAGATATAAATGAAATAGCAATAGAACATGCAAAAGTGCTCAGAAAAATAGCATAAAACAATTGACAAACAAATAAAAAGCGTGTATAATTAAAAATACGGTAAAATAGAAAAATATAAGGAGAGTATGATTATGGAATTTCTTACAAAGTATTGGAAGAAAATAGGAATGCTTATAGTAATAATTGCTTGCCTTTTTAACATAGTTGCAAAACTTGTTGCAAAAGTACCGTATATGGAACAATTAAGAGAGTCGGCACAATATGTATCAGAAAGTGAAAACAATAATAATGTTTAAAATTATCAAAATAGATTAAGCTATTAAGAAAGAGGTGAATTACATAATGAAAGAAGGGTTACATCCAGAATTTACAGAGTCTAAAATAACATGTGCATGTGGAAATGTAATAGAAACAAAATCAACTAAAAAAGCTATGAATGTTGATATTTGTTCAAAATGCCATCCTTTTTGGACAGGTAACTTAAAACAAAATACAACAGGTGGTAGAGCAGATAAGTTCAAGAAGAAATATGGTATTCAATAAAATTTTACTTTAGACAGTTATATATCAAAAAATAATTAAAAGAGTACAACTTTACCATTTTGGAAAGAGTGTACTTTTTTATATTCTAGGAAATTACGCGCATATTACAAGATAAAAGCAATCAAGTGTTTTGCATGAAAAAGATTAATTAAATATTAATGAAAAATATATTGGCTTTTTGAAAAATATATCGTATAATATATATAGATATGATTAAAAAAGGAAGTAAAATATGATTGTTAGAGTTAAAGAGTATTCTATAAAAAGGATACAAGACAAAAGAGAGTTTTTGTTTTATTTGATAAAAATAAAACATCATGTGAAAATACATCAAATTTTAGGAAAATACATTCAGCATGGAAAGACAACTGTTTATATTCATTCAAGAAATGTAGCATATTATAGCTTTTTATTCGCAAAATTCCTAGAAAACAAGCTTGGAGCAAGAATAAATTATGAGATTTTAACAGTAAGTGCAATATTTCATGATTTTTTTCTATATGATTGGCATGAAACGGAGGGAAGACCAAGACTACATGGATTTAGACATCCTAAAATAGCAAGTGAAAATGCACAAAAATTCTATAATATAAATGAAGAAGAAAAACAAATTATCGAATCACATATGTGGCCACTGACACTTACAAAATTTCCTAAAAGCACAGAAGGTAAAATAATATGTTTAATAGATAAATGTTGTAGCATAAAAGAAACATTTAAAAGAAAAGGAGTATAGAAATGAAAAAAATAGATATTTCAGAAAATATAGTATATATAGGAGCAGATGATAGAGATATAGATTTATTTGAAAGTCAGTATATTGTACCAAATGGTATTTCATATAATTCATATTTAATAAAAGATGAAAAAATAACAATAATGGATACAATAGACAAAAGAAAAACAAAAGAATGGCTAGAAAATTTAGAGAATGAACTAAATGGAAAAGTACCAGATTATCTAGTAATATCACATTTAGAACCAGATCATGCCTATAATATAGGACTCATATCAGAAAAATATCCTGATATGAAATTAATAGGAAATGCAAAGACTTTTGCATTTTTGCCAGAATTTTTTGAAATAGAAAAATTAGAAGAAAGAATGATATTAGTAAAAGAAGGGGAAGAAATATCTTTAGGAGCTCATAAATTACAGTTTTTCATGGCGCCAATGTGTCATTGGCCAGAAGTAATGGTTACATATGAAAAAACAGAAAAAGTACTATTTTCAGCGGATGCTTTTGGAAAATTTGGTGCATTAGATGAAGAAGAAGAATGGGCATGTGAAGCAAGAAGATATTATTTTAATATAGTTCGGAAAATATGGAATGCAGGTACAAGCTTTACTTAAAAAGCTTTCAAATTTAGATGTAAAAATGATTTGCCCTTTGCATGGACCAATAATAAAGGAAAATTTAGGATACTATTTAGAAAAATATGATATATGGAGTAGTTATAAACCAGAAGAAGAAGGAATATTTATTGCATATGCTTCTATTCATGGGAATACAGCGCAAGCAAGTGAATTTCTAGCAGATAGATTAAAAGAAAAACGGAGTAAAGAAAGTGGTAATTACAGATCTTGCAAGATGTGATATGGCAGAAGCAATAGAAGATGCATTTAAATATGATAAAATGGTTTTAGCATCTTCTAGTTATGATGGTGGATTATTTACGCCAATGGAAGAATTTTTAAATAGGTTAAAATCAAAAAATTATCAAAATAGAAAAGTAGGAATAATTGAAAATGGAACATGGGCACCTATGTCTGCAAAATGTATAAAAGAAGTTTTAGAGAAAATGAAAAATATAGAAATTATAGAGCCTGTTGTTACAGTAAAAAGTACAGTAAAAGAAGAAACGAAAGAATGTTTAAATATATTAGCAGAAAATTTAAAATAATAGGGGGAAAAAATGAATAATTTTAGTAAAATTTTATGGGGAATAGTGCTTATCCTATTAGGTATTGCAATAGGAGCAAATGCACTTGAAATCACAAGCATAAACTTTTTCTTTAAAGGATGGTGGACTTTTTTGATAATTATACCATGCTTGATTGATTTATTTAATAATAAGGCAGAAAGCAAAACGGGAGATTTAGTACGGAATATTAATTGGAGTAGCATTATTACTTGGAACAAGAGGAATAATACATTTTAATATGATATTCAAACTAGCAATGCCAGCGATATTTGTGATAATTGGACTTTCAATGATATTTAATGAGACACTAAAATCAAAAATTACAAGTAAAGTAAAAGAGGGAGCAAAAAATGGACTTGAGGATATAACAGCAACATTTGCAGGACAAAAGGTAAACAAAGATGGAGAAGTTTTTAAAGGAGCTAATTTGGATTCTGTGTTTGGAGGAGTGGAGCTTGATTTAAGAAATGCAATAATTGAAAAAGAAGCAGTAATCAAAGCAAGTGCAATATTTGGTGGAATAACAATCTTTGTTCCAACAGATTTATGTATAAAGGTAAAAGCAACACCAATATTTGGAGGAGTAACAAATAAAACAAAATCTGATAATAAAAGTGAAAAAATCATATATATTGATGCTTTCTGTATGTTTGGAGGGGTTGATATAAAATGAATGGGTTTCAAAAAGTAGTTAAAATAGGTGCGATTTGTTTTGCAATATATTTGATTTTTAACATTTTAGTATGGTCAATGATGGGGCTAGGACTTTTAACTTCTATTATTGGAATAGATGAAGATAGAAAAAATGAAAGAGCAGAAATTTATATAACTGAAGGAGAAGAGCAAAATATAATTTTTGCAGAAAAAGAATATAATAAGATAGAAAAAATTAAAATAGATATAAAATATTCGGAATTATACATAAGTTTAACTGATGATAATGAACTAATAGTTGATACAGATTGTTCGAAAGACAAAATAAAAATTGAAACTAATAATAATGTTCTTAGAATAAAAGAAGAGTCAGATTGGTTTTTTAGGACTAAAAATCTAGGAAAAATTCAAATAAATATTCCACAAAATATGAATATAGAAAAATTAGAATTAGATACAGGTGCAGGTAAAATAATGCTAAATGAAATACAAGCAGAAAGATTGGATGTAAATCATGGAGCAGGAAAATTTGAAATTTCTAACTGTGATTTTCAAAACACAAAGATAAAAGCAGGAGCTGGAGAAGTAAAAATAAGTGATTCAAGACTAAACAACTTAGAACTTGATGCAGGAGTAGGAAGAGCAGAAATAGTTGGAGAAATTACAGGCGATAGTGAAATTAAATGTGGTATTGGGGAAATAGATATAGTATTAAAAGGAGAAGAAGAAGATTATATGATAACTGCAGAAAAAGGAATAGGAAGTTTAAGAATTAACGGAAAATCATATTCGAGCGAAACAACATATGGGGATGGAGATGATAGAATTAGGATAGAAGGAGGAATTGGTGCTATAAATATAAAATTTAATTAATTATTTTATAAAATGTCACTTACTTGTCACTCTAGATAATATATAATAAATCTAGTAAAAAGCAAATAAGGAGGCTAAAATTCATGGAAATTTTAAAAGTTGAAAACTTAAACAAAATCTATGGAGAAGGAAGTACAAAAGTTGTCGCACTTGATAATGTTTCTTTTTCAGTAGAAAAGGGCGAATTTGTGGCGATTGTTGGAGCTTCTGGAAGTGGAAAATCCACTTTGCTACATCTAATAGGAGGAGTGGATAGACCAACATCACGGAAAGGTATATATAGATGAAAAAGATATTTATAAATTTTCTGATGATGAACTTGCAATATTTAGAAGAAGACAAGTAGGACTTATTTATCAATTCTATAACTTAATACCAATTTTAAATGTAGAAGAAAATATTTTACTTCCACTTGATTTAGATAATAGGGATGTAAAGAAAGAAGTATTAGATAAACTAATTTCACTTTTAGGATTAGATGGAAGAAGAAAACATTTGCCAAGTGAGTTATCTCGGAGGACAACAACAAAGAACATCAATAGGAAGAGCAATGATAACTAATCCTAGTATAATTTTGGCAGACGAACCAACCCGGAAATCTTGATACAAAATCAAGTGAAGAAATTGTAGAGTTATTAAGAAAATCAAATAGAGATTATAAACAAACAATAATTATGATAACTCATAATATGGAAATTGCAAAACAAGCAGATAGAATAATTAGACTAGAAGATGGAAAAATCAAATAGAAAGGAAAGTATAGACCATGAACATTGTAAAACGTTTAGCTGTAAAAAATCTAAAGCTAAACAAAAAAAGGACAATAAGCACAGTGATTGGTATAATACTTTCAACAGCGCTTATTTGTGGAACAACTACACTTGTAACTAGTGTACAAAAAACTCTTGTGCAAAATGCAATAAATCAAGCAGGATATTACCATGTGAAACTAAACAGAATAAGTTCAGATGAAATGAAAGATATAGAACAAAATAGAGATATAAAAGACAAAATGATTATAGAAAATCTTGGATATGCGGAGCTAAAAGATTGCAAGAATTTAGATAAACCATATGTAAAAGTACTTTCTAGTAATGAGGAAAGTTTTAATGAATTAATGCTAAAAATAGATGAACGGAAGATTTCCAAAAAATGAAAATGAAATAATAATTGGAAAACACATAATAACAAATGGAGGAGTAGACCTAAAAATAGGGGACAAAATAAAACTAAACATAGGAGAAAGAAAAACAAAAGATGACTATGATTTAAAACGGAAGTAATCCTTTTAATGAAGAAGAAACTATAGTAAATACAAAAGAATATGAATTTACTATAGTTCGGAATAATGCTAAGACCAAACTATAATTTTGAAGAATTTATAGATCCTGGATACACAACTTTTACAACAGGGATAGAATCAAATAAAAAAGATGTATGCATAAGCCTAAAAACCCCAAAAGATTATGAAGATTCAATACCAGAACTGCTTCGGATTAAATAGTTATTCAGAAGCAAAAAATAATGATGGAAATCCCAAATACTCTTATGAGTTAAATAATGAATTACTAAGATGGGAGGCTATAGCATTTTCAGAAGGAATGCAAAATATGTTATTTTCAGTTGCAAGTGTTATAATTTCTGTAATAGTATTCACTAGTGTATATTGTATAAGAAACTCTTTCGCAATATCAATAACAGAAAAAATGAAAATGTATGGAGAACTTGCATCAGTTGGAGCAACTAAAAAACAAATAAAGAAAAGTGTAATATGTGAAGGAATGTTACTACGGAATTATTCGGTGTTCCATTAGGAATATTTTCACGGAGTATTTGCAATATTCATTCTTTTAAAAATAGTTGGCAATATTGCAGAAGACTTCTTATTCGAAGGAATAAAAGGAATTATATTTTCAGTAAATATATCAGCAATTATATTATCAGCAATACTTGGATTTTTAACAATATACTTATCGGCATTTATTTCAGCAAAAAGAGCAAGCAAAGTAAATCCTATAGAATTACTTAGAAATTCAGCAGGAATAAAGATAAAGCCAAACAAACTAAAAGTGCCAAGAATAATAGGAAAAATCTTTAAAACAGGTGGAATTTTAGCATATAAAAACTTGAAAAGAAGCAAGAAAAAATATAGAACAACAGTAATATCAATTGCAGTAAGTGTTTGTATATTTATAGTGATGAACACATTTATAAACAATATGTTTGAAGTAAGTTATAAGTACTATGAAAACTATGACTATAACATGATGATATATTCAATGAATGAAGAAGAAATAGACTATATAATAAAACTAGATAATATTGATGAATATTTCTTATTATATGATACAGCAAAGCATGATTATTTAAGAATATATGATAAAAGTAAAGTAGAATTAGATAATTGGGAATATGAGTATGATGGAGAAAAAGATAAATATATACAGATGTCAGTATTAGCACTTGATGATGCGAGCTTTAGAAAATATGTAAAAAAAGCAGGGCTAGACTATGAAAAAGTAAAAGATGAAGGGATTTTAGTAGATAACTATATAGTACTAGAAGGAACAGGAAAGAAAGCAAAAGAAGTAGAAAAGAGGACATATAATTATCAAGAGGGAGATTTGATAAAAGGAAGATATGGAGAGAGCATATCAAGTGAAATAGATGGAAAATACCAGACAACATATAAAAATGATAGAGAAATAAGCATAAAAGTAGGAGCCATAAGTAATTTAAAACCGTATGGAAGAGAAAAACAATATTATTATGGAGGAAATTTAATTGTAAATAAAGATAGGTTTAATGATATAGAATTTAATATAGAAAAAATACTAATTCAGTCAAGTAATCCAGATAAACTAGAAGAAAGTCTATCAAAAATAAATGGTGTGGGTGTGACAAATATAGAAAAAGACGTAAGAAGAGAAAATTCAATGATATTAATTGTAAAAATCTTCTTATATGGATTTATTAGTGTAATAACTTTGATAGGAGTAACAAATATATTCAACACAATTACATCAAACATGGAACTTAGACAAAAAGAATTTGCAATGTTAAAAAGCATTGGTATGACAAAAAAGGAATTTAATAGAATGATAAATTTAGAAACTATTTTCTATGGAACAAAATCACTAATATATGGAATGATATTAGGAATGATGGGAACATATTTACTATATATTGCATTTGGAAATAATGTTAGAACATTTGCTTTCCCTTATAGTGCAATTTGGATTTGTGTTATTTCGGTATTTATATTAATATTTATAATAATGAAATACAGTGTAAGAAAAATAAATAAGCAAAATACAATAGAAACGATAAGGAAGGATAATATTTAGGAAAATATTGAAAAAGGTGGGGAGAGATATATGGAAATACTACTTGTAGAAGATAATTTAAGTATAACAAAAGGATTAATCTATTCATTAGAACAAAAAGAATACAAAGTTACATCTGCAGATAGTATAGAACAAGCTATAAATGACCTAGAAACAAAGAAATTTGATTTGATAATACTTGATATATCTCTCCCAGATGGAAATGGATTTGACCTATATAGAAGTGAAATAAGTAAGAGAAAAATACCAACAATATTTTTAACAGCAAGAGATGATGAAAATGATATAGTAAGAGGACTAGAACTTGGAGCAGATGACTATATGACAAAACCATTTTCAAGTAAAGAACTAATCGCGAGAATTAAGAAAATTTTATCAAGAGGAAGAAATCAAATAATAAAAGTAAAAGACATCGAATTTGATATTGATAAAATGGAAGTTTATAGAAATAAAGAAAAAATTGATTTGAGCAGTATAGAATTAAAAATATTACATTTGCTATTTTCGAACCTAAATAAAGTAGTAACAAGAGAAGAAATTATAGAAAAAATATGGGATTGGACAGGAAATGATGTGAATGATAACACTGTTACAGTATATATGAAAAGAACAAGAGAAAAGATAAAACAAAATATAATAATTACTATAAAAGGGATTGGATATAGAATAGATGGAAAATAAAGTTGAATTAAAAAAAATGCTAATTATAAGTCTAGTGATGTTTTTTATTTTAACAGGAATATTTTTTGGACTAAATAATTTAGAATATAAGAGATATACAAAGGTATTTAATCAAAAAATAGCACAAATAGTGCAAAATATAAAAAAAGAATACCCAGAATCAGAAATAAGCGAGATAGTAAAAATTTTAAATGAGGAAGAAAAAATAAATGCAGATATACTAAAAAACTATGGAATTAATTTAGAAAAAGAAGCAATTATTTTAGAAAACAATATAATCTTTAATAAGTTCATTTTCTTAGAAATGAGCTTGTTTTGTATGTTATTTATTATGCTTATTATTATATTTTTTAGATATAACAATAAAAAAGACAAAAAATTAAAAGAAATAACTGAATATATTGAAGAAATAAATAATAAAAACTATAAATTAGATATCGAAGACAATACAGAAGATGAACTCTCAATTTTGAAAAATGAAGTATATAAAACAACAGTTATGTTAAAGGAAATGGCAGAAAACTCTTTAAAGGACAAAGTGAAGTTAAAAGATTCACTTTCAGATATTTCACATCAGCTAAAGACGCCACTTACATCTATAATGATACTTTTAGATAATATGCTAGAAGATAAAAATATGGAAGAAAAAACAAAAGAAGAATTTATAAAAGATATAAAAAGAGAGATAACCAATATTAGTTTTTTAATAAATGCAATTCTAAAACTTTCTAAATTTGATGCAAATGCAATAAATTTTATAAACAAAGAAGAAAAAATATCAGAAATTTTAGAAACGGTGGTTCAAAATATTTCTGGAATTTGTGATTTAAAGAATATAGAAATAAATATAAAGGGAGAAAAAGAAGAGAAGATTGAATGTGATTTTAAATGGCAAGTAGAAGCAATAACAAATATTCTAAAAAACTGTGTAGAGCATTCTTTTGAAAATTCTAAAATAGATATAGATTATTTGAAAAATAGTTTATATGCAAAAATAACTATTAGAGATTATGGAAGCGGAATTGATGAAAAAGACTTACCACATATATTTGAAAGATTTTATAAAGGAAAAAATTCGAAAGATGATAGCATTCGGAATAGGTTTGGCACTTGCTAAATCAATTATAAAAGAGAATAATGGATATATTGATGTAGAGAAACCAAAGGAAGGAAGCGGAACAAAGTTTATAATAAAATACTACCAAAAAATATAAGCTAAAAGCAGTTTTTACATTGACATTTAGTGTGACCTTATGATAATGTATAGATATAAAAAAGTAGAAAGGAATGATAAAAAATGAAAAGAAATTTAAAAAGAAAATTTTGGATAGCATTAGTAATAAGCATTGCAATTTCTATTCTTGTTATTACTAGTGATGTTCAAGCTGGAAGTGAAGAACAAGCAAATTCAAATCTAAATGAGAGTTTAGAAACAGAGGAAAAAATTATGATGTATGACTCAAAAACAAATGAGACAACAGAAGTAGATATTCAAGAATTAAAACAAGTTCTAAGACAAAAAAATAATACAAAAGGAGGAAGTAGCAATTATCTTGACTCATACGATCCATATGTCAATTCCTTAGAAGAGAGAATCAATCTATTTTCTGCAACATCAACAGAAAGAATAACTAATACATAGCGTGTTTGATAAAAATAATGGAAATTCAGCATTTAAGAATTGGACTATATATCCTGGATGTAATGGATTAGATGGAAATGGCAATCCAATCTACTATGGTACAGCATGTGGTTGGGATAAGGTATATTACTCAAGCAAATGGATGGAAACTCATAGTGATCAATATGATTGGGCAATTTGTGTATTACAATCAGATGTTGGAAACCAATTGGGATGGCTTGGAATTCAGTCATATGGAGTAAATTCAGAAATGAATAATTTACCGGTTAGAGTTTATGGGTATCCACAAGATGCCAATGCTGAGTTTTACAGTGATGCTAGATATCAATATGTAACGGGTGACAAAATTACATCAGTAGGAGATAGATATTTTAGATATTCTGGTAGCTTATTTCATGGTTTTAGTGGAGGACCAATAGTTCGAACATCAGACAATTTTATTGTTGGTATTCATGTTGGATTAGTCTGGAATACACCTACAGGAGTAAGAATAACGCAGGAAATGATAGATATAATAAGAAATTTGAGATAACAAAAATCTAAAAAAATTGACATAAAATGATAATTAAGGAGTAGCATATTTTGAAAAACAAAGTAAAAATCATAATAACTATTAGCTTTATATTAATCATTATTATATTTTTGATAGGTATTTATTTTAAATTTTTTATTGAAAAATATACTTGTGTAGTCAGAAGTATAGGTGAAAATGGTATTATTGCTGAGGTCCCATATACTGCAAAAAGAGAAGGAATAGAAGAGATAGAAGAAACAAAAAGTGGACAATATTATATGTTTTCTGATAATAATATATTAATTATAAATAAGACAAAAGATAAAACAAGTAGTAGTAATATTAAAGTTGGAGATGTAATATGTGTTATTAATGAGGAAGGAATAAATAGGAATAGTGCTGGGCTTGAACTAAAATATTTGGAAAAAGTAAGAATGGTTGTAATTTTACAAAGAGATGAAACAGACTGAAAAATGTAATATCAAGTTCAAAAGAAAGAATGGTAGGGATATGAAAAATTTGAATATTTCTATTATTCTTTCTTTTTGAAATGTTTGTAAAAACTATTACTATTTTTTTTGACAAATATAGCTAAAAATATTGAAAAATTTTTCAAGTTATGATATAAAAATTATTAGTATACATATAATTTTTAAGAAAGTATAAAATATGAAAAATATAAAAGACTATAATATAAGTGAATTAAAAGAAAAACTTGCTAGATTAAATGAAAAAGCTTATAGAGCAGAACAGATATTTAAGTGGATATATAAAGAAAATGTTAGTAGCTTTGATGAAATGACAGACCTTTCTAAAAGTTTAAGAGAAAAATTAAAGAATGAATATTCACTTTCAAACTTTAATATACTAGAAAAGCAAGTTTCAAAAGACCGGAACAGTAAAATACTTATTTGACATTCTAGACCGGAAATGCCATAGAAACAGTACTTATGGAGTACAAGCATGGGAAAACAATTTGCGTTTCTTCTCAAGTACGGCTGTAAAATGGGATGCAAATTTTGTGCATCAACTGGAATAAAATTCATTAGAAACTTAAGTACGCGGAGAAATTGTAGAACAAATACTGGCAGTAGAAAGAGACTTAAAAATCAAAATTTCAAATATAGTCTTTATGGGAATTGGAGAACCTTTTGATAATTTTGATAATGTTATGAAGGCAATAGTTGAAATAATAAATAATCCAAAAGGTCTTGAAATAGGTGCAAGACACATAAGTATATCGACATGTGGAATAGTACCAAAAATCTATGAGATTGCAGACAAAGACATGCAGTGTACACTTTCAATATCTCTACATCAGGTAACAGACGAAGAAAGAAGCAATCTTATGCCAATTAACAAAAAATATAATATAGAAGAGCTAATGAAAGCTTGCAGATATTATATAGAAAAAACAAATAAAAGGATATCGTTTGAATATGCTTTAGCAAAAGATAACAATGACAATAAAGAAGTAGCAGAGAAACTTGCGAAACTTTTAAAAGGAATGTTATGTCATGTAAATTTGATACCGATAAATAAAATAGAAAATCGGCAAATTTATCAAAAGTACAAATGAAAATATAATAAATTTTAGAGATTATTTGAATAGCAAAGGAATAACTGCTACAATCAGAAGAGAACTTGGAAGTGACATTGATGCGGCATGTGGGCAACTTAGGAGAAAAAGAGGTGAAATAAAGTAGAAGATGAAAGTTCTAGCAAACACAAACAAAGGAAGAATAAGAGAACAAAATGAAGATTACTACTATGTATCAGAAGGGTTTAGCAATTACGATATCTATATGTTAGCAGATGGAATGGGACGGATATAAAGGTGGAGAAATTGCAAGCAAACTTGCAATAGAAGCAGTAAGAAGATACATAGAAGGGCATTTTAACGAAATAGAACATCAAAAAGAAAATATTATGGAACTTATAAGTTCTGCAATGGATTATGCAAATAATGTAGTATTTGATAAATCAAAAAATGCAGATGAACTTAAAGGAATGGGTACTACTTTAGAGATTTGTTTAATATATAATAATAGAGCGTATATTGGACATATTGGAGATAGTAGGACATATAGAATTCGTGGCGAAATTATGAGGAAACTCACACAAGACCATAGCTATGTAGAAACTTTAGTAAAAGGTGGCACAATAACAAAAGAAGAAGCTAAACACCACCCAAAGAAGAATATGCTAATGAAAGCGCTTCGGATGTGGAGAAATAGTAGAACCAGATGTAATGGTTAAAAATTTTCAATTAGGAGACATAATTGTTATGACATCAGATCGGATTAACTAATATGGTAGAAGAGCAAACAATATATGATGTTATAATAAATGATTTTGAAAATAGTGACAGAATATTGATAGACAAAGCAAACGAGGCTGGAGGTAGTGACAACATTACAGTTGTCATAATTAAAAACTAGGGGAGTGAAGATATATGAACTTAGAAGGTAGATTATTAGGAAATAGGTATGAAATAATAGAAAAAATAGGAAATCGGTGGAATGGCGACAGTATATAAAGCAAAATGCCATGTTTTAAACCGATATGTGGCAGTAAAAATACTTAAAGATGAATTTACAACAGATGAAGAATTTATAAAAAGATTTAACACAGAAGCGCAATCAGTTGCAAGTTTAACTCATCCCAATATAGTATCTGTGTACGATGTTGGAAATGAAGGAGACTTATATTATATCGTAATGGAACTTATACAAGGAAAGACACTAAAAGACATTATAATATCAGATCGGTGCACTTAATTGGAAATGGAGTATAAATATAGCAATACAAATAGCTTCTGCACTTGAAACGGCACATAAAAATAATATAATTCATAGAGACATAAAACCACATAATATAATAATTACAGAAGATGGAATTGCAAAAGTTACAGACTTTGGAATTGCAAAATCAGTTTCAAATTCAACTATAACTGCATTTGGTACAACTTTAGGATCTGTACACTATTTTTCACCAGAGCATGCAAAAGGCGGTTTTACAGACGCTAAATCAGACCTTTATTCATTAGGAGTAGTTCTATATGAGATGTTAACAGGAAAAGTACCATTTGATGCAGATACACCAGTTTCAGTTGCATTAAAGCATATGCAAGAAGTGCCAAAAGAGCCAATAAATTTAAACCCAGCAATACCACTCTCTGCAAATAAAATAGTAATGAAAGCAATGAAAAAAGACCCTAATTTAAGATACCAATCAGCGACAGAAATGCTAAAAGATTTAACACTTGCACTAAAAAATCCAGATGGAGATTTTGTTACAATAAATAGTACAGATGAAGACTTTCCAACACAAGTAATACCTACTTTGGATAATAAAAAAATTGAGGATAAAATTAAAGAACAAGATAAAAAGAAAAAGAAAAATTTCTTCCAAAATCATAAAGCACTTACAATAATACTTATCTTAATATCAATATTTTTAATAAGCTTTGGAGGAATTACATTTTTATTTAATGGAACAAAAACACAAGATATTCAAGTGCCAAAACTTGTAGAACTAACTGAACAAGAAGCAAATGAGCAAATAAAAGGAACTAAATTAACGATAAAAATAGCGGAAGAAAAGTATGATGCAAATATAGAAGCAGGAAAAATAATTTCACAAAAGCCAGAGTTTAAAGAAAATTATAAAATAAAAGAGAATACAGTCATAGAAGTAGTTATAAGTAAAGGACAAAAGATTTCGATAGTACCAAAGGTTGTAGGACTAAAAGAGGCAGAGGCAATAAAAATGCTAGAAGATGAAGATTTAGAAGTTAGTGTTGAAGAAGAATTTAATAAAAAAATTGAAAAAGAGTATGTAATAAGTCAAGATATAGAAGCTACTAAAGAAGTTCCGGCAGGTTCTACCGTAAAAATAGTAGTAAGCAAGGGAATTGAAGAGGTAGATGTTCCAAATGTAGTTCGGAAGGACAAAAGATGAGGCTTTAAAAATGTTAAAAGAAAATGAAAAATTCGAAGTAATAGAAGTTACAGAACAAGATACAACAAAACCAGATGGAACAATTTTAAAACAAAGCTTAGATGCAGGAACAGCAGTAGAAAAAGGCGCAAAAATTACAATAACAATAAATCAGATAGAAAAAATTGTAGAAGCTAATGCAACAATAAATCTTAAATCAATTTTGAATTATACAGGCTCATCTGGAAATAGTAATACAAATATATATAACAATACATCTACAGGAATTCAAGTTGAAGAAGCAGAAGTAAAAGTTGTTGTCGGAAATGATACAGTTTATAATAAAACACATAAAAAATATGAAACAAATATTGGAGTTAAATTTTCTGGAATAGGAACAGTTGATGTAAAGATATATGTTGACAATATTTTACAAAAGCGACAACAAGTGAATTTAAGTGAGCAAAATTCAGTAACATTTGAATAAATTTAAGGAAAACGACAAAAAATGACAAAAAACTTGTCATTTTTTGTTTTTTGTGCTATTATAATAATATATGACTATATTAAAAAGGGGGAAATATTATGGATACAAAAACTACAAGCATTATAGCTTATATCACATATATTGGTCTAATTGTAGCTTTCTGTGCAGGAGATAGAGAAGGTGCTAAATTTCATTTAAATCAAGCATTAGTTATATGGTTATTTTCATTGCTTTCAATAATTCCTTGTATAGGATGGATTTGGGCAATATTTATGATGGTTTGCTGGATTATGGGACTTATATATGCAATTAATCAAGAAGAGAAACAAGTTCCATTAATTGGTGGAATTAAGATTTTAAAATAGTTCTTGTTTTAGAATTACTTTAAAGTTATATTGTTTCATAAGTGAAAAGGTAGTTGTTTTCATTTTTATATGTGCATTTGCTGTCATATGCAATGACACATAAAAATAAATAGCTATCTTTTTTTACCTTTGAAGACATAGTTATATTAAGGAGTTTTTAGCATGAAAGATAAAAAATTTTTTGATTATTTAACTTTTTCAATTGTTTTAGTAGGAATTATTGTTTGTTTTTGCATATTTCTTTTTTCTTTTGGATTTTTTACAATTCCAGCTTGTTTATTTATAACCAAATTTGGATTCTATTGTCCTGCATGTGGCGCAACTAGAGCATTTCTTTCACTTATGTCATTTGATTTAGTTACATCTATTAAGAGCAATCCTTTCATATTTTATACAATATTTGCTATATTTGTCTATTTTGTATTGTATATTAAGTTAAAAATGAAAAAAATTAGTGAAACTCTTTTAGAAAATTATTGCAAGAAAGCTTCATATATAGGAATTAGCATTTTACTTATCAATTGGATTTTAAGAAATGTACTTTTGTTAATTTGGCATATAGGAATATAAAAGTAGATATAAACACCAAAGTTAAAGTGGCTATACCTTGACGAATTATAAAAAAAAAGGTATAATAACATAAAAAGTAAAAAATAAAGATAGGGAGGTGAAAAAATTGAATGAGTTTGAAGTTGATTTGAGAATAAAAGAAGGTGCAAAGGTTGACGAAATCATTGAAATATTTGAAAGAGAAAGTTTAATAGTGCAGTTAATAGCAACATTAAAAAGATATACATATATATTAATTTTAATAGGAATCATTTATACAGTAATAGAATTATTAATTCAAAGATTTACCATAATAGGAATTATTGCAAGTATTTTATTTATAGGTTTAATGATAATATCGATTTATATAGTCGCAGGAGAAATTTCGTATTCATATTCAAGAAAAATAGGAGGAAGAAGAGCAAAATTTCTCGTAAAAAAAGAAGAAGGAATGAGAGGAACAATAAATTATAATTTAAAATTAATGAAAAAAGAAGAATGGAAATTAATGAATAAAATATTAAGAGTTAATCATTTAGATAGCATGGGTGCATTAAGAGAGTTAAGAGGATATTATAGTAGAATAAGAAAAAAAAGAAAAATTTCAATTACACATATTTATACACTTCCAAAAATCGAAAAATTAATAGTGGAAATTATATTAAATAAGGAAAAACGGGGATATAAATTATACAAAGCGGAAGAAATGTTGGATAATAGATAAAAAAACGGAACCAATATTTTCTAAGCTCATCCTTCGCTAAGAAAATTTAAGTTTCGCATAATTATCTTCTACGTCAACTACAAGCTACGCATGTAATTTCCTAAAATATAAAAAAAGATTGATTGTAAAATAAGTTTTTAATTTACAATCAATCTTTTTATTAAAGAAATCTACATGTGACGAAGACACTTTATTTTTCCACAAATAATGAGTTAATATCACAATCTAATATTTTACAAAGTCTATCAATATTTTCATATTTGATAGATTTTGTTTTATTAGTTACAATATTATTGAAATTTGTATATGATATTGGAGAAAAGTTATTTAATTCATTAAAGAGCCAATATTTTGATTTTTCTTTTTTCTTTAATATTTCTAGTACGTTGAGTTCAATCATAGGAGCACCTCCCTATAAATATTTTATACAACAATTATTAAAAAAATAACTTATTTAAAAATAACTCACGAAAACAGTAGACAAATTAATTTTATTATGCTAATATTATATTAATTAAATAAATTTCTTATGGGTGGGAATAGAAGTAGTTTAGTTTTTGGTTTGGTTTTTTCTACTTTTATTTCTAGCCATAAGGAATAAGATATTAATGTTGACCTAATCCAAACATAGGTCGTTAAAAATAAATAAAAAATAAAGAAAGGAAAACCAAAGCAAATGAAATACAAAAGGATAAACCAAAGCAAGAGCGAAAGAGGAATAACCCTAATCGCTTTAATAATCATGATAGTAATCATCGTAATACTAGGAGCAGTAACAATAAGAGGACTAGTGCGGAGAACATAGCCTAGTAGACACAACAGCAGAAGTAGCAAACGACTGGAAGATAGTATCGTACAAAGAACAAATAGAAGAAGTAGTACACAAAGCCATAATAGGGCATTCAGCAAAAGGAGAGACACCAACACTGCAAGACATAGCA
>JAAWDU010000041.1 GCA_022793905.1 Clostridia bacterium
CCGAGATTTTGCGACTTTGACTTCTTTCAGATTCCTCCTCACGAAGGACACCCTTGCCATTTACTAACGGTTCGCCACTATCAGGCACCGTAAGGGACTTTTCACCCTCAAGTTGTTGCCCATGCTAGGCACACTAAAAATAGGGGCGCGACATGCGCGCATCCCTATCAGGAACTTAATCCTTGATGCTCTTGATAATACATGTCAAGAACCTCTTGGGATCTTGGATTAATCCCTCGTTACCGCAAAAGTACTTCTCCACGATTTCTTTGGACTTTGGATTTACAAGGGCTCGTACCCCTGTGAACCTTTCAAACACTTCCCTTTCCAGTTTCCAGATTTCTGCTTCCACAGTTTCTTTGGAAACATTGTGCCGATTTGCGACTCTCTTGTAGAGATACTCGAGATTCACTTCTGCTTCCCCCTCTTTGATTTGCACATGAACTGCAAATGCGAGGTACATGCAGGCTCTCTCCATGTAGTGAACACCAAGTTCATGCATGATTTCACTGAACTTTTGTATTCTCCTGATGTCATGTTCTGGCATTCTCTGAAGCTCCTTTATAATTTTTAGGCAAGTCTCTATTAAGACTATCCTTATATTTAATTATACTCTCTTTTTAGTCCTATGTCAATTTACAGTATGTGGTAATTTTTTAATTTTAAACTAATATTCCCATTTGGGCACATATTTTTGTTCATCATCATCTTCTGTATAGTCTTGCATATACCCATACTCTATACCGATTTTTTCTATGTATTCTTCTATTTCTTGATATTCCTTTTTTGTTATTTTTCTATTTATTTCTTCATATTCTTTTGCCATATATGTAGGGAAATATTGCGTCATTATGCTTATATATATGCCTTTTTTCATATTTTCTTTGAACCATTTTAGTACGTTTTTTGTGTTTTCTATATTATTTGGGAGTATTAGATGCCTTACTATTAAGCCTTTTTGTATGTTTCCATTTTTACAAAATTCTGGCACATCTACTTGCCTTTCCATTTCCTTTATTGCTTTTGTTGCGATTTCGAAATAGTTTTCTACTTTTGAATATTTCTTTGCAATTTCATCATTACTATATTTTAAGTCTGGCAAATATATGTCTATTATGCCTTCTAGCTTCTTTAGGCTCTCTACGTTTTCATATCCATTTGTATTATATATTATTTTTAATTTTAGTCCTTTTTCTTTTGCAAGTAATATCGCTTCTTTTATCTTATCTATATATATTGTTGGCGATACCAAATTTATATTTTCTGCGCTTTTTTCTTGATGTTTTAAAAAGATTTCTGCAAGTTCTTGCACAGTAATTTCTTTCCCGTTTTCCTTGATTACTTATTTCGTAATTTTGGCAAAACACACAATTTAAGTTGCATTTTGAAAAGAATACTGTTCCTGAACCATTTTTTCCACTTATACATGGCTCTTCGTATTTATGAAGGAATGCTCCTCCGTATTTTTATTTTATCACTTGCTTTGCATCTTCCTATTTTGATACTTCTATCTACTTCACATCTATGTGGACACAGAGTACATTTATTTTTCACATTATTCACCTTTGAAATTTTTTGCTACACTTTCTATTTCTTGTAATTCTAGTCTATATTTTTGTTTTACATTTGGATATTTTTCTTTATTTACTTCGCTTAAAAACATGTCATATGGTCTTAAATATAAGCTTTCTCCGTCTCCATATAATGGTCTATATATTACATATTTTTCTTTTGTTTCACTATGTATTCCTATTCCTTCTACTATATAATAGTCTCCTTTAAAATGTTTATATATTCCATGTATTTTTAGTGCTCTCATATATCTCCTCCTCATTACTTTTTATTTTCATTATACCATTCGCTATTTTTAGGGTCAAGTTTTATTTTTGTATAATTTTTCCTAAAATGAAAATAATAGATTATGAGGAGGAAGTATATGGAAAATATAAAAACAAAACTTACTGATTGGAAAAATCGTCTTAAAGATAGACATATGTTATCTCTTGCTATAATAGTATTACTACTAATTTTAGCTTTAGTTATTCTTTCTATTTACACTTATAATAAGCAAAAGGAATATCATATGGCTTCTGAAAACACATATAATATGTCTTTTTATGAACTTGTGAATTGTATTGATGAAGTTGAAACATATCTTGCAAAAGCTAGTTTAACTGGGAGTGCAGAGCATTCTGCTAAAATTTTAAACCATATTTGGAATAAATCAAACTTAGCAGGAGTTTATTTATCTCAAATTCCAATAAAAACAGAAGGTTTATCTAGTGCTGAAAAGTTTTTTAATCAAGCTAGCGATTATAGTTATAGTCTATCTATGAAGACTATAACAGGCGAAGATTTGTCTGAAGAAGATTTGAAAAACATTGAAAATTTGCATAATTATGCAAGTGATTTAAAGAGTACTATTAGTCAATTAGAAAGTGAAATAAATGATGGAACTCTTGCTTGGGGAGAAGTTACGAAAGAAGGTAGTAAGGCTTTTGCTCAGCAAGTAAATCGGTGAAGCCTTACGGAAGCTTTGGAAACATAGAAGGAACTTTCGACGAATATACTGGTTTAATTTATGATGGTGCTTTTTCTGAGCATATGGTTTCACGTGAAAGAAAAGGGTTGACTGGCGAAAATATTGATGAAAATGAAGCAAAAGAAATTGCAAAGAATTTCGCTGGTGTTTCTGATGAAAAAATTGAAAATAAGGGACTTTCTGAAAATGGTAATATACCTGTATATAATTTTGATATAAAAATGGATGAACGGTCAAACAAAGAATATCTCTATTTCTCAAAAGGGTGGTCATTTAGTTAATATGAATTATTATAGAGAAATCTCTGATGAAAAAATGAGTCCAGAAGATGCAATTGAAATTGGTAAAAGATTCCTTGCAGAAAAAGGTTATTCTAATATGAAGGAAACTTATTACATGAAGCAAAGTGGGAATGTTGTAATAAATTATGCATATCAAGATGATGATGTTTTAGTATATTCTGATTTGATTAAGTTAAAAATAGCTTTAGATAATGGCGAAATTTTAGGTATGGAATCTGCTCGGATATTTGAATTGTCACTATGATAGAAGTCTTTCTAAAAATATTATTAGCTTAGAAAAGGCAAAAGAAAAGCTGAATAAAAATGTAGAGATTTTAAGTGAAGGAATGGCAATAATTCCAACTGAATTTGCAACTGAGTTATTCTGCTATGAATTTAAAGGAAAAGCTTTTGATAATGATTTTTTAATTTATATAAATGCTGAAACTCGGAAAAGAAGAAGATATTCTTATGATTGTTAATACTCCAAATGGTACTCTTACAACTTAATTTTTATTTTTAGAATATTTATAATTTTTTTGGGAATAACTACTATAAACCTAATTTAAAGGAGGTAAAACAAATGTCTCACAAAACAAATAATATGTCTGAAAAATTAAAAGAAGAAATAGCAAAAGAATTAGGAGTATATGATGAAGTAAAAAAACCTGGTGGTTGGAGTAATGTATCTTCTAAAACATGTGGAAAAATGGTTCAAGTTGCAATAGAAATAGCAAACAGAAGTGTAGAAAGATAAGTTTTTTGATAAAAGCATGTGCGTTTTATTTTGCACATGCTTTTTATTATCCTAATATGTTTTTACATATATCTCCTGCTGAGTTTGGATTTGAATATTTTTTTGTATTTTCTTTTAGTTTTTCTAAGTTTTCTTTTTTCAATATTTTCTCTAATGCTTCTTCAAAGCTTTGTTTTGGTTTTACCCAAATTGCTACTTCTATTTCTTCTAAGTATTCTGCATTTTCTTCTTCTTGTCCTGGAATTGGATTTATAATTAGAAGTGGTAAATTTGAAGCAAGGCTTTCTGAGCTCGTTATTCCTCCTGGTTTTGTTATGCATATGTCTGATATGCTCATTAGTTCTGGTACTTTGCTTGTAAATTCTAGTACTTTTATATTTTTACATTCTTTTGAAATTTCTTTAAATTTTTCATATATTTTTTTGTTTTTGCCTGATATTGCAATTACTTGAATTTCTCCTGTTTCTGCTTTTTTTGCTAATATTTGCATATATTCAAATATGTTTTTTCTTGCTAGTCCCATTTTTCCGCCTGCAAAGAATAGAATTGTTTTCATTCCTTCCTTTAGTTTAAATTCATCTAGTACTTTGTTTCTATCGAACTTTTCTAGAAATTTCTGTGATATTGGCATTCCGCATTGCAAATACTTTTTCTTTTTTTAATCCATATTCTACTAGGTCTTCTCTCATTTTTTCGTTTGAGACGAAAAATTTATCTAGTGCTTCGTGTTTTACTAGCCATTGTTCATGGTATTTAAAGTCTGTCATTACTGTTGAGACTTCTTTTTTCAGTTTTCCTTTTTTCTTTAATATTGCACACATTTGTGTTGAAAATGGATGTGCTGATATTATTAAGTCTGGGTTTATTTTTTCTATTAGTTTTCCGAAGTTTTCCTGCAAGCATTTTGTTTATGCTATTGCTGAATCCCGCAATTACTCCTTTTCTGGATTTTTTGTATACCCACCCCCACATTTTTGGCATTCTTTTTGCAAATTCTTCGTATAGTCCAACTGTTATATAGTTTATAGGCTTGTTTAGGTATTCCATACAGTCGATTACTTCTATTTCTGCTTTTGGATAGTTTTTTTCTATTGCTTCTCTTATTCCGGTTAGAAGCACTTAAGTGCCCTCCTCCATAAGATGCATAAAATATTAATATTTTCATTTTTATTCACCTTTTTTATTTTATCATACTTTTTAAATTTTGCAAGTTTCTTTTGGGCAATTTTAAATACCTGTTACTTCTAAAAAGAAGGATGATAAGTTGAAAGTTTGCTTCTGTTTTTTTATTAAGGAAATTTTGCAAAATTGTTGACATTTACTTGGTTTTATGGTATTATATTTTAGTATTAATTATGAAAATTTATTGATTTTAGCAATAGAGTTCAATTTTTACTAACTAATTTTGGGTCAGTAGCTCAGTTGGATAGAGCACGGGCCTTCTAAGCCCGGGGTCGGGGGTTCGAATCCCTCCTGGCTCACCATATAAGCTTTATATGAAGCAAGTATGAGATTAGCTTTGTCAATTATAATGTTGACAAAATATCCATATTAGTAAAGTATATGGCTGAATGTCAATAGTTGGGGTGAGATACCTGAAAAGTATTCTCGTCTCAGCTTTTTTAATTGGTCAAAAATTTTAGGTAAAAAATGCTCAAAATCGTTGATTTTAGGCAACCCAAATAAACCAATAGCAACAATTGGTAATTAATGGTAAATAATTTTAGATTAATTCTTTAGTTCGACATTAGTAATATTCTTGCTTTAAAATTCGTAAAGTTTCTAAATCCAAATGCTACTCTTTTTAATGTCTTTATCTTGTTGTTGTATCCTTCCATTGGTCCATTTGAATATGGTACCTCTAGTGCATTTCTTATCTCTGTTACCCAATTAAAATATGTTTTAGCACAATTTTTTAATGCTGGTATATCCGATTCTAAATTCCTCTTTATCCATGCGTTTAGACGTTCTATTGCTTTTTCTTTGTTTTCCATTTGTATTATCTTTAACATTTCCTCTTTTTCTCTGTATACTATCCTTAAATCTTCAGAATAATTGATTAGTATGTAATTTAATTCTTCTTTTTGTTTTTCATCTTTTAAGTTTTCATATCTTGATAAAAGCAATTTTCTTGAATGTTTAAAGTATTTTCTTTCTGATCCTGGTAATTTATCTTGTACCTTTTTTCTAATTATATCTACTGCTTCTGTTGTGTACCTAACAAAGTGAAACTTATCTGCTACTACTTTTGCATTTGGAAAGTATGTTGTTGCTAAATCTTTATACGTTTTCCACAAATCTGTTACTACATATTTTACCTTCTTTCTCTCTTGTAATGAAAATTTATTGAAGTAATCTAATAAGTGTGTTTTGTATCTACATTCAATAATATCTATTGGTTTCTTTCTCTTACCGTCCATTAATGATACTTGATATTTGTAATACCCTGTATTTCCTTTGAATTCATCTATACACAGTACTTCTGGTAAGTGCTTTGCTGATACTGCAAGTGGTGGCAATAATCTTGATACTGTACTAATTGAAACATCTGCATCTTTTGCAATATCTTTCATTGACTGTTTCATTTTAAGCCTATCTACGATGAATTCTGTTACTCTTGTTGTTTTTCTTGCTC
>JAAWDU010000042.1 GCA_022793905.1 Clostridia bacterium
AATTTAGATATCAGTTGATTAATCGAATTATTTTTTGAGCAAATTGTGGGAGGAACACTATTAAAAATAGGCATGTTTTTCGCAAATAACCTCCTAAAACGCTCCATAAGGAGAGTTCATCGAACTTTTTGTAAGTGTTGAAATATCTACTTTTCAAGATTACAAAAATTTGACAGACACAAAAATGGCTCAATTTCAATAGTTGGGGTGAGATACCTGAAAAGTATTCTTGTCTCAGCTTTTTTGTTTGGTTAAAAATAATAACAGATACAAAATCGACTTATGATGATACAACAGTAAAAAGCTTAATAAGAACTGCTTTTTTGATAGGTACAAGGTATGGAGAATTGGGAGGCTTAGACTATACAAAGCATATTGATTGGGAACTAGAAAGAGTTATTATAGAAAGAACACTTACAAAAAACAAAGAAAGAAAAATTGTTATGGGTGCGACTACTAAGACAGGAAGAAAAAATATAAAATCAAATAACAGTGCTACACGTTTTATGACTTCTAATGTATTCAATAAAGAACAATTAATTGATATATTAGAAGAACAAATAATTATCGCTAACAATAAACCTAATCTAAGTTAGTTGGGACAAGTGTAAGAGAACTTGAAAAAACATATGCCCATGTATTAGATAAGTTTATGAAGGTAGCTTACGGAATGTAAAAGGTTCGTGAGTTTTTTTGTTTTTCACTAAACTGTTACAAAATACCGAAATTTAAAAAATTTATAATTGACATAACTTAAAAAATATAGTAGAATAGTAACATTACTGCTAATATGCAAAAGTAATAATTACACAAAAAATACTATAGAGAAAGGAAGCTAACGCTAAAAGAATAAAATGCATAGGATAGTATTATCACTTCTTGTTACAACTTTGGTTTGCCTAATTGCTATACTTTCTATAAATATCTCTAAGGATTTACAAAATGAAGACAAAACAAATGAAGGGAAAATTTGGAAAGAGCGTGAAGCGATTGTAAAGGAAGAAGCACGGATTCCGAGTGAGGAAGACATAAAACATTTAGAAGAATGCTATAACGAAGTTATAAGCTGTATTCTAGATGCAAGTTTATCCTTAGACGCAATGAAAGAAATTTATAGTGATGTGCAAAATGCAAAGGTTTGTAGCAAAGCAAATAAGTATTTCAATTCCCTAGAAGCAGAGTACGATAGGCATAAGGAGGAGATAGACAAAATAAAGGCATGTATTTCTACTTTTGAAGAAGCGTATGATGAATATATTAGTATGCTAGAAAGCATTCCAAAATATTCAAAGAAAATAAGAGAAGAAAAATATGCTGAATTCGAAGAAAGAATAACCCCAATTGCAAACGAAGTTTTAGGAGAAAAAGAAGAATACCTATCAAGCGAAACAGAAGTCGAAGATATGTACGCAAATGCAAGAAAAATAGCAGATGATTTCTTTGATGAGTATTATGAATTAATGTGTAAGATAGTAAATGCAGAGGCAGGTGGTTCAAGCGACTTAGACCAATACTATGTTGCAAATGTGATAGAAAACAGAGTAGAACATCCAGCTTTCAAATATTACACTGTGTATGATGTGGTTTATGCTCCAGGGCAATATGAGCCAACATGGAATGGTGCAATAAACAAGATTCCAAATGAAAGAGTAAAGAAAAATATGGAAGATTATCTTCGTGGAAGAGTCGAAACAGGTATGCCAAGTGAAGTAACATACCAAGCAAAGTTCCCTCAAGGAAGCAAAAAGGATGAACCTTGGGCATACATAGAAGAAAGCGGACACTATTACTGCTATCATTAGTTAGACCTATTCTGCAAAACAAAACAAAAATCCCTTAAGTGCATGCACTTAAGGGATTTTTGCCCCAAGAAAGGAACTAATTTTCAAGGGAAAACGTGAAACAAACTAAGAATGAGACAATTGCGAAGCTTCAACAGTCGCAGGAATCGGTTCATCTGAATCATATACATTCTGCACTTCTGTAGCAGAGTCATTCTGTACATTTTCCGTAGCAGAATATGCAGATTTTTGAATAGCTTCCTCTTTCTTGCAAACGAATTTGCTTAGCAAAAGAAGCATCAGTTCACATACAGTAAAAAGAACTATAGATATGATACCAAATATAATTAGTCCATTTTCAAGAGTAATCATTCTTACTGTATGCCAGAAATAATCTTGATACTCCTCAAGTGAATTGAAGTTTCGAGTTGTTTCAATGAGCTTAAAATCCTTTGTGATTCTTGCTGTGACTTCTGCACAGAAGAAACCATCTTGCAAAGTACAAACCAGTATGGTTTCCCCATTTTCATAGGAACTTGTCCACTTAGGAATGTTCTCTTGCAAAAGAGCAATAGATGGACCATCCTCGCCGAGGTAGTTTTTAATGGACTCATTTATGTACTCATATGCGCCTTCATCGTACTTGTAAGCACCGTCGCCAATTGTTTCTTTGGTATGGTCATATGCAATATTCAAGCTCACAAGGAGCAATACTGCAGAGACTATGTAGGCAAACAGCCTTGCAACCGAACTCTCTCTCAAGATGTTCAGGGTCTCGCTATTGAGAATAGGCTTGATAGGATTTTCTTTTTTCTCCTTAATCACCTTCTCTTTCTTAGCTTTTTTTGTTTTCCGTTTGTTTTCTTCCATTTCTTTCACTCCTTAATTTTTTGTGTGTGAATGGGACTGCTCTCCAAAGCTTCAGAGAGCACTTTGGGTGCTAAGCGATAAACTATCGCTTAAACTAAATTATAACATAAAATTAGTTAAATTGCAAATGTGAAAGTTTTAATGAATATTTTGTGAATTTACTTGACAGGATATTAAATATATGATAATCTAGTAATCAATACTAGATAAAAACGGAGGACAAAATGAAAGATATAAAAAAAGAAAAATTTTTTGATTATCCTGTATTTAATAATGTAAAAGATATAATTTATTATTCAGTAAAAAAATATCCCCAAAATGTAGCCTTTAAAGTGAAAAATAAAAATGAAAATGAAGTAGAATATATAGATATAACATATAAAGAATTTCTAGACGAAGTTAATAGTTTAGGAGAAGGCTTATATAATCTTGGACTAGAAGACAAAAAAATAGCTATTCTTTCAAAAAACAGGTATGAATGGGCATTAAGCTATGTATCGATTCTTCTAGGAGGAATGGTAGCAGTTCCACTAGATAAAGGACTAACAGATGTAGAAATAGAAAATTCTTTACTTAGAGGAAAAGTAGATGCAATAATCTATGAAGAAAAATATGAAGAAATAATAGAAAAAGTTAGAAAAGAGCGGAAAATCAAGCATAAAAGAGTATATATGCATGGATAAAATAGAAAAAAGAGCATATATAAAAGAGATAATAGAAAAAGGAAAAGAAATTATTCAAAAAGGCAATAGAGAATATTTAGATAAAGAAATAGATGAAAAAGCATTAGCAACACTTGTTTTTACATCTGGAACTACGTCAAAATCAAAAATAGTAATGCTTTCACAATATAATATTGCAAGAAACATATCAGACATGCAAACAGTTGAAGATTTTAGAAGCACAGACATAAATCTTGCTTTTTTGCCATATCACCATACATTTGGTTCAACAGGACAGCTAATTATGCTAAGCTCAGGAATTACAACAGCTTTCCCAGATGGACTAAGATATATAGGGCAAAACTTAAAAGAATACAGAGTAACATTTTTTGTTGGAGTTCCAATATTAATAGAAAAAATATATAAAAAAATAGAAGAACAAATTGCGAAAGAAAAGAAAACAGCATTAATAAAAATTGCAAAAGTATTTACAAATTTATTATTAAAATTTGGAATAGATGTAAGAAGGAAAGTATATAAAAAAATAATAGATGCACTAGGAGGATTAAGATTTGTAATAAGTGGAGCAGCCGGACTTGATAAAAGAGTAGAAAAAGGATTAAATGAACTTCGGAATATTAACAGTGCAAGGATATGGATTAACAGAAACAGCACCTGTACTTTGTGCAGAAAACTACAAATATAGGAAATATGGTTCTGTGCGGATTACCTATGCCAAGTGTAGAAATGAGAGTTCAAGAGCCAAATGAAGAAGGGATTGGTGAACTAATTGCAAAAGCCCCAAATTTAATGTTAGGTTATTATGAAGATGAAGAAGCAACAAATGAAGTAATAAGAGATGGGTGGTTCTATACAGGAGATTATGGATATATTGATAAAAATGGATATGTATATATAACTGGAAGAAAGAAAAATACAATTGTATTAAAAAATGGAAAGAAAATATTCCCAGAAGAAATCGAAGAAAACATAAACAAAATAGACCTTGTAGAAGAATGCCTAGTTTTCGGTTTACCAAAAGAAGACGACCTTGTTTTATCAGTGAAAATAAAGTATGATGAAGATGTAATCAAAAAGAAATATCCGAGTTGGAATATGGAAGAAGTCAAAAAAGTAATTTGGGAAAAAGTAAAAGAAACAAATAAATTAGTACCAAAATATAAATATATCAAAAATATGATATTAACAAATATGGATTTTAGCAAAACTACAACAAATAAAATAAAAAGATATGAAGAAATGCGAAAGATGCATTTGAATTAATAAAAAAAGTGAAGTTTTACACAAAATTCACAAAAAAAGATTGACAATTACACATTTGGATAATAAAATTAAGTTTACGGTTTTGAATAATATTACATAATATTTTAATACTAGATATTACCGTGAACTTAATTTTATATAGAAAAAGGTGATTTAATGCTAAAATTAAAAAAGATAACTAAAGAATATAAAGCCGGAGACGAAAGAGTTCTTGCATTAAAGGGAATAGATATAGAATTTAGAGAAAATGAATTTGTTTCAATATTAGGTCAATCAGGTTGTGGAAAAACAACTCTCCTTAATATTATAGGAGGCTTAGACCAATATACAAGCGGAGATTTAGTTATAAACCGGGAAATCTACAAAAGACTATAAAGATAGAGACTGGGACACATACCGTAATCATATGGTAGGTTTTGTATTTCAAAATTATAATTTAATTCCACATCAAACAGTTTTATCAAATGTAGAACTAGCACTTACAATATCTGGAGTATCCAAAAAAGAAAGAAGAAGGAGAGCAAAAAGAGCACTGCAAAAAGTAGGGCTTGGAGACCAACTATATAAAAAGCCAAACCAAATGTCTGGTGGGCAAATGCAAAGAGTAGCAATTGCAAGAGCACTTGTTGGAAATCCAGATATATTACTTGCAGATGAACCAACAGGCGCACTAGATTCTGCGACATCTGTTCAAATAATGGATTTACTAAAAGAAATAGCAGAAGAAAAATTAGTGATTATGGTAACACACAACCCAGAACTTGCTATTCAGTACTCAACAAGAATAGTAAAAGTGCTTGATGGAAACATTATAGACGATTCAAATCCATTTATGACAGAAGATGAAAAAAGAAACAATACAAAAAATAAAAAAACTTCAATGTCATTTTTTACTGCATTATCGCTAAGTTTAAATAATTTGATGACCAAAAAAGGAAGAACATTTTTAACTTCGTTTGCTGGAAGTATTGGAATAATAGGTATAGCTACAATTATGTCTTTATCAAATGGTGTACAAAACTATATATCAAAAGTAGAAGAAGATACACTTTCATCTTATCCAATAACTCTTGAAGAAAAAACAGTAGATATGAGCGATATGATTGTTTCTGTTATGGGAGCACGGAGAAGAAAACGAAGAAGTGAAAGTAGAAGAACGGAAAAGTAGAGTCAAGCCCACTTATAAATGATTTATTTAAAATGATGTCTGCACAGACAAGTACGAATAATTTAAAGGATTTTAAAATATTTCTAGAGGAAAACGGTTCAAACATTTTAGATTATACAAATGCAATACAATATAAATATAAGATGGATATAAATATATATAATAACAACGCAAATAGTACTTCATATGTAAAAACATCTCCAAATCAAATAATGGAAAAACTTGGAATGGGTCAAATGCAAGAAATGCAAAGTATGATGTATGGAAATGCGTTTGGTTCTTATGAAATATGGGAGGAAATGCTTGATAATGATGAACTTCTTAAATCTCAATATGATTTACTTGCAGGAAAATGGCCAGAAAAATTTAATGAGGTTGTACTAATTGTAGATGAAGATACTAAAGTAAGCGATTACACGCTATATTCATTGGGACTTCTAGACCCAGATGAGCTAACAGAAAAATATAAAAAGCTTATGAAAGGCGAGGAAGTAGAGGAAATAGAAAAGCAAACTTACACATATGATGATATATTGGATTTAAAATTTAAAGTTGTTTTAAACACAGATTATTATAAAAAAGAGCGGAAACATGTGGAAAGATATGCGGGGAAGATGAAGAATACATGAAAGATTTACTAGGTAAATCAGCAGAACTAGAAGTTGTTCGGAATAATAAGGCAAAATGAAGAAAGCATTCGGAACTGCTATGACAGGCGGAATTGGATATAGGTCTGATTTAAAAGAATATGTGATAAACAAAATAAATGCAAGCGAAATCGCAAAAGAGCAAAAAGAAAATGATAATATAAATATATTTACAGGAATGGAATTTAGTGAAGGAAAAAAACAATTTGATTTCGAAAGTTTACCAGATGAGCAAAAAGCATATCTTGCAACACTAAGTAGCGAAGAACTTGCGGAACTAATGAAGGCTTATTCGGAAAATAATGACGCAACATACGAGAGTAATTTACAAAAACTAGGAGTAGTAGACTTAGAAAATCCAAGTGGAATTAATATTTATCCAATTAATTTTGAGGCAAAAGAGAAAATTGCAAGTGTTATAGAAGAATATAACCAAAAAAACCGAGACGAGGGAAAAGAGGAAAATGTAATAACTTATTCAGATATAGTTGGAACTATGATGAATTCCGTAACAGCTATAATTGATGTAATCAGCTATGTGCTTATTGCTTTTGTTAGCGTTTCTTTGATTGTTTCTTCGATTATGATTGGAATTATTACTTATATTTCAGTACTTGAGAGGATAAAAGAGATTGGAATATTAAGGAGCATTGGTGCTTCTAAGAAGGATATTTCTAGGGTATTTAACGCAGAGACTTTGATTGTAGGGCTCATTTCTGGTTTACTTGGAATAGGTATTACTATGCTTATTTGCATACCAGCAAACATTATAATAAAAAATGTAGTTGGAGTTTCGAATATTGCTTCACTTCCTATTATTGGAGGAGGAATACTTGTGCTAATTAGTGTTTTATTAACTATGATTGCAGGGCTAATTCCAGCAAAACTGGCTGCCAAAAAAGACCCAGTTGAAGCACTTAGAACGGAATAGGTTTAATGAGATAAGTCACATAAGGGGGATTAGTCCCCTTGTTTTTTTTATTTGCTTGTGATAAAATATACTGTAAAGTTTTTGAATAGAGGAGAGAAGAAATAGTTATATGAATGTTTTTCTTACACTTGCGTTTTTATTTTTTATAGGAAGTACACTAGGATGGGTATTGGAACTTTTTTTTAGGAGGATTGTTTCAAAAGGAGAGTGGATAAACCCAGGATTTTTAGTTGGACCATATTTACCTTTATATGGCTTTGGTCTTTGCGTATTTTATCTATTATCACAAATAAAAATAGATGATAGAATAATTGTCATTTTGATTATGACAGCAACTGTTACTGCATTAGAATACATAGCAGGTGTAATTTTCATAAAAGGCATGGGAGTAAAATTATGGGATTATTCGAATAATTTTCGGAAATATTGATGGATTAATTTGCCCTTTATATACACTTTTTTGGGGGATACTTGCAAGCATATATTATTATCTAGTAAATCCATATGTATTGGAATCTTTATCTTGGTTTGAAAACAACTTAGCCTTTAGCTTCTTTGTAGGTTTTTTCTTTGGAATAATAATAATTGATACGGTTTATAGTACAAACTTAATTGTTAAAGTTCGCAAATTCGCAAGGGAAAATGGATTGATAGTAAAATACGAAGAATTCAAGTCAAGCATACTAGAACAAGCAATGAAGAACAAAGAAAAATATTCATTTGTATTTGCAATAACAAATAACGTGAAATCAATAGAAGGTCACATAAACAGATATATGAAAGAACAAATTGAAAAAACTCATAAAATTAAAGCTACAATAAATCTAATGCTTAGAGACAAAGTAAAATTTGAAAAAGTAAAGTTAAATAAAAAAGGAGAAAATGATGAAAGCAGTAATCCAAAGAGTTAGCAATGCAAGTGTTAAGGTAGATGAGAAAATAATTGGAAAGGTAGGAAAGGGGCTTTTAGTCTTACTAGGAGTAACACATGAAGATACAAAAGAAAATGCAGATTATCTTGTGAAAAAAATTACAAATTTAAGAATTTTCAGAGATGAAAATGATAAAATGAATTTATCAGTAAAAGATATAAAAGGTGAAATATTAGTGGTATCACAGTTTACTTTATATGCAGACACAAGTTCGCGGGAATAGACCAAGCTTCACTAATGCAGGAAGACCAGAAGTAGCAGAGAAACTATATGAATATTTTATAGAGGAATGTAAAAAGACAGGTGTAAATGCAGAAAAAGGAAAATTTGGAGCTCATATGAAAGTAGAATTATTAAATGATGGACCAGTTACAATAATAATAGAAAAATAATAAAAGTGATTAAACTAGCGTAAAAAACAAAGAAGAATATGATAAAATAGTTTTATCAAAATATTTTTTTTAATATTTTATTTACTTAAAATATATTAAATGATATAATAATCGAATAAAGGAAAATGGAGGAAAAAAATGTTAGGATTCTTTAAGTGGTTTAAATCTGGAACAAAAATGAAGAGATGGATGTTTTTGGTGCTTTTAGGAATAGTGCTTGTTTGTTATGGAATAGCAACTATAATGACCACACCAAATATGTCTATATTAAAATTATTATTTGTAATTATTATTTCAATAGTTGGATTTATGATGGGTATTATTGGAATGATATATAGCCAAAAGAGAGTACTTGAACTTTTGGTAGAAGATACAGATGATAGACTTGCAACTAATAAAAAGAAAAAGGATGTAAATGTTAATTCTTTGATATTTGATAAAAAAGTATACAAAGAAGGACCAAAAATTGTTGTAATAGGTGGAGGAACAGGATTAAATACAGTTCTTAAAGGATTAAAAGACTACACTAAAAATTTAACTGCTATAGCTTCTATGACAGATTATGGAGAGGGAAGAAATGCAAATAATTCTTTTATGCCATTAGAAGATGTAAGAAGAAGCATAATAAGTCTTTCAGAAAATGAAATGGAAATGGAAAGACTATTAAAATTAAAATTTCAAGATAATTTGGACTTTACAAGTGTGTTTGTTTCAGCAATGCAATCAATAAATGGAGAAGGCTCGAAATTTATTGAAAATATTTCAAAAGTCCTTAATATGACAGGAAAAATATTGCCAGTAACACTTGATAAAATGAATATTTGTGCAGAACTTGAAGATGGAACAGTTATAGATGAAAAAGATAAAATAGCTGAAGTTTCAATGGCAAAAATTTCTAGAATAAATAGAGTATTTATATCACCATCAAATGTAAGACCAGCGCCACGGTGTAATAGAAGCAATAGAACAAGCAGATGCAATTGTTATAGGTCCACGGAAATCTTTATACAGAGGTAATACCAAATCTTTTAATAAAAGGAATATCTAAAGCAATAAAAGAAAGCAAAGCTATAAAAGTATATATAGCAAATATTATGACAAAGCCTGGAGAAACAGATGATTTTGCACTTTCTGACCATGTTAAAGCAATAATAGAACATGCAAATAACAAAGTTATAGATTATTGTGTATATGATATAGGAGATATAGTTCCAGAATTTGTTAGAATATATAATAAAGATGGAGCTTTCCCAGTTGAACAAGATGCTGAAAAATGTAGAGAACAAGGAGTAAAAGCAATAGCAAAAGAATTTGCGTGTATTGAAAATAATGTAATAAGACATGAACCAGTAGCAGTCGCAGATTCTATAATAGAGATTATTTGTGAAGATTTGAAATTCAAAGATATGCAAAATAATCCTAAATATGTGAGGATGAATACAAGACTTAAAACAAATAATGAAGTAAGAAAAGAAAAGGCAAAAGAGAAAACAAAAGCAATTAAGCAGGAGAGTAAAGCAAATAAAAAAGCAAGAAGATTAGACGATAGACCAAAGAGTAAATTTACTACAAAATATAATGAAAGAATAAGATCAATAAGAAATAGTGATACAAAAAGAGAAGAGAAAAGAAGATGGGTCGAGGATAAAGAGTAAAATAATCGGAGGAACATATGAAAAAATTTGATAAAGATGAACTAAAATTGGAGAAGGCATTAAGAAAAGAATGGTTAATAACAAATGGTATAGGGGGATATGCTTCATCAACTATTGTTGGGTGTAATACAAGAAAATATCATGGGCTTCTTGTTGCACCATTTGCACCACCAGGAAGAAGGAAAGTTATACTTTCAAAAGTAGATGAAAGCTTAGAAATAGAAGGAAAAATATATAATTTATATACCAATATATCAAATAGTTATATATCAGATGGATATAAAAACCAAGAGAGCTTTGAGAAAGATTATATTCCAATATTTACATATAAAGTTCAAGATGTAGAAATTAAGAAACTAATTTGTATGGAATATGGAAAAAATACAGTTTGCATATTGTATAAGGTAAAAAATGAAGGTAAAAAAGCTAAGTTAATACTTGCTCCAATAATGAATTATAGAGATTTTCATCAAATGAGCACAAACCACGAATTTACTTTAAAACAAACAATTAATAATAATAAAGCTGTAATAATAATTGATAATCATGCAGAAAATCCAATATATACACATTTGAATGCTCGGAAGATATATAGTGCATGAAAATGATAGTTTTAAGAATATGTATTATCTTGAAGAAGAAAAGAGAGGGTTTTATCCAGAGGAAAATCATGTAGTTCCACGGAAGATACGAAGTTGAGATTGAAGAAAATGAAGAAAAAGAAATTGAATTTATATGTTCTTTAGAAGACAATATTGAAGAAATAGATGTTAAAAAAATTATAAATAATGAGATTGTTAGAATTAGAAAATTAGTTTTAACTTCAAAATTATATGATGTTAAGGAAGAAGCAAAATATGAGGAAAAATACAAAAATTTATTACAAGAATATATTGTTGCATCAGATAATTTTGTAGTATTTAGACCCAATTTTAGGCTTCATACATTAATTGCAGGATATCCGTGGTTTTTAGATTGGGCAAGGGATTCACTTATTTCCTTTGAAGGGTTATTGCTTATTCCAAGAAGATATGAAATAGCGAAAGAAGTACTTCTTACATTAATACGTGATATGAAATTTGGACTTGTTCCAAATGGATACTCTGGGTTTGATTTAAGACCTTTATATAATAGTGCTGATGCTTCACTACTTTTATTTGAAGCAGTTTATAAATATTTAAAGTATACTAATGATACAAGTTTTGTAAAAGGAATTTATGCAAGATTAAAAACAATAATAAATGCATATAAAAATGGTATAGATTTAGAAAACAACAACATATATTTAGATGAGGATTATTTAATTGTTTCTGGAACACCAGAAACACAAAATACTTGGATGGATGCAAAGTATGGAGATTTTGCTTTTACTCCAAGAAATGGTAAAGCAGTTGAAATAAATGCACTTTGGTATAATGCACTTAAAGTAATGCAAGAATTTTCTGGAATATGTGGAGATAAAGAAGAAGCAAACACATATAAAGGAATGGCAGAAGATACAAAAATTTCATTTAATAATAAATTTTATAACAAGAAAAGAAAATGTTTGTATGATGTAATAGGGGATAGCAGAATAAGACCAAATCAACTTTTCAGTTTATCACTAACTTTCCCTGTTATTGAACCAGATTCAGAAATTGCAGAAAATATAATGAATGTTGTAGATAAAAAATTACTTACAGATTATGGACTAAGAACACTTGCTAAGGGTGAACAAAACTATGTAGAAATTTATGAAGGGGATCCTTTTAAAAGAGATGCAAGTTATCATCAAGGACCAGTTTGGCCATGGCTTTTAGGTCTTTACTATAATGCTCTTAAAAATATGAGAGATTCTGAAAAAAATAAATCTAAAAAACAAAAGCTTATTGAAAAAATTGAAGCATTTTGTCAAAAAACAGAAGAGACATTCCTAGAGGCAATAGATAGAGATGGTGTAATAGGAAGTATTGGTGAAATATATGATACTAAATCGCCATATGCTTCAAAAGGAACAACGGCACAGGGATGGAGTGTTGCAGAAGTATATAGAATTATGTTAAGGATGTGACGGAATTTGCGAATTTTAGGAATAGACCCAGGTTATCGGGATAACTGGTTATAGTATAATAGATTATATTGGAAATAGTTTTAGATTAATTGCAAGTGGAGCCATCAAGACAGAGGCAAAAATGTCATTTCCACTAAGACTAAATGAAATTTTTAAAGACTTAAATTTAATAATAGATAAATATAATCCAGAAGCAATATCAGTAGAAGAACTATTTTTCAACAATAATGCTAAAACAGCAATAAATGTTGCACAAGCAAGAGGAGTAATTTTAGTTGTACGGATGCCAAAGAGGAATACCAACATATGAATATACTCCTCTTCAAGTAAAACAGGCAGTTGTTGGATATGGAAGAGCAGATAAAATCCAAGTGCAAAAAATGGTAAAAACGATATTAAGAGTAGATGAATTACCAAAACTTGATGATACAACAGATAGTATGGCTATTGCAATTTGTCATGCACACTCAGCAAGATTTGCAGAAAAACTATAGGAGGCAAGAAAAGTGACAATTGATGTTTTAGAAAAAGAATTAAAAGAAGGAAAATTAAACCCCATATATCTTTTATATGGGGAAGAAACTTATTTACTAGAAAATGTAGTTAAAAAGATAAAAAAGCTTTTTGGTGAAATACAAGTGCGGTATAAATTATACTATACTTGATGATGAAAATGTAATTGATTCACTTATGCCAGAAATAAATACGCCTCCATTTGGATATGAAAAAAAAATGATTGTTATAAAAAATTCTGGTCTTTTTAGAAAAGAAACAAAGAAGAAAATAACAGGACTTAAGGAATTAAGAGAAACCTTAGAGAAATTTTTAAAAGAGAATGCTGATGAAATTAAACAAAATTTAGTACTTGTTTTTATTGAAGATTCTGTTGAAAAATTAAATGTAACTAAACAAATAGAAATAGCTCGGAGGGATTATATGTGAATTTGCTTTGCAAAAGCCATTTCAAATAGAGGAAAGATTACGAGCTATAATAAAAGCATATGGTGTAGAAGAAGAAAATGGAGCTTTAAGAGAATTAATTGAACTTGCAGGTACAAATATGAAATCTCTTATAAATGAGATTAGAAAGCAAATAGAGTATGCAGGAGAGCGGAGGAAAAATCACTAAAGAAAATGTAAATAATCTGGTGGTAAGAACTCTTGATAGCAATATTTTTGATTTGACAGATAATCTTCGGAAAGAAAAACATAGGAAAGGCTATTTCAATTCTTAACGAACTTCTTTATCAGAAAGAACCTATACAAAAGATATTTATTACTATGTATAATCATTTTAAAAAAATATATACTGTTAAACTTGCCGAAAAGTATAAAAAAGATGTGGCATCATCTCTTAGCCTTAAACCAAACCAAAGCTTTCTAATTAATAAATATAAAATGCAAGCAAAATATTTTTCTGAAAGTGATATAAGAGGACTTTTAGATGATATGATAGCACTTGATACTAATTATAAGATAGGACTTATTGATGTAAATATAGGGGTAGAAGCTATTTTAGTTAGATATTGTAGTTAATAATTGTATAAAAAACTTCTTTTTTTTTAATAATATATTAAAGAAAGAGAGGTTTTTTATGGTTAATTTTCGAACTGATTTAGCTATTGAAAGACGTGAACTTTTAGAAAAAGCGTCTAGTGAAGAGAAACTTGAAGGGATAGAAATTGAAGAAAAAGAAATTAATGATAGACTTAAAGTTTCTAAAATTAAAATTACTAATGAAAATGGAGAAAAAGCTATTGGTAAACCAAGAGGGACTTATGTTACAATAGATATTAAAAAATTAAAAATTGCAACACTTGAAGATATTGAAGAATCAGCAAATGTACTTGCAGATGAACTTAGAGAAGTTGTAAATAATCATATTGATAGTACTTCTGATGTGCTAATTGTAGGACTTGGAAATGAATATGTCACACCAGATTCGCTTCGGACCAAAAGTTGTTTCTGGAATAGAAATTACAAGGCATGTTATTAAGTATTTACCAGAATATGCACCAGAAGGAACAAGACCAATTAGTGCTGTTTCACCAGGAGTTCTTGGAACTACAGGGATTGAAACTCTGGAAATTCTAGAAGGGATTGTGAATAATGTAAAACCTAAGCTTCTTATTGTAATTGACGCTTTGGCATCTAGAAGTATGGAGAGAATAAGTAGTACAATCCAACTTTCAGATACAGGTATTGTTCCGGGAGCTGGAGTTCGGAAATACTAGAAAAGAACTAAGTAAAGATACTCTAGGAATTCCAGTTATCGCAATTCGGAATACCAACAGTTGTAGAAAGTGCTGTACTTGTTAATGAAGCACTTGATTTATTTATTAAAAAGCTTCAAGATGAAGCAAGGTCTAATGACTATCTAAATGAACTAAAAGAACAGGACAATTATGAAGAAATAAAAGAAGCACTAAATCCAGGCGATTATAATATGATAGTTACTCCAAAAGAAATAGATGAACTTATTGACAACATGAAAGAGATTGTAGCTAAAGGGATAAACTATTCACTTTAATGCTAAATATAATAAGTAAATTATTAATAGATGCATCGGGTAGAAAAGATATAAAAAGTATTTTGTATCTTTTCCTTTTTTATGATTGTAAAGATTTATAAAGAAAAGTGCAGAAATAGTAAATACAATAATCCACAAATAAACATCTGTAAGAGAGCTATATAACAAATTTTTACCATAAAATATAAATACAAGTATTATAAAAGAAAAATTCATAAGGAATTTGTTGTTTCTAAATAGGTAAAAAGAAAAAATAACTAAAACTCCAAAATAACCGTAATCACATTTAGCAAATTCAGAAAAAGCAGAAAAGACAAATGCACTTAAAATTCCCATAATTTTATAAAATATATGTGTAGATTTTTTTTCTTGTTTTATATTATCTAATTTATCATAAATAATAATAGCACCTAAGCCTAAAGCTAGTGTAAAAAAGATATTCAAATGAATTTCAGATAAAAAAATAGATGTAAATAGCATAAAAGGAATTTGCGAGATTAGCGCAAATATGCATAATTTAGAAAAATATTTTTTTAGATTATGCGTATGTGTATAACCTTCTGTTATTTGATATGCAAAAATAGGGAAGGCAATCCTACCAATATAATTTAGATAGGAAAACTTCCCAAATATCAAATAAGAAGAGTGATCTAGTAGCATTGAAATAACTGCAACTATCTTTAAAGCAAATGCTGAGAACATAATAAAATTATCCTTTCAAATTAGTTTCTTTTTCTTCATTATATGTATCTATGAAATAAAGTGGTCTACCTTTGACTTCATAAAATGCTCGTCCTAAATATTCACCAATAAGTCCTAAAAATATTAGTTGAATTCCACCAAGGAAAAGTATTACAACCATCATAGAAGCATAACCAGAAACATCTGCTCCCCATATAATCGTTTTGAAAATAATTACTAACATATAGATAAAGCCAGCAAGTGATGTAAAAATTCCCATAATAGCTGCCCAACGTAAAGGAGAAGTTGTAAATGAAGTTATACCATCAATTGAAAGATTGACAAGATTTCTGTAATTCCATTTTGTTTTTCCAGCAGCTCTTGCATCTCTATCATATAAAATTTCTTTTTTCTTATAACCAATCCAACTATAGAGACCTTTTGTATATCTTTGAGACTCTCTTAATTTTTTAATAGCTTCAACACAACGCCTATCAAGAAGTCTAAAGTCACCAGTATCTTTTTGGATTTCAATATTAGTCATACTTTGCAATGTTCTATAAAATCCCCAAGAAGTAAATTTCTTTAAGAAACTTTCGCCTTTTCTAGTTTTTCTCCTTGCATATACATCGTCATATCCTTCTTCCCAATATTTTAACATTTCTGGAATAAGCTCTGGAGGATCTTGTAAATCTGCATCAATAATAACTAAACAATCTCCTTTCAAATAATCAAAACCAGCAACCATTGCAATTTCTTTGCCATAATTTCTAGATAAATTCAAATAATTTATCCTTTTATCATTATTACGTAATGTTTTTATTAATTCTAAAGTATTATCTTTACTTCCATCATTAACAAATAAAAGCTCAAAATCATACTGCTTCTGTTCATTCATGAGTTTAAGAAGTCTTTCATACAAAAGAGGAATAACTTCATGTTCATTATATGCAGGAATTAATATTGTAACTAATTTTTTTCTATCTAATGTATCCATATTTTGACCTATCCTTATATAAAAATCAATTCTTTCTTTATATACTTATATCACAAAAAACCTAAATAGTAAAGGGAAAAGAGAAATCTTTTTTCTATAAATACTACAAAGTTTTGCTAAAATAATACTTAAACTCATCAAAATTAACAGAGAATTATTTTTTTTAATAAATATAGTAGACTTTTAGAAAAAAATAAGATAAAATAGAGTGGAAATAATATTTTAAGATAGGAGGCAGGCTAATGCTAGCAGAAAAAATAATATTTGCAGTTTTGGCAGTATATTTGTTAATTGCTATGTTTTTCAAACTTATCAAAAATATAGATAAAATATATGTCGCAGTGTTAGTTATGCAGGCTCTTGGTCTTATTTTAGAAATTATTGAAGTTATATTTGATTTAAAATATAATATATTTATTAAAGTCATAATGTATTTAATATCAGTTGTAATTCCAATTATAATACTTTTATTAGAAAAAAAAGGCAAAAACATTTCTGAGATTATTTATATTGCTTTAGCTAAATTTTATGATATTACAGGAAATGGTAAGAAGAGCAAAGAACTTTGGCTTAAACTTATTGATAAATATCCTAACAATTATTTAGCACATGTGAAACTTGCAGAGATTTATGAAAGAGAAGGCGGAATGAGGAAAGCTATTGATGAGTATGTAAAAGCCGTAGATATAAACAAAAAAGATTATGATTCATATTATAAAATATCATTTTTACTTAACGAGCTTGGGAAAAGGGAGGATGCGAGTATCATGCTTAAAAACCTTTTAGATAAAAAGCCAGATTATATAAAAGCAAGTATGCTTCTTGGAGATATTTTGTGTGCACAGGAATTATATAAAGAGGCATTAAATGTTTATAATAAGGGATTAAAAACTTCGCCAAATAATTTCGAGTTATATTACAGTATGGGGATTGTTTATACTATGCTTAATGATTTTGAAAATGCCAAAATTTGCTATGAAAAGGCAGCTACAATCAATAATCTACTTACACATGCATACTATGCCTTAGGACAAATAAATTTAGTGGAAATGGATTTAGACGAAGCAGAAAAATATTTTACAAAAGCTCTAGAAGATAAAGAACAAGAACCAGATGCATATTACAAATTAGGAAAAATATATATGTTAAGAGGAGACCATGATAATGCAGTAAAGTTTGTAAATCTTGCAATAGAACTAGATAATAACTATATAAGAATTGCCAATAAAGAGCCTATATTTATACCAATAAAAAGCAAATTTAAAATGCCTATTATAGATGAAGAAGACATTCATAAAAAAAAGAGTTCACATACAGAAAAAGAGAAAAAAGCAATAGAGCATTTAGATAAAACTTATGGAATTGTTGGAAAACTTAATATACATAAACTAAGACCAAAGATTAGACATACAGAAAGAGAGATAGAAGACGAAAGAGAAAAATTTTAAAAATTAGGAGGAATTAAATCATGTCAATACTTCAAGCAATTATTTTAGGAGTAGTTCAAGGGTTAACTGAATTATTACCAGTTTCAAGCTCAGCACATCTTTATTTAGTGCCATGGGCTCTAGGATGGCTAAATTCTAGTGAGTTTGAAATTGCATTTCAAAGTTTTGATGTAGCACTTCATGCAGGAACTTTACTTGCAATTGTAATTTTCTTCTTTAAAGATTGGTTAAGACTTATAAAGGGAGGATTTAACCAAGTTTTCAAAAAAGAAAAATCATTTGAAGGGAAAATGTTTTGGTATCTAGTAATCGCAACAATTCCGGGTGGAGCAATTGGTTTCCTTTTAGACCATTTCTTAGAAGATGCATTAAAAACACCATTAATAATAGGAGGAGCGCTTATTATAATGGGAATAATACTATATGTGGTTGACAAAAAAGCAAAATCACAGGTTGAATATGAAAATATGACATTAAAACAAACATTTTTGATTGGTCTTTCTCAAGCTTTAGCATTTATACCAGGAGTTTCACGCTCTGGAATAACTATGACAACAGGAAGAATGTTAGGAATAAAAAGAGAATCTGTTGCGAAATATTCATTTTTACTCTCAACACCGATTGTTGCAGGTGCAACATTATATAAGCTAAAAGAGTTTGTTATAAGTGTGCCATTTTTTGTAGGAATTGCAGTAAGTTTTATTGTTCGGAATATTTGTAATAAAATTCTTATTAGAATACTTAAAAAAAGGTAGTTTCAAAGGGTTTGCAATATATAGAGTGATTATAGGAATCGCTATAATTGTACTATTTATTATAAGAAGTATGTAAAAATAAAGGAGGAAAGAAGAAATGGAACCAGTTATACTAAAACACCCATTATTAGAGCATAAACTAGCAATTTTAAGAGACAAAAATACTGGAACAAAAGAATTTAGAGAACTAATATCAGAAATAACACTATTTTTATGCTATGAAGCAATGAAAGATGCAAAACTTCACGAAGTAGAGGTAGAAACACCAATTAAAAAGACAAAAGCACAGATGATAGATGAAAATAATTATATATTTGTACCAATTTTAAGAGCTGGAACTGGAATGATAGAGGGAATTGTAAAAATGATACCTAATGCAAAAATCGGACATATTGGATTATATAGGGATGAAGAAACCATAAAACCAGTTAGATATTATTATAAAATGCCAAGTGGAATAGACAAAAAAGAAATAATTGTAATAGACCCAATGCTTGCAACAGGAGGCTCTGGGATAGATGCAATTACACTTTTAAAAGAAGATGGGGCAAAGAAAATTAAATTTTTAAGCATAATTTCAGCACCAATTCGGATTAAAAAGAATGCAAGAAGCACATCCAGATGTACAAATTTATTGTGCACAAGTAGATGAAGGATTAAATGAAGCAAGTTACATTGTGCCAGGTCTTGGAGATGCAGGAGACAGAATATTTGGGACAAAATAAATAAAAAAATTTTTAGGAGGTAAATATTTTGAAGATAACTGATATAGATGAATTAAAGCAAAAAGCAACTGATGTAAGAAGAGGTATTATTGAAGCAGTATATGGAGCAAAATCTGGACATCCAGGAGGTTCACTTTCATGTGCAGATATCCTTACAGTCCTATATTTTAACCAAATGAACATAAATCCAAAAAAGCCAAGAGATGATGCAAGAGATAGATTTGTTTTATCAAAAGGGCATTCAGCACCAGCATTATATAGCACTCTTGCAAATTTGCGGATACTTTGATGTAAATGAATTATCAAATTTAAGACACATAGATAGTAATTTACAAGGACATCCAGATATGAACAAAATTCCAGGAGTAGATGCAAGCACAGGTTCACTTGGACAAGGACTTTCTATAGCAAATGGAATGGCTATAAGTTCAAAAATAAATAGCAAAGGAATTAGAGTATATTGTCTTCTTGGTGATGGAGAGATTGAAGAAGGGCAAATCTGGGAAGCTGCTATGTCTTCAGCACACTATAAACTTGATAATTTATGTGTTATTGTAGATAATAATAATTTGCAAATAGATGGAAGTATTGATACTGTAATGAGCCCATATCCAATAGATGAAAAATTTAAAAGTTTTGGTTTCAATACAATAAATATTGATGGTCATAACATAGAAGAAATAATAAAAGCACTAGAAACTGCAAAAACGGTTAAAGGAAAGCCAACAGCAATAATTGCAAAAACAGTTAAAGGAAAAGGTGTTTCTTTTATGGAAAATCAAGCAGGATGGCATGGAAAAGCTCCAAACGAAGAAGAATATAAAAAAGCATTAAAAGAATTAAAGAAATAGAAAGGTTTTGGTAAATATGAATTTAGATAAAAAAATAGCAACTCGTGAAAGTTATGGTAAAACTTTAGTTGAACTTGGAAAAGAAAATGATAAAGTAGTTGTGCTTGATGCAGACCTTGCAGAAGCAACAAAAACAAGTATATTTGCAAAAGAATTTCCTAAAAGATTTTTTGATATGGGAATAGCAGAACAAGATATGATAGGAACATCAGCAGGACTTGCTATGTCTCGGACAAATGGTGTTTGCAAGTTCATTTGCGATGTTTGCATGTGGAAGAGCTTATGACCAAATAAGAAACAGCATTTGTTATCCAAACTTAAATGTAAAAGTTTGTGCAACACATGCAGGTGTTACAGTAGGAGAAGATGGAGCAACACATCAAATGGTAGAAGATATTAGTTTAATGAGAGCTATGCCTAATATGAAAGTTTTATGTACATCAGATGATACACAAACTAGGTGGGCAGTTAAAGAAATTTCTAAGCTAGATGGACCATTCTATTTACGACTTTGCAGACTTGCAACACCAGTAATTTATGAAGAAGGAAAAAACTTTGAAATAGGAAAAGGTGTGCAAATAGGAGAAGGAGAAGATGCAACTGTAATTGCAACAGGAGTAGTAGTTAGTGAAGCAATACAAGCAATGGAAATGCTAAAAAAAGAAGGAATAAATATAAGAGTAGTAGATATGCACACAATTAAACCAATAGATAAAGAGCTAATAATAAAATGTGCAAAAGAAACTAAAAAAATAATAACAATAGAAGACCATAGTATAATAGGAGGACTTCGGAAGTGCAGTATGTGAAGTACTAAGCGAAGAATATCCATGTAAAGTAACAAGAATGGGAGTAAAAGATACTTTTGGAAAATCAGGAACAGCAAGAGAACTCCTAGAACACTTCAAACTAACAGAAAAAGATATTATAGAAGAAGTAAAAAGATAAATAAAAAATGCATAGTTCTATTTGAAATATTAAATAGAGCTATGCAATATTAAAAAAATTTATAACAGTCTCTCAATTAATAATTTAATAACGCCTATAATTTTAAAATTACCATTTTTTATGATTATATCTTCAAAAAAAGGTTCTCCGAGTTTCTTCATTAATTTTTCTATTTAAAGGAATAAGTTTAATACCATTTTCTAATAACTTAACTTTTCTAACAAAAGTTTTATCATTAACTAATATAACTGAATAATCGCCATCATTAACAAAATCTTGTACTTTTACAGCGACAATATCGTTTTTAATAAAGAAAAGCGACATACTATCATCATTTATTTTATATGCAAAAAACTCTCCAATCTCAGCTAAGCTATTTTCAATTTTTTTTGTTCCAATAATATTATCTTCTGATAAATAATTTCCTGCATATATTTTTGATACAAGAGGTATAGATATGAAAATATTATCCCTAGTATTCATTTTAAATGGAGATGTAACAAATTCTTGATTATCATTAATATTTGAAAGTAATTCCTCAATAGAAATATCCATAGCTTTAGCGATTTCATTTGCAGCATCAGTAGTTACAGAATAGGGCTTACCGAGTTTTAGGGTTATATATTTTTTCAAGCGTATTTATATAAGAGGCACTTAATGAAGTTTTTTTAGCGAAAGCTCTTTGAGATAGGTTATTCTGGGTTCTATAAATTTTAATAATTTCTCCAATATACATATTCTTTATACCTTTCATTGAATATATTGTACAATAGATTGTGCGAAAAATCAACACCTTTTTTGAAGAGCAACATAAATTTGCACAAAATACTTGACAAATATATATTTTATAATATAATAATGTCGTAAGCACATAATAATGTGCAAGACAAAGGTAAAGTGAGGTGGCAAAAATTGGCTAACAAATTGAAGCTTTATAGAGAAAAGGCAGGATTAACACAACAAGAACTTGCAAAAAAAGCAAATGTTTCGATTAGTACAATATTAACACTTGAAACACAAGAAAATGTAAGTGTAACATATGATATTATGAAAAGATTAGCTAAAGGATTAGGAGTTAAAGTCAAGAATATTTTTTTTGACAAATAAGCACAATATATTGTTCAAAATGATATAAATTTACTTTATGGGAGGAAATAAAAACGGAATTATTTACCTTTGTCGGTTTTTATTTCCTGCCATAAGGAAGAGAAAAAAGATATTAATATTAAAGAAACTATAAAGAGCAAAGGAAAACCAAAAGAAAAGAGAAAATAGGAGGAAGAAACAGATGAAAAAGAAAGAGAGTGGAATAACTCTAATTGCTCTTATAGTAATGATAGTAATCATCGTAATACTAGGAGCGGTAACAAT
>JAAWDU010000043.1 GCA_022793905.1 Clostridia bacterium
GCAAACGGAATAAAAAGCTATAAATACGAATACAAACTCCAAAGCGAAACCACATGGAAAACAGCAACATTTTCAAATAATAGCTATACAGGACTAAGTGATGGAAAAACCTACGATTTAAAAGTAACAGTAACAGACGGAGCAGGGAGAACAAACAGTGCACAAACAACAGGCACAACAAAAGTAGCAAACACTCCACCATATAACCTAACAACAAATTGTTCAAGCAAAACAACAACAAGCATGACGATAAGAGCAAGGGCTTACGACAACGATAGCCCATCCCAAACACTAACCTATAAGCTCTATTGGGGAGGAAGTAGTGCAGCAATGGATACAAAAACGGGAACAAGCGGAAATTATGTAACTTTCGCAACTAAAACAGGACTAGCAGAATACACAACACAAACTTATTCATGGAGAGTAGAAGTAACAGATAGCAAAAGTAACCCAATTTCTGTTTCTGGTAGCGATAGGACGAAATGCTCACGGAACAACTTACTATTGTGCTGGACGGAACGGCGAAAGTTTGCGGTCACACGGTATATCTGGGTAGTTTAAACGAGAAACTGACAAGCTTTAATGGTCACACCGTGGAACGTGGTGATGAGCAATCCAATCAATCAGGCCCTTGCGGCGCTTGTGGGACCTATGTGATTGTAAGATACTACTGGGGGCGCTGTGTGACATGCCGGAGGCAGACATGGTAAAATGAAGGAAAACGGATCACACCCTTGTAATGATTACAATACATATATAACCTTCACTTGGGACGCTGCCGAGTGCCCGAAGTGCCGAGGGTCTGGAACAATCTACGCAGTGTGCGGGCACAACTTGTCCATTGGCGAGCACAAGTACTGTTCACATAACATGGAGGGTAAATCGCACTAAACCTACACCATTCAGACGCACATCCTGAGGAATAGGCGTCATGCTTCTATCATAAAAAGTGCCTAGTGCAAACTGAATTAATTCAGTTTGCACTAGGCTAAACTTATTTTGCTTATCCAAGATACTTTAATATTACACATTTTTCTTTTTATACTCTTGTAGCAAAGGCTGGATTTGTTCTCCTTTCAATGCTAGCTCTATTGTTGGAACAACCAAATCAAAATGAGCAACTAGTGAATTAGGCTTTTTCACATAGTCATCTTGCCCAAAAGGCACAAAATATACGTATTTAAGATTTAATAATTTCATTATGTTTTCACCACTCAGACCAAGTCCATCATTTGTTGAAACAGCAACAATAATAGGACTTTGATTACGCAAAGTAGCTTTCACAGCAAGATTTGCAGCATTATCAGTCATACTATTTGCCATTTTAGCCATAAAATCACCTGTTGCAGGAAGTACAAGCATAGCATCCATCTTATACATAGGACCAAACTTTTCAGCTTCAACAATATCCTTCACAATTTTTTTACCAGTGATTTCCTCAATTTCCTTTACAATATCTTCTGCTTTGCCAAATCTTGTATCATAGTCTACAACTTTGTTTGAGAGCACAGGATATAAATCATATCCTTTTTCTTTTAATTCTCTTAGAACATTACATGCTTTTTTTAAAGTACAAAAAGATGCAGTAATTACTACTCCTAACTTCATTTCACATCAATCACTTTCTTAAAAGTCTTTAGTAAAATATCAGATGCCTCCTTTGGTGCATATTTACTTGGAATTCCAAGATATAGTTTGTATTTTTTCAAATCCTTATATTTTCCAATAATTTCTTGATTTACTCCATAAGGAAAAGAAGCAATATCTAGAATATATGGCACATATTCACATGAAAATACCTCCTCAGGGATTATATTATATGGTATAGTATTAATTACTATATCGCAAACTTTAAACACTTCTAGAATGTTTTTATCAGTTATAGGGTAATAATTAGTTACTTTATCATTAAAAATTAGTTCCTTTGGTCTTGAAATGATAAAAGTCTTTATCCCACTATCTGTAAGTCTCCAATACAATTCCTTACCAAGCCTTCCATAACCAATAACACACACGCTATCAGCTTTTTTATCTTTAATATCAGCTAAAGTGCCTTCCACTGTTAGTTCATTATTTACATTTTCTACTTCTTCAAAGTCTAAAAAACTAATAAGTTGAGATTCGCTAATATATTTAAGTAAATTATCTGTTTTTAGTCCAGTAAAGAATATAGAACTTGTATTTAAATTTTTGAAAAGATTATTAGAAAGCTTAAGAAAACCTTGTTCTGTTTTTATTTCCATTTTGTCATTTAGACCACTTATTGGAAATAAAACTACATCATAATTATTAAAATCTAAAGTTTCAAGACTTTCTTCATGTATATCATTATTCAAAATATCAAAACCTATTTGAGAAATCGAATGTTCTCCGAGATAAGGCATCCATCATATATCTATATCTTGTGTCTCCGCCTAAAAATAAAATATTCATAGCATCCTCCATTTCTAGTAATATAATACTTTAATAAACTAAAAAAAGTTACAAATAAAAAACACATATTGTAAGAAACAACATAGAATAATAGAAAAAGGAGGGAATAAAATATGTGCGCTATATGTGGATGGCAAAATTTAAGTAAAGACTTAAGCCAAAAACAAGAGAAATTTAAAGAAATGGTAGACTTAATGTCTTGTAGAGGAAAAGACAATACAGGTTATCATTTTGACAAAAATATGATGCTTGGACATAAAAGACTTGCAATTGTTGACTTAGAAACTGGAAACCAACCAATGTATTATAAGGATTATGTAATTGTATATAATGGTGAATTATATAACACAGAAGAACTGAAAGAAGAACTAAAAGAAAAAGGGTATACTTTTGATACAACTTCTGATACAGAAGTTATTCTAAAAGGTTTTGCAGAATACAAAGAAGAGATTTTAGGCAAAATGGAAGGTATTTTTGCCTTTTGTATATATAATAAAAAAACAAAAGAAATGTTTCTTGCAAGAGATAGATTCGGAATAAAGCCACTATATTATACAAAAAAAGGAGAAGACTTCGTATTTGCATCAATGTTAAAAGCAGTACTAAAATCAGAAGTAGTTAAACCCTGTTTAGGACTAAAAGAACTTCGGAGAAATACTGGCACTTCGGACCTTCTACAAGACTTGGAAGTGGTGTTTTTAAAGATGTAAACGAATTAAGACCAGCCCATTTTATGAAAATAAAAGATGGAGAAATAGAAATAAAGAGATATTGGAATATTGAAACGAAAGAATGTAATGACACATTTGAAGAAGCAAAAGAAAAAGTAAGAGAGCTATTAACAGATTCAGTAAAAAGACAAATGGTATCAGATGTAGAAATTGCAACACTATTAAGTGGAGGACTAGATTCAAGCCTAATTACAGCAATAGTAGCAAAGGAAAAAGACAATAGATTAACAACTTATTCTATAGATTATGAAGGAAATGATAAATACTTCAAAAAAACAGATTTTACAGTATCTTTAGATGAGCACTACATAGATGTAATGAGTAAAACATTTGATACTTTGCATAAATATAAGACGATAACTCAAGATGATGTAGTGAAATATCTAAAAGAAAGCCTTTATGCAAGAGATTACCCAGGAATGACAGATATAGAATCTTCACTTTTATGGTTTTCAGAGGAAATTGCAAAAGAATATAAAGTAATTTTAAGTGGAGAATGTGCAGATGAATTCTTTGGAGGATATCCTTGGTTTTATAGAAAAGAACTAAACGAAAGAGAATTTTTCCCTTGGATAAACAATATAGAATATAGACAGAATCTACTAAACGATAACTTAAAAGACAAAATAAACTTAAAAGAAATAGTAAAAAAAGAATACTTAGACACAATAAATGAACTTCCGGAAGAAGATAGAAAAAAGAAAGACAAAAAGTTATTCTATATAAATATGACACACTTCATGAAATGTTTATTAGATAGAAAAGACAGAATGACAATGTATGCAACCTTAGAAGCAAGAGTACCATTTGCAGACACAAAGCTTGTAGAATACTTATGGAACCTTCCATTTGAATATAAATATAAAGAAGGAACAGAAAAATACCTATTGAGAGAAGCCTTTAGAGGACTAATACCAGATGAAGTTTTAGAAAGAAAGAAAAATCCATATCCAAAAACACATAACCCAAAATTCAAAGAAGAAGTAAGCAAACTTCTAAAAGAAAGGTTGAAAAATAAAGAAAGCAAAATGTATAAAATCTTCAACATAGAAGAAATAGAGAAGCTTCTAGAAGAACTAGATGAAAATGATATCATCCCATGGTATGGTCAGCTAATGACAAAGCCACAGCTAATTGCCTACCTATACGAATTCGACCTCTGGCTAGAAGAATACAAAATAGAACTAGATTTAGATTAAAAAGGTAAAGTAATTATATTAATATAAAAATTAAGAGGGAGCCTATTTTAGGAACCCTCTTAGTAGTTTTAATGCTTCCTTCCACCGAATTGCATTAAAATTTCCCTTGAAGCTTGATTTGCTATAGGAAAAGCGCGAATAACAAAATCTTTATCAACTTTATTAGTATAAGCATATTCTTTAAGCATAGTAGAAAAGAAAGCGTCACCTGCACCAGTTGTATCAACAGAATTAACAACAATTTCTGGTTCTTGATCTAAAACAGAAATAGCCCCATGTTCGTTTCTAAATACAAAAGTAGCGCCACGTTTCCCTTTAGTAATAACCAAGAGTTCTAAACCAAGAAGCTCGAAAAGCTCGACTTCAGTCTTAATACCAAGCTTTTCAAAAAGCAACCCTTGGGCATTATCATTAAGCTCAATATAATCAGCAAGTTTAAAAAATCCAGTAATATATTGTTTAGAAAAATGTTCAAAAAAACGAATATGTCCGAACATCAAGACACACCTTTTTATTATTAATACTTTTCAAAAACTCCAAATTAATAGGCAAAAACTTATCTAAAATAAGAAAAACTTCGTTATTTTGCATACTATCAGGAAATCTATTAGGCAAATTATTAGAAAAATTCATAGTGTATGACATATCAATAGGAGAATACCAACAGTGCTGTACAGAATTATCATTAAGTTCAGAATTCGGTATAATAATATTCATAACATTAGTACGTTTATCTTCAATCAAAATATTGGAAATATCAACACCTGCGTTTTTAAGTGAATTAAGAGAAAGCTCTCCTTCTACATCAGATCCGGCAAGAACCAAAAGCAAAGCACTTTTCACCCATAAGAGCTAAATTATACAAAGTATTCCAGTTACATCCTCCGCCCTCTTGTTTAATCAAATTTAAATCGCCATCATAAATTTTATCCAAGATAATATCTCCATGAGAAACAAACGCTTTTTCCATAAAAACATCCTTTCATTACACAATATAACATAATTATACACTAAATTACACAAAAAGACAATTGAAAAAGTGCAAAAAATGTGATATAATAAAAAATAATGGTAAAAAAAGGAGAAAATATGGATATAGTATCAAATAAAAATTATAAAAATCAAAAGTCTTTGGCAAAAGTACAAGCTAGAAGACTTGAAACATATGCAGAAGAATTAGCAAAGGTTTTAGAGCAATATTCAGAAGAGATAGCACCTGTAATAGCAGAATACAACAAAACAAGTACAGAAAAAACAATGGCTTTACGTTTAATAAGAAATTCTTCAAGACAAATTCAAAATAGAAGAAATCATCAAGATATGGTAGAAGGATTAGCAGTTATGATAGCTAAAGAACTAGGGTTAAATGTAGGAGTTGCGAGATTAATTGCAAAAAATCATGATGTGGGTCACACTTTCTTTGGACATGGAGGAGAATGGTGGCTTTCAAACATCAAAGAAAAATATGATTTAGGTGTATACACCCATAACAGTATAGGACCAAAGGAATTAATATATAGACATGGAATATATGATGAGATGATAGAAAGAATTAAGAGCTATCATCCAAGTCTCAAAGAAGGAGAACTTAAAAGAATAAGAAGAAGCTTGTGGGTTATGTTTGATGGAATAAATTCGCATAATGGAGAGCTTTCAGAAGCAGAATTTATACCAGATAAAGAAAAATGTGAACTAGATTTTGAAGACGAGCTATTTAAATGCCATACACAAAAAGGTTATGACAGAAAAATGATACCTGCAACAATTGAAGGATGTTTAATTAGAATATGTGATAAAATGGCATATACTCCATACGATATGCTAGATCGGATTGCATGAAGGAATAATAGACAAGCTTGATGGAGACTATATCGATATTTTGACAGCACTTCGGAATAACAGAAGAAGAGATAGCACTTGCGAATTTAACAGGAAAGTACGAAAAAATAGCAAGAAAATTGCAAGTAACATTTGCAAAATCAGTAATAGAAAATAGTACAAGTGAAGCAATAAGAATGGATCCAGAAGTTTCAAGATTAATGCATAAATTAAGAGATGTAAATAATAGAGAGATAATAAACCTAGAAGTTCCAAGAGAGGACGAAGAAACATACCCAGTTGCAATAGAAAATGTAATGAACCACTTTGCAGATTTAATAGAGGAAAATATGCAAGTAAAGGAATTAAGATTTGTGAGTAGGCATTATGGAACAATTGATATGATGATGAAAAAATATAAAGGAACTAAAGATGAAGGGTTTGTTAGATATATTATGGGAACAGGACCAGAAATATATGATTTCAATGAAGAAATGATATATGAAGTTGCAAGACAGAAAGAAGAAGCAGGAGAAAAGTCTAATGTGTCACATGAACGTAAAATGGCATTGGAATTTGGAGCTGAGTACTTATCGGGCTTAAGTGATTTTGAGTTTATAAATTTATTAATAGCACAAGGTGAATTAACTGATGAACAGTTAAAATCACTATCAAGAACATATAAGGAGATAGGAAGAGAAGGATTAATAAGGGAACAATATCAACCAGAGCAGTGGAAGGAAATAACAAAGGCTCAAGCAGAAGCAATAGCTGAAATGGAAGAAGAAGTACGTTAATGAAAACTTTATAATAAGGCTATGCACAAAAACATAGCCTTATTTTCATATTGACAAAATACAGTAAAATATGATACTATTGCAAAATAAAATTATTTAAAGAAGGGGAAATAAAAGTGAAATTATTAAATAGAGTGTTAAGAGAAATAGATAGAGGAGCAAGCATAGCAGAAATAAAAGAAAACTTTGGAATATCGAACAAGTCATTAGCAAGATGTCAAACGGAGGTTGAAGTAAGAAATAATATAAAAAGATTAATTCAAGAGGGAAGATTAGACGAAGCAGAAATTGAAGCAGGCAAATTAAATGATGATGTGATAGATACAGAAACACTTTTTATATTGCAAGAGCTTGCAAGTAAAACTAAAAATGCAGAAAGAGAAAAAGAAGTCTTAGCAATGATAGGGAAAAGGCAATTAAATAATTCACAAAAAAGGAAAATATTGTATGATAGTTTAAAATTAGAACCAGAAAACTTAAAAACTATAAGAGAATTAATTAGATTATTATATAGAATAGATGAAAAAGAAGAAGCTAGAAGGTTAGAAAGGGTAGCAAGAACAATAAGGAAAAGACAAGTAGAAGCGGAAGCAAGAGAAAAAGAAGAACCTAAAGATCCAGTTGAAATAGCAAGAAATATCATTTACGAAGAGCAAGATGTACTAAAGTCAGCTGAAGATATAAATAGAATATTAGAAGGAGAAAATGAACAAGAAAGAGCGATAGTACTAGCAGAATTTTTTGCACATACAGGCTTAAAAAGAAGAGCAGAAAGCGTTTTAAGTGTATATAAAAAGGCATTAAATGTAGAAACACAAAGAGAAGAAATAAAAACAATAAACCAAGCTATAGCCCTAGTAAAAAGCACAAAAACAAAACAATTCAACTGGACTTACTTTTGGGAACAAAAAAGAGAATTATCAATTCAAGAAGTAAAAGAACATGAGGAAGAAGGAAGATAAAATATTTTTCTAAAAACATCACAAAGTTGACAAAAAAGGTACTTGACATAGGAGTTAAATTATGATAAAATGCTTTATACATCAGGAATGGAGGTGATAGAATGAAAGATGAACAATTTGAAAAACTAGTAGGACTAATAAGAGACCTAAAAGAAAGCTTACAAGGTCAAATTAACGGTTTACAAGAAAAAGTGAATGGTTTAGAATGTGAAATGAGCGGATTGAAAGGTCAAATGGGTAGCTTAGAAGGTCAAGTAAGTGGCTTAAGAGGAGAGATGAATGAAAAGTTCGCTGAAATGAAAAAATCACAAAACGAAATGGAAATGAGACTAAGTAAAGCGATTTATAGCGTAAGTGAACAATTAGAAGAATACGAAAGAATAAACAGAGCGCAACATGGAAAGATGCAAGATGAAATGGATAAAAACTATTTAAGATGTGAAAAAGAAAGAAAAAAGCTAGAACAAGGAATAGACACTTTATACACATTATACAAAGATAAAGAAAAACTAAGTAAAGCATATTCAGATTAAGAGAAAATTAAAAATATTTAATTCAAAAAAAATCGTAGTATAAAAAATTTTTAATTAGTTCAAATTGCAAAATCTTTGCAAAAGAGGGGCAAAGTAGATGTCTTGTAAATGAGCATTAGATGAAATGTTTATTTACAAGACATCTATTTTTTGTAATCAAGATGTAAAAAATTACCAGTTGACAAATGAATTAGTTTTGTTTATAATAATAGCATAAAAACCAAGCAATCAAAGAAAAGCAACTAGGAGGAAGAAAAAGAAATGAAGGAAAGAAAAATAGCAACAGCTGTAACCCTTGGCGCTGTACACACACACACACACACACACACACAGGTAGCTTTAGAGGCTGTTTAGCATGTA
>JAAWDU010000082.1 GCA_022793905.1 Clostridia bacterium
GATATGGAAAACGAATTATCAAAAACAAAAATTGATGAAAGAACAGGCATTGAATATCATTTAGAGGGGGACTATTATATACCAAACCTAGTAATGCCTAAACAAGAAAAAATTGTTTTAAATAAGTATGGAAGAATGAGATTAAAATATTTGAAAGAATACAAAAAAGCAGAATATACTATAATGCTAATGGATGGAAGATTAAATACACATTTAAAAGAAATACAAGAAACGGCTGATAATAGAGTACAACAGATTATTAGTGAGTTAAAAGCAAAAAGCGATTTGACTGAAGATATGAAAAATACAGATATGCTTTATTGGATAGGTACTATGAACTCTATTAAAGCACAAGCAGAAGAAATTGTTCTTAGTGAATTGATTTATGTGTAGAAAATGTAAAAGTTGAAAAAATGCAGTTATGTTTTACAAAATCAACATAATATGGTATAATATATTATGTAATGATATTCATTCAATAAAAATTCAGTTAGGAGGAAATACATTATGATTATCAAGACAAAAAATGGCGACATTCTTAAAGGCAATGAAAAACGGATAGCTTTTGCTGTCAACATCGAAGGAGCGAATGACGCAGGCTTCGCGGGAATGATTTCCAGCAGATTTTGGCCTGAACTGGCCTACATTGGAGAAACCAAGTTGGGTACAGTGTTAACTAAAAAGGTTGATGACATTGAGTTCTTTGCTCTCTGCTGTCATTCCTTGAAGGAAGGCTGGAACAATCAGCAGGAAGTCATTAAGGAGTGCTTTGATGCAATTCCTGGAGATGAACCTGTGGCATCAATCTTAATCGGTACGGGACTTATCGGTGTCCTCAGTGGAGCAAATTTCGCTTTGATTAAGGCTGGGATGGAAGCCTCGAAAAAAGAGATAATTCTCTACTAATCCGTAACTGAGAAATGGCAAAAATTGAATAGCATACAAGCAAGGAGGCACTGTCTCCTTGTTTGTAATTTATATTAAATTTTTTCTGTTATTTTATTGCAATTTATAAAAATTATGATATACTTTAATAAATTGATTGATATTTGTATCAATCGTCAAGAGAGCCAAAAAAGTTGTAGATAACTACGCCAACGGCACCAAGACGAGTTTTTGTCGAACTCTTTATAATACTTGATATAACTTGATTTCAAGATTATAAGAATTTGACAACACAAAAACTTTAAACCGTTTCAAAAGAAGCGGTCTTTTTTTGACGGCTCTTTGTCAATAGTTGGGGTGAAAAAACTGCAAAGCATTTTCACTTCAATAAAAACTTTGATAAAAATCATTTCACACAAAAAACTTAATATTTTATGATTTTGAAAATCACTTAATAAGCCTAATGAAAATTAGTTTTTTTTAATATAGAGTTATATTTTTATTTAGTTCATTAGTAATATTCTTGCTTTAAAATTTTGAAAATTTCTAAATCCAAAAGCAACTCTCTTTAGTACTTTAATTTTGTTGTTATATCCTTCCATAACCCCATTTGAATATGGTACTAATAGTGAATTTCTTATTTCTTTAATCCAGTTACTATATGTTTTTGAACATTGTTGTAGTACTTCATAATTTGATTCTAAATTACTTTTTATCCAATTATTAAGTCTATCTATTGCATGATATTTTTCATCTGAATGTAAAATGTTAAGTAGCTCTTCTTTCTCATTGTAAACTCTTCTTAATTCTTCAGAGTAGTTAATTAATATGTATTCTAATTCTTCTTTTTGTTCATCTGATAAGTTAATATATCTTGAAAGAAGTAGTTTTCTTGAATGTTTAAAATATTTTCTTTCCTCAGAAGTCAATTTGCTTTGTACTTGTTTCCTAATTGTATCAACTGCTTGTACAATATATCTTGAGTAATGAAATCTATCAGCAACAATATTTGCATTTGGAAAATATGTTTTTGCTAAATCTCTATAGGGTTCCCATAAATCCATAACTACAAATTTTACTTTTTTTCGTTCTTCTAATGAGAATTTATTAAAATAGCTAAAAAGATATGATTTATATCTACATTTAATAATATCAATAGGTTTTCCTAATTTACCATCTATTAAAGAGACTTGATATTTATAATTTCCAGTATTACCTCTAAATTCGTCAATACATAATACTTCAGGAATATATGAAGCACTTACAGACAAACAAGGTAGCAATTTAGAAACTGTTGTAGTAGAGACATTAGAAATTCTTGCAACATCAGTCATGGATTGTTTATGCTTTAACTGCTCTATGATAAAAGCAGTTAAGCGATTAGTTTTTCTTGCTCTTTTAGGTAGGAAGGTATTTTTTTCATAAAATCTTTTATTGCATTTAGGACATACATATCTGCGTTTACGGTAATAAAGAAAAGTATCTTTGTAATAGATAGGAATATCTTTAATAAGTTGAAAGCGATAATCATGAACTTTTAAAGTTTTAGTATGACAACAAGGGCAAGAATGTTCTTTAATTGGTAACTCAATATGAATTCTAATACGATTTTTTCTATTTCTAAATTTAGTTACTTTAACCCCTTTTAAATCTAATAAATTAGTGATAAAATTATTTTGCATTTATTTAGACCTCCTTTGATTTGGATTTGTTGTGCAAAACAATTTTATCAAAGAAGCTAAATAAATGCTATTTTTATGTTAAAAAATAGTTGAGATTTTTTACCCCAACTAAAATTATAGAACCCATAAAATTAATAATACATAAAGTTTCCACCTATAAACAATTATACAACAATTAACATAAATTATCAAGTAGAAATTTGAAACTAAAAATAATAACAGTACTGTGAAAACACCGTTATGAGCTTTCGAAACGGATACGATAGAAAATGACATAGTGATTGAATTTGATATTACAGAAGGAAAATATAAAGATTTTCACCAAAAGACAAATCATAAAAGAAAAATAAAAAGCCTCCAAAGAGGCAGATTTAGAGATGAATAATAAAAGCAACTAGCTCACATTTTTTGTTATGATATGGTTTGATGTCATCTATTTGTATTTTTTTCAAGGATTCTTCAATAGAATGAGAAACATCTTCATCAGGTGTTTGTATTAGCCAAAAAATATACGCAGTTTTGCCTTCGATGACAATTGTAGGAAAAAGGGACGTACACTTGTTAATACATTCGAGCAAGTCATTTTTGCTAATCAACTTAATACCTCCTTAGGATTATGGCGAGTATATAAAAAAATACATACTCTGGATTAATAAGTATTACATCAAATTATACCAGAAATTTAATAAAAAGTCAAAGAAAAGGGTGAGGAAAAAAATGGAAAATAAGGATCGTTTTGCATACAAAGAAAATGATATGCAGGTTGTAAAGCTTTAAAAGAATAAATTAAAAGCATGCGATGACATAGAAACAAATAGTACATATAAAAGAATTAATCGAAACAGAAACGTATTTCCAACAGATATGTCATTACTAAAAGTGCTTTATTTATCGACATTAAAAGCAGAGAAAAAATGATCAAGAAGGATTAATAAATGGGATTTGTGTTTATCTCAATTTAGAATTATGTATGAAGGCAGAATTTAGTTTTAAGCCTAAAAATAATAGGCTTAAGAATGAAATTTCTTAAGCTCTATTAAAATTACACAACTTTTGCGATAGTCTATCTAATTTTAGCTTTTCTACTATATTTATATTAAAACCCTACTTGTTCCGTACGGTCCCTGTCCTACTGATTTATTTACATTCTACACTAATTACATAAATATTCTTAGATTTCTAATTCGCCTTTTAAATACCTAACAATACAAGTATGAACAAATTCCGAATAAGTAATATTATCTTGTTTCAATTTGTATGTAAATACATTATTTAAATTTTTATCAATTTTTAGCAATCGTGAAGTTTTAGTTTCTTTTTCTTTTCGCCATTCAGCTTTATAATTTCTTTTAAATTCTTCCATAGTTAATCCCTCCTTGATTTTTTTATTACTATATATTATAATATAAATGCAAGAGAGGAATTATCCTCTCA